>WQXH01000017.1 GCA_009784945.1 Coriobacteriia bacterium | reverse complement strand
TTTGTCACCTTATGAAGGTGACAAACGCCCCGTCCCCTTGTCACCCCATCCCCCTGTCACCTGTGCCGTCCCCTTGTCACCTTTGTCCCCCTGTCACCTGTGCCGTCTCAAAAAAGGCTGCTTAAGGCGATGCAGAGAATGGCAAAGAAGTAGGTGATGAGGTAGAGCTTTGAGGTGGACTCCTTGCCTCCCGAGAAGTATTTAAAACCAAGCAGGGTGTCGGAAAGTACAAAGAGCAGGGCGCCCGCTGCCATGAGAATAAGGGGGATGCTGATGCCCGTTAAACCAAAGAGAGGGAGAACTGCCTTACTGGCCATGAAGACCAGGAGAGCCACATAAACATAGAGTGGAATCTTTGCCTCCCCGAGCTCCCATTTTTGCTTGGTGACCAGCGCAATGATGCTGCCCACAAAGACAGCTGTTATGGCAAATTCGGGCCAGGATACTCCATGATGCAGACAGAGAAAGACGATGAGAAATACCTGAGTAAGCGCAAAGAAGAGAATGCCCACCTTGAATTTCTTCTCGTCAAGAGCAATGTATTGCAAGAAGTAGTCGCCCACAACTGAGCAGATGAGCGCTATGGGTATAAAGATGCGAACACATTCAATCTCAGCGCCCCAGATGATGAAGCCCAGTAGAGCGCAAAGCGCACAGATACCGCTGACGGTTATTTTGAGCAGGGCGGCTTTCTTAAACTCGTGTGGCCCCTTGCCTACGTTGCTCTCCGCTCTAAGATAAAAAGGAAGGGCTACAAAAAAAGCTGCGGTGAAGAGTGCAGCAAAGATAATAATACTTGGAATCATGATTCTCACCGTTCCAATCGCTCGCTGAGGGTTAACCAGACCAACTCAAATTCTTGCAGTCTTGATTTTAGCTCATTGAGCTTTGATTGTGCTTGACCAAGAGCAAGATAATCCGTTGGGTCAACGGAATGCAGGAGGGCAGCTTGAGCTTCTATTTGTTGTTCTGTGGTGCGTATTTTGCGCTCAGTGGAAGCGAGCTGCTTGCGAGCTTCGTGCAGCTCGCTTCCACTGAGCTTTGTGGGCGCCAAAGGAGCGGGTGTCAAGGGAAGGGATTCCTTGTTACTCGCAGGCAGTGTCGTAGCAGGCGGTGTCAGGAGAGCCGCCCCTCTGTCACCCCCTCCGCTACCCTCCAGGTACTCATCTACCCCGCCGGGTAGGTGGCGCAGCTTGCCGTCTATTAAAGCGTACTGCATGTCGGTGACGCGCTCAACGAGATAGCGATCATGACTCACCAGTATCAAGGTGCCCGGCCAGGTGTCAAGCAAATCTTCCAGCACGGTGAGCATGTCGGTATCAAAGTCGTTGCCAGGCTCATCGAGCAGTAAAACGTTGGGCTCTGCAAGCAGGGTGAGGAGGAGCTGCAAGCGCCGCCTTTGGCCGCCGGAAAGATCATTGATGCGTGCCCGCAGGTAGCTTTTCTCAAAACCAAGACGACTGAGAAGCTCTGTTGAAGAGACATACTTTCCGTCAATCTCTACACCGCGTTTGTTGTTATCCAGTACCTCTAACACTCGCCAGTCTTGCATGCCTTCAAGCTCTTCAAGCTGCTGAGACAGGTAGGCCATGTGCACCGTCTTGCCTCTTTTAATGTAGCCAGAAGTAGGGGAGAGCTCTCCGGTCAGCAGGCGCAGGAGCGTCGTTTTACCGGTGCCGTTGCCACCCATGATGGCGAGGCGGTCGCCGGGTCCTATGAGAAAGTCAACCTCTCTCAAGAGCTCCTTGGTGCCAAGGGTTGCTGATACACCGCAAAACTCCAGCACCTGCTTGCCCAAACGGGTCATGGCCGCCCGTTTGAGCTCGAGCATATCGCGCGGCGGCGGCTCTCCTTCGATGAGTTCGTGGGCAATCTTGAGGTGAAATTTGGGCTTGGTGGCTCTGGCGCGGGCACCACGAGAGAGCCAGGCAAGCTCCTTGCGTAAGAGGTTTTGTCGCTTATCTTCTGCCAGTTGCTGGAGCCTGTCTCGCTCGACGCGCTGGAGTATGTAGGCAGAGTAGCCGCCGTCAAAGCTCCTGACACCCTCATCGTGCACCTCCCACATGCTGGTGCAGACCTCGTCGATAAACCATCGGTCGTGTGTTACGAGGAGGAGTGAGCCGCTGCCCCTGAGCCAACGTTTTTTGAGATGTTTGGCGAGCCAGAAAATCGTTTGTATGTCCAGGTGATTGGTGGGCTCGTCGAGCATGAGGATGTCCCAGCTTTGTATGAGTATGCGGGCGAGGTCGACCCGCCTGCGCTGACCACCCGAGAGCTGCCCCACGAGCTGGTGGTGTTTGATGCCTGCGAGCAGGGTCTCGATGATTTCGCGGCTCATGCGATTGGCTGCCCATTCGTGGGTTGCCACGCCTTCTGTTGCGGCTTCCAGTGCCGTGGCTTTGCAGTCGAGCGAGTCCTTTTGGTGGAGGATGCCCACAGTAACATCGCTTCGCTTGGTGACTTCGCCAGCATCTGGTTTAAGATCTCCTGCAAGCAGCCTGAGCAAAGAAGACTTACCGCCGCCATTTTTTCCTACGATGCCAATGCGGCTTCCACTATCAACGCTCAGCGTTATGGTATCAAAAATCCGCTTGGTTGGATAAACCAAGCTGAGATCCTTTGCTATGAGCGGTGCTGTCACAAAAGCTCCTTGTTTACTGTTCAGATTGCGGCGCAAAGGCCGCAATGACGGATTATGACATGACTTGTAGCAGCAGCGTACGTTGCTGCACTCGGTCTGTGCTCAGTCCAAAATCGTTGTCTACATAATTGTAAAACTTTGGTATCCTGTTAGCATGCGGGAAGTGAGCAGCGATTTTGCTGTTAGTAGGGATTTCCGTCTGGGAGCGTTGGGTTGTTACCGTACGATAATCGAAAGGAATTAGGATGTTTAGTTTACATGGACAAGCCTCAAGTGCAACTGTTATGTGTGCTGAAAAGAGTTCTGGAAACGATCAAGGCAAGCTATTATTGTTAAAGAGGCTTCTACTGACTCTTAGTGTACTACTGCTCACAGCAAGTCTTTTGCTTGCTGGTGGAGCCAAGGCATTTGCCGATACTCCGCCAGGCGAGGGAGATGTGTGCGCTGTGTACGTTGATGGCGATGCGCTTGACGTTGGTTATGCAAGCCTTGCTGAGGCTCTCGCTGCTGTCAACAGTGGCGATGGCATCTACTTGCTCGGCAATCTTGAGGAAAAAGTCAACCTTGAGGTTGCTGCTGGCGAAGAGCTTACCATAGACCTCAAAGGCTTTGACTGGGCGCTTGATGGTGGAAGCATCACGGTGCTCGGCGAGCTCTCCATCCTTGGTGGCGGCACAGTGAGTGGTTACGATGAGCTTTTGGTTGACGACGGCAGTCTGACCGCTCATGCCAATTTTAAATATGGCGCAGACTTTGTTGTAGATGTCATTATACCGAGTGGTTACGATGAGCTTTTGGTTGACGGCGGCAGCCTGACCGCTCAAGCCAATCTACAAAATGACGCAGACTTTGTCGGAGATGCCATAACGGCCAACGGAGAAGCATCGGTCACTGTGACTGGAAACATCTCGTCAAGTGGCCAGGGAGTGGCAGTTAAAGGCAATAACGCATCAATAGATATTACGGGCAATATTACTGCGCGAGCTGATGGTATCTGTGCGACTGGTGCAACTATTGCACTGTTTGGCAGCATCTCAGCAGGACGGTTTGGAGTTTACGTTGACCAAGGTTGCACAGTAAACGCATCCGCAAACATTATCGTCGTGTGGTCAGGCGCTGGACCTCATATAGCGGGTGTCTATGCAGGAGGCGGTTCAAAGGTGTTAGTACAAGGAGATATCTCTTTGCCTCAACGAGCCCTTTGGGCGGCAGGAGTTGCTTCTCAGGGTAACTCTGAGGTAGCTGTTAATGGTAGCATTACGCTCGATGCCGACTTAGACACACACTGTTATGGTGTTGCTGTTTGGCCTGGATCACAGGCAACTATCAATGGAGGTATTACTGCCAAAAACTATATTGGGTTTTGGGACTGGGGTCTGCCCGGCCTTTCTCTTGACCCTCCTGCCCCTCCTGACTCTGCTTTTGACCTCGCGCTGACTTTTGATTTTAAAGTCGTCAAGCCTTCTGATTTCGATCCTCAGTCTCTCAAAGAGGGATATCTCCAATATAGCTATGACACGCCAGATATCCCGGGCACTTCATACGTCTGGGTTTTTGCACCCTTGATTGCACCTCCACCATCACCCGACAATAGCAACAACTCCACCAACCCACCACCAAACAAACCCAGCGACATACCCCAAACCGGAGACACTGGTTTTGCAACCGCAGCAACATTACTTCTCTTTGCAGCCTTGGGCGCCTCAGCCATGATTCTCGCCAAAACACGCCAACGCAAGGAGTGTTCCAAGCACTAAGTATCTGTTGTGTACTCGGCCTGAGGCTCGGATGAGCGAGCGCGGGTTGAGCGCAGGTGCAGCTCGAGCTGTGCTTATTGAGTTTGAGCTGCGCCATGTGAGAAATGCAAAAAGTCCCAGCTGCTAGAGTTAGCGGCTGGGACTATTAGATAGTGCTTGTGGAGTCTTTTAGGTTTTGCCTATTTGGCAAAGAGAGATACCAAGACGTCAAGCGGGTTGGCCTCTTTGGCTGGAGCCGCGGGGGCATCTTTGGTGGTAACCTTCTTGGTTGTAGTCCTCGTCTTGGAACTGGAGCTGCTGCTTGAGCTTGAGCTGCTTGAGCTGGAGCTGGAGCTGCTGGAGCTGGAGCCGCCGGAGCCCATGAGGCCTCCTACTACGGTTGCCACCGTATCGAGACCAACCCCGCCTCCCTTGGTGCTGCCGCTGCTGCTCTGCCCACTAAGGAACTTGCCAGCCAAGTTGGTTATATCTCCCAGGCCAATGCCACCACCACTGCCCTCTTTGGCATCAGTGCCACAGCATTTCTTCTTAACGCACTTCTTGGCCTCTTTACAATCCTCAGTAGTCATGTCCATGCCAAATTGCTTGGCTATGTCGGTGACCTTTCCAAACAAAGTGGCTTCGTCCTTGAGGTCCTTTTCTTTGGCTCCACCAATGAAGTTGCCAATTACCTTCATCATCTCGGGGTTTTTTTGAGCCAGCTTGAGGAATTCTGCAAACTTATCCATTATCTAGTCCACCTTACTCTTCGTCTTCTTCATCGTCATTGTAGTCATCAACATCATCGATGTTGTCGTTGCCATCGTCCTCGTTGTCTTCGTCGGTGCCGTCATCGGCTCCAGCGCCACTGGCGTTAACGCTGTCAGCCCCCGTAGTGGCTCCGGGGTTTTCCTTGACGTAGCGATTCTCGCATGCGGAGCAAAGTGGCTTCTCTGTATCGAGGCGGGAGATTTCTGCAAAAGCAGTGCCAACCCTGCCTTCAAAGAGCTCGTCGGTTCTGTCGCCCTTTAAATACTGGCAGTTATCAAAAAGGTGATACTTAGTGCCGCTCTTTGTCCAGTACACAAAGTCTTGTCCCGTGAGGTTTTGTACGCGGGCGGTCTCGTCAGAGTACTGCTCAACAGAGGGCGAATTAAGTGAAAGCCCAGTCCATCCGGCTACCAAAAAGAGCGCAATGGCTATGGCCGCCACGATTCCCTTTTGCTTACCATCCATATCCTTGTTGAGGAATATCAAAACGATGAGGGGCAAGAAAGCTATTATCGTGATGATGAGCCCCAGTTGATTTTGAATGAAAAAGCGTACGGTGTCGGCCTTCTTGGCCGGGTCGAGCTTGTTTGCCTTCTTCCACAGGAGGTTACCACCAATTGCTAACCCAGCAATTACCACCAGTCCAATAATGAGTATTACCATGTTGAATTCCAAGAACGCCGTTTGCAGCAGCATCCCAAAAATGAGAAAAGCCTCGGCTCCAATAGCCAAAGCCCATAGTATTGCTGCTATGATTCGAAACATGGTTGCCTTGCTCTTTGCCTCTGGTGTTGGTTTCCAGTCGCGTGTGGCTGGAGCCTCTGCATTTGATTCAACGCGAGTGACCTTCTTATCTGTTGCCATAAACCTTCCCCTTCTTTCTTGTAGTTGGTGTATTCCCAGTTGTGCCAAAGTATAGCTAATTTAGCTGTCCTGCCAGACCAGAAATATAAAAAATTACAGGTCTTTCTGTGTGGCAAGGGTGTAGCACGGGGTCAGAGCGTTATTGTCGAGCTCTGAGAGTGTGCCAAGAGCGCTCCGACCCCGTGCTGCTCCCGTGCTGCACTCGTCTCCCTCACACCATTTTCGATTCATTCGGCAGGGCGCATGTGATACTATGGTGGCGTTAATCGCCAACCGGGTGGAGCAGTAAAATGAACGAGATGGTATGCAAATGAGGAGAGGTTCGTGTTTCGTCGATTAGTGGTGGTTTGCCTGCTGGTGACTGCTCTGTTTGCGATGAGCGGCTGTTTGAGCAAGCACTACGAAACAATAGAGTTTGATACGCTGGGAGAGCTTAAGGCCGAGCTTGGGCCCAGGCTGCTTTACCCTACGGCCATGCCTGCAAACTTCATGCCTAACGAAGTTAACTTTACCGGTATTCGCTACTTTGAGACGCACACCTGGGAGTACCGCATTGGATACAGAAACAGCAGCATCGATGAAGACGAGGGTCGTTATAAAATTCCGCCTGGTAAGTTTGAGATTAATGTCATTGGTGTGACCTGTTATGAGCCGCTGCATCCCGCTCCCACTAATACCGCTGACTATCTCAACTCAAGCAGGCATCAGATAGAGCAACACGAGATGAAACTCATCGACATTCACCCCGACCTGGTACTTTATATTGAGGGCGTAGATGCAACCGTCTACTATCGTCAGGTATATGGGCTTACTGCAGAGGGCGAAACGCCGTATTGGTATATGACTGCTAACGCTGAGTTTATGCACGCCGGCGTGCTGTATATGGTGGATATCTCACACTATGCTCATGAGTCTGCGGATGTGGAGGAGTTTAAGGAGTATGGCAGGAAGCTGGCAGTGCTCATGATAAAAGGGCTTCTCTCCTCTTGATTTTATGGTCTCCTTTTGTAGCTCCAATATTTGCTTATTTACCGCCTGGGGGCGCAGCTTTGAGTTGCTTTTTTGGTTGCCCCTTTTGCCTTAGAAGCACGTAGCCGGTATACACCAGCGATGCCGCCATGACCACCTCTCCAAGATTAGTGAGATCAAAACCAATGACAGCGGCTGGAACCCCAACCGAGATCAACATGAACAAGGAGCCCAGGAACATCCACGGAGACTTAATCTTGCGCCATACTATGACAGCGCAGGCTAGTACTACAAAGAGCATGATGACCGACCCAAAGGGAGGGCCAGGAAAGCCACTGGCATTTCTGTAGTAGAGCAGCCCACCTTCTGCGACAAGCTCCATATTGAGAAAGACCACCGAGCGCAAAAAGCCAAGCACCACGCACACTGCATAGAGAACCCACTGACCAACGTTGACTGCCTTGGTGTTGAGCCACTGTGCACCCGAGCGCTGTGCAAAGCTCACACCTGCCACTATCCAAGCCGGGGTAAAGAGGGCGTGTCCAATATAGCGCGGCCACGAGAGCGCCATGAGCAATGACCCCTCACCAATGGTGGCACCAAGTGCCACGATGGTGTTGTCCCACACAACTGCGGCAATGGGCAAAACCAGCATCAGTGTGCCTATTGCACGGTCTTTCATGTAGAGCCTGATGGCAATAACTGCAAGTATCGCCTGGGCAACTGCACACACTATATACATGAAAGTGGCCAAAAGCATTCCTCACTATCGGGAGTCAACGTGCCTACTATTATAGTAGTTGTCTGGTGTCGCCACCACCAGTGCAGCGTGTCAGTGTCAGGGAATGGTGTGAGCCAGGGTGCCCTCTATTGCCCCAGCTGCAATGCGCACATTGCCACTCGCTACATCACTAAGATGGACAAGAAGGAAGCTTATCGCTTTGTGCCCTCAGCATTTAACAAGAAGCACAAGTGAGCGCAAGTAAGTGCAAGTAAGGTTTGGCACCCAGCCAAAGGTCTTGCGCACACTTGATATGTGCAATAAGAAGGTTTTGCAGCATTGTGATGCAACATACGAACGTGGGCGACAGGGGAGTGAACAATCAACCCGCTCTTGGTATCTGCCCAAGCCCTTCTACAAGTTTTAACAAGATATTGAGCAGAAATGACGTTTGTGCACGATATACTGATTCCTTGTGCACTAAAAGTGGTCATATCTGGGGCATTTCAGTGGGTTTTGCTTAATAAAGCGTGCACAATCGATATTTCTGCTCAATTGTAGAGGTATTTTTGCATCATGAATAGCAAACGCTCTTGAGTGGAAAGCCTACAATGTTGTCTCATTTGTCGCCTCTGGGTTGGTTTTCTGGTAGGCTTGTCTAGCTGGTGCTGCTGCCAGCCTTGTGTCGTTGTCTAAGTCATGCAAGGAGCTTATTTGTGCGTAAGGTAGTTGCTTTTTCGTTAGCGCTGGTTTTGCTTTTAGCGCTGGCCAATCCTGCGTATGCACAGGCATCGCTCAGGGGCGAGATGGATTCCACCAGGCAGGTAGTTCTCATTATTGCTCCCTACGTGTCATGGGAAGATATCAGCTCTACAAAAACCCCTCACATTTTTGCAGCTATGGAAACAGCGGCAATTGGCAATCTTAATGCTCGTTCGCGCGTAAAGGATTTTGATGGAAAACCCTCGCTACTTGAGGGAGCCTTGTCGATTAGCTCTGGCGCCTGGCCGCGTGCCGATGCAAATGCTCGCCAGTCCTATGACTTAGACGAGGTGGTTGACGGGGTTTCGAGTGCTGACATGTACACCCGCCTAACTGGAAATGAGCTGGGCGATGCGCAGATAGCATACCTGGGCTTGCCCCGCATTAACGCGGTTAATGCAGGCGGAGACTATACGGTTATTCCCGGACTGCTGGGCTCTGCCATAGAAAATGCAGGCGGCGTGAGCGCAGCTATAGGCAATTCGGATTTGGGGCGCTCTTATACCGCCGAGCGTCACATGCGCCCTGCTGCCCTCATAGCAATGAACCGCGAGGGCTTGGTTCGCCTGGGTTCAGTTTCGAGCAATCTGCTTATTTCTGACGAAATCGCTCCCTATGGAGTGCGAACCAATAGAGAGGCAATGGTAGAGCAGATGCGCGCAGTTGCTCAATCGATTAAGGTGAATCAACCATCCTTGATCGTCATTGACCCCGGCGATCTCTATCGCGCAGAGACCTCGGCTAAAGAGTCATCAAGCAGTGCCTTTAAGGCTAACTGGGCAGATGCTCTTATTACTCTTGATGAGATGTATCGCTGCGCAACAGAGATATACCCCAGCGCAACTATAATCCTTGCAGGTCAAGCCTCTCTCAATCCGCAATTGAAGAGAGAGGGTTTGGGGCCTATTATCTTTTCTCAGCCTGGAGCCTTGTCTGTTGCCGACCGAGCCGATTCTTCAACCGAGCCTGGCGCTTTGCCCACTGCTGATCGCGCCGATGCGTCTGCTGCTGATAGCGCCGATGCGTCTGCCGTTGATAGCACCGATGCGTCTGCCTCCCAAAACACTCCTTCTTCTGCCGCCTCCGGCTGGTATCTTGAGTCTGACTCAACAAAGAGGAGGGGGCTTTCGACCAACCTTGATCTCTCGGCCTCTCTTTATGCTTTGCTTGAGGTTTCCGCCTCTCTTGAGGTGATTGGCGCTCCGTTTGAGACCCAGCACAGCTTTGATGATCGCCAGGAGTATCTCATCAAGTCAAATAATACGGCTTTGGTGGTTGATTCTTTGAGGGGCTCGGTGGTGAGCACATTTATCTGGGCTGTGGTCATGTTGCTCATTGCTGGTGCTTTTGCTCTTTTGCGGGCAAACGAGCACTGGAAGGAGCTCACTGTTAAGCGCGTGCGCAGCATTTTTAGGGTTTTGATTCTCGGGTGCCTTTCTGTTCCAGCTGCCTCGTGGTGTATGTTTCTCTTTAATGCGTGGCCGCAGACACAAACTGCGGTCTTGACACAACTACTTATAAGCACTGCTATTCTCTGGGCCCTCTCACTTCTGGTTTTGCGCCTGCGCGGCGGGGCAAGCGGCGTTGTTTTTCTTGCTGCAATAACGGCTGCTGTCATTGCTATAGATCAGCTTTTTGGCGCACCTTTTTCATACTCAGGCTTCTTTAGCTACTCGCCTATCTTGGCATTTCGCTTTTACGGACTCGGCAATGAGGGCGCAGCCCTGATTTTTGGTGCAACAGTGATGGCGTATGCGCTTTGGCTCGACCGCGTCAAAAATCCGAGCAAGTACAGCACCTGGTTTTTGGCAGCCGTAGGCTTTTTTGTCGTGCTCATCTGCGCGGCACCATGGTGGGGTGCAAATGTGGGAATGGCCGCCTGGGGTGTCATTGGCTTTGCCGTATTCTTTTTGCTGGCAAATGACATGAAGATTACCTGGCGCAAGGTGTTACTTATACTCGCCCTTGTGGTGTTGATTGTGGGCGCATTTATCCTCATTGATCGCTTTGGGTCTTCGGGCGAAACACATCTGGCTCGTGCCATTGGCTCTGCCGAACAAGGCGGCCTTGCCCCTCTTCTGGAAATAATTGCGCGCAAAGCAGCCACCAACTTCAGGGTGCTCACGGCCTCGCTCTGGAGCATCGTGGTTGTTGCAATCTTTGGCTTTTTGCTGGCAATGCGTCTTAGGCCCAATCCGGAGCTCGCTCGCACACTCAAGACCAACCGCTTCTTTGGCCACGGCATGACGGCTATACTTGTTGGCGGCATAGTTGCCTTTTTTACCGAGGACTCCGGCATTGTGCTTCCTGCGATCATGGTCATCTACCTGGCATCGGGGCTTTTGTGGCTCATGCTTGAGCGTCTCCACGGCAAGAGTACGTCAAGTGACACCCCCTGCTTGGGCAGTGCTGAGGCAAGCTGACTCAGGATTTGACATACCAACATTTAGCCACCGCTCTGCTCGGTGATTTTTGGGTGGTGATGCCACCATTTCTTCAGGATAACGGCGGCTTGGACGATAGTTTTATTGCGTTTACTACCCTGGCTCACCGTTGCTGTGGAAGAATGGCCAGCTTTCGCGAGGGTACCGAAGACTCGGCGCGATTTGAGTTAGGGGATGCAATTGCTCCGGTGAGCCTTTCGTGGCTTTCGCTTGAGCATGGAGCGCTGGTGGCCCTGCCTCCCTATGGCAATAGAACAGTTCGTTCTGATGCCTGTGCCGCTGACCGTGCTGACGCTCGTGCCGCTGACTGTGCTGCTCATTGTGCTGACGCCCGTGCCGCTGACCGCTCCGTGGATCACGCTAACGCTCGTGCTGACGCAGCCATCGTAGACACATCTGGCACGGCCGTTGCCTTTACGACTGCGGACTGCCTGCCAATTATCCTTGCTTCAAAGTCTCATGTGATGATTGCGGGTATTCACGCAGGTTGGCGCGGGATTGCCAGAGGGGTAATTGAGAATTGCTGCCTGAGTTTTGCCAAACGCTGTGGTGGGCAAATGCCCGCAGACACCCAGGCTTGGATAGGACCTGCCATCAAAGCCGCCGATTTTGAAGTGAGCACCAGCACACGGACAGAGCTCATGAATAGTCCCAGTGTCAAAAGCGCACATTTCTCTTTGACCAGGCCAGGCCACTACCTTGCTGATCTCCTGGCTATGAGCGTAGCCAAGCTCAAAGCCTCTGGAATAGCTTTGGATAACATCACATCATGGCAGGGGTCAACTTTTAGCGACCTTCGCTGTCACTCCGCTCGTAGAGATGGCGAGTCCTCAGGTCGCATGGCCACGGTGATTGGCTTACGTTAGTTGTATTGGGGCATATTGGCTCATTATTGCGAGCGTGGGTGCGTGAGCGCGTCAACAGTTACGTTCCCTCACCTTGTCCTCTGCCCAGGCATATTGCCCTTAGCAGTTCCATTTAAGCTTGGCTGGGTTTGGTTCGTCTGCATGAAACGAAGCTGCAAGCCCGTGTGCCTGTCCGATTTGTAGGGCACTCAACACATAGGCTTACCCTATAATGAGATTTTGATGAGTCATAGGGCATGGCTCATACCGCACGTTTTTCTGGGATTAGGAAGGAAGCATGAGCTTACTAGATAGACTAAAAGCCATGAGACAGGCTTGGCGCATGCTCGCGAAAGGCTATATGCCAAGTCGTTGGTCAGCTACTGGGAGCGACATCACTCTTATTGAGAGCTCATGGACGTGTAATGGGGCAGGCAGCTTCTCCTGCCCAGTGGAAGCTACAGCCAGCGTTGAGCAAGTGAGCCATGAAAGCTGGGAAAGGCTCTACATATTTCAACACCGCCTCTATGTTTCTTCTCTTGGAAGAATTAAGGATAAAGACGGCAACGAGCTGCTTCAAGAAAATGATGAAAAAACAAAGTATCTACAAGTTCAGATTGAATGCATCAATAAGGGCGCCAGGGTTACCAGACCATTTCACGTACATCGACTGGTTGCCTATGCGTTTTGCAGTACTGATTCCACAAATAGAGGGATGTCAGTGCATCACCTTAATAGAGACCGCTTTGACAACCGAGCTGCCAATCTGGTTTTCATGTCGTGGGAAGATCACCAGCTTCTTCACAAAACAGATCATGACTTGGCTCAGAGCAAAGAGCTTGCAACCACAAAAGAGATTATAGAGCTAGTTGCTTCGACTCCTGCGCGCTACCAACTGACCATAAAGCAGCGTTCTCGAGACTGGCGTGAGATTGAGGGCTATGGAGGATTGTATTGGATTAACCAATTTGGGCTGGTGATTCGCTCAGACAACCATTCTATGTCTAGTTATGAAGAGCCAGGGCGTCGGTACATTAATCTTGAGGATGCAGATGGTCTAGTTACCAAGCACCCGATAGATTGCCTGGTTGCCTCTGCATGGCTGGATAAAGTGTGAGGCAGAGTGCACCTTGAGAGTTATCTGCCGTGGGGAGAGCCTGCAGCAGAGCAACGGCAGCGTACTGGAGCGCACCGGCAGAGCACCGGCAGCGCACCGGCAGCGCACCCTTTCAAAACTGGAAGACACTGGCGGTCACTGCAGGAGGAATCGCATGAAGAATAATTGGGAGAAAAAATCATGAGTGCGAGCAACGAAGTCAAGCTTTTGAGAAAGCAGATAAGCGAGGCTTCTCCAAAAAGCATCGTCTTTTTTGGCGGAGCCGGAGTTTCTACCGCTAGTGGAATCCCTGATTTTAGAAGTGCCGAGGGAATCTTTACCAAGTATGGACATCTTTCTCCCGAGCGCTTGGTGAGCGCCAGCTACTTTAGGAAGGATCCCGAGGGTTTCTTTGACTTCTATCGCTCCAAGCTGGTCTACGCGCACGCTGAGCCCAATGCGGCTCACCTCAAACTGGTCGAGCTGGAGCGTGATGGCATGCTTAGTGCTGTTGTCACGCAAAACGTGGACGGCCTCCATCAAAAGGCTGGTTCAGAAAATGTGCTTGAGCTCCATGGCAGCATGCACCACAACTACTGTCTTTCGTGCAAGCAGACTCACAGTCTGGCTTTTGTTATGCAGGCAGAGGGGGTGCCTCATTGCGAGGAATGCGGTGGCACGGTGCGTCCCCACGTGGTGCTCTACGAAGAAGCCCTCGATGAAGCTTTGTTGGAGAGGGCAGCCGCTCTCATTGCAGGGGCAAACATGCTCATCATTGGTGGAACCTCTCTGGCGGTGTTTCCTGCTGCGGGTCTGGTGAGGTACTTTTCTGGAGAACATCTGGTTATCATCAATCACAGCTCTACACCTCAAGACTCTTTTGCTGATCTTTGCATTCGAGAGGACATAGCCGAGGTCTTTAGTTGGTGATAGCCCTTCCCCAATAGCCCCCCAATATATCCCTGTGCGTTATCAACTTGTTCTCTGCCCCAGGCAAGTCCCTCTTAGCAGTTCCACTTGAGCTTGGCTGGGTTTGGTTCGTCTGCGATGGCTACTGCACGGAGAGCCTCTGTGTAATTTGCGCATACCTCCTCAGCTATTTGGGCGTACTCCTCATTGCTTGCTTCTAGCCCCAGGCTGTCATAAGCAGTTGCCGCTGCGGCATAAAAGTAGAGGCCGAGCGAGTGTGTGAGCGTGTGTACCACCGCCGTTCCCTGCCCTACGGCTCTTGCCGCTGCTTGAGCAACTGGGTTGGCATCAAGCTCGCGGGCAGCAGCGTGGCATTCATTAAGGATGATGTTTTTGACAACGGGGAACTTGACCTTGCCCCTAAGGTATTCATGGGCGGCCTCGACTGCGCGACTTGGGCGGTCATCGCCTGGGCAATGCTTTTCGTAGAGGGGGAGCATCGTGTTTTCTGCATAGGCAAGGCACCAGCTGCGGATTGTCTCCCTGCTCTGTGTGTCGATAAGCTCGCGCAGGGTAACAACGGATGGCGCGTTTACATCGCCCAGAGTTTTGCGGAGTTTCTTAGCCATGGTAGCTACCTTTGCTTTGCTGTATAGTCAGTAGATACGATTTTGAACACACAAACCTTATCCACTTGCTCGGTTGTAAAGGAAGCAGCTTGCAGAGCTTGATGCCTGAAGAGAGCAGAGAGAGCTTCGCTTTTTTCGACCTTGCTTTCTAGAAAGGAAACCTCTCCAAAGCCAATTACGCTGGCATATTGGTAGCCGTAGCTGCATGGATTTTTTGATTGCACAAGTGGGCCTTCGTATGAAATTTCAAAGCATACCTTGTGATTGCTCCGCAAAATGTCCAGCTTTCTCCCCTCAAGCGCACTATGAAAATAGAGCTCCAGTTCCTCGGAGCCAGTAATTGCGTAACCAAAGCTTAACGGCACGACATAGGGCGCCCCCTCGTTAACCATGGCAACACGGCAGGTCTTGCACTTAAGCAGGATTTCTTCGACAGCTGCCAGTTGAGTTACTGCTCGGTCATCTCTTCTCATCGTTATCCTGTCCTTCTGCTGCCCTTGTCGTCGAGTCGGCGCGCTTGCTCGAGCACGCAGTTTTGCTGGCAATTGGTTAGTATAGACCTTTGTAGCGGGCAAAGTGAGAAGGTGAGAAAGTAAGAGAGCGAGGGCAGTGAGCATGATGAAAGACCCAGAAAAAACCATTGGCAATTTGATTGACAAGCAGACCATTGCGTTTATCGCTTCGGTTGACGAGGAGGGCTTTCCGCTCATGAAGGCGACACCCTCTATTACCCCTTGGGCGTTACGGACCCCGACTACTGTGTCTTGCGCTTTACTGCTACTCATGGGCGCTACTCGAATCTCTTTACTAAGGAGTTTGATATTTAAGAGCACCTTTTGCGGTGCTCCTGGGCGTTCACCCAAACAGTGGCAGAGAGAGCTGCTAGTGCCTCATTAGACCTCTTGCTAATGTTGAATTAGACCAGTTGTTATTGTAGAATTAGACCAGAGCAATCAGCCTTGGTCACCCTCAACCCCTAACCACCCCAGTCGCCTTATTTGAGCGGAGAGTACATGGTCTACCTTGAGCGCACCATAACAAGCAAGCTTAGAGAGTTGTCGGAGCAGTTTCCTGCTGTGTTTCTCACGGGGCCCAGGCAAAGCGGCAAGAGCACATTGTTGACTCACGCCCTTTCTCACTATGCCTATTTCAGCTTAGAGGATATAGACATACGAGAGTATGCAACAGAGGATCCTCGAGGTTTTTTGGAGCATTGCGGCAGCAGGGTTATACTCGATGAGGTTCAACGAGCGCCCTCACTCTTTTCTTATCTCCAAACAAAGATTGATAAGGAAGATACGCCAGGGATGTACTTGCTTTCGGGCTCTCAAAACTTTCTCATGCTTAAAGGCGTATCGCAGTCTTTGGCGGGAAGGGTTGGCGTACTGTCATTACTGCCGTTGACACTTGACGAAATGAGAGCAGGCGAGCACGCTCCAAGCTCAGGCGAAGGCTGGATAGTAAACGGGTGCTATCCACGCGCTATTACGAGAAACATACCAGCACCCAACTTTTATCCCAGTTATCTGAAAACCTACGTAGAGCGCGACATTAGAAACGAAACCTCGGTGAGGGACGTGCTTTGCTTTGAGACCTTTCTCACTGCTTGCGCATCTAAGGTAGGGAGCCCCATAAATCTGTCTGACCTTGGAAGGGATATTGGCATCGACTCAAGAACAGTTGCCTCATGGATTTCCATTCTTGAAGAGAGCTACATTGCCTTTAGGCTTGCGCCCTATTATCGAAATACTGGAAACAGGCATATTAAAACAGCCAAGCTCTACTTTTACGACACGGGATTACTCTGCTCTCTCTTAGGGCTCAATACCGAGGCAGGTGTTAAGGCAAGTAAAAGGATCGGGCTGCTCTTTGAAAACGCAGTTATTGCAGAAAAGCGCAAGCAGCTGCACCATTTAGGCAAGGCACCAAGGATGTTCTTTTGGCGCGACAAGAGCAATAAGGACAAAGAGATAGACCTTATCATCGAGCAATCGCACGACCACCTTGAGCTCTTTGAGATTAAGTCATCCAAGACAGCTAACCGTAGCTACTTGAATGCCATGAAGCAGCTTGCCAGCAAGAGCGAGGCAGAGTGCACCTTACGCGTTATCTACCGTGGGGAGAGCCTGCTGCAGCACAGCAACGTCAGTGCATCTTATCAAAACTGGCGGGCACTTTAGGAGGAGTTACATGAAGAACACTTGGGAGAAAGAATCAGACATAATTAGTAGCGTCCCCAATATGTCCTCCAATATGTCCTAGAGAGGGGTACATGAACCAAGCGCAAATAGCCCTTTACAACGAAGTGCTTAAGATACGTCCACTGCCTGGGGCATTGCTGGACATTGGCTGCGGAGATACTTCCTTTATCCAAAACCTTGCACGAGCTCTGCCTCTAGCGCAGGTTACGGGTCTTGATATCGCTCTTCCCAAAAGGGCGGTGGCTCCCTCGGTCAGCTTTGTTGCTGGTGATGCTGCTAAGCTGCCATTTACAAGTGAGAGCTTTGACGTCATAAGTAGCTGTATGTCGATGCATCACTGGGGAGACAAAAGGGCGGGTTTAGCAGAGGCACATCGAGCGCTTACGCTGGGCGGCTGGCTTTTGATTGCGGACCCTCTCAAAAAAGGCTGGCTGGAAAACCGAGTCTTAGGGTGGACAGTCGAGCGCCTTGACGGCGGCAGATTCATTGGGCACGGAGAGTTGGCATCTACTCTCAATGAGCTCGGATTTGAAGGCGTCAGCGTCGAGCTCATTCCCAAAAGCTTAGGATCACTCTCTCTCATTAAGGCAAGGAAGCCCTAACTGCCGACCCTGACCAGTGCGCCTTGGTTTTCCAATATGCCCTGGCAGATGTCTCATTGGTTGCCCAAATGGACCCCATTGCTCTAGCTCCGTTATGACAGTGCAATAATCTCGTGATCAATTGCCTGGCGCAGGAATTCAGATTGCGTCATGCCTTTATTGCTGATAACTTGCTGAATAGCCAATAATCGAGATGCTGGCACCTTTACCGTTATGGGCTTAAGCTCCTCGCGGCTGATTCTTGGCCTACCTTGGGTGATCTGACCAAAGCTCATATCGCTCCATGATTCGCTCTCATACTCTGAGGCCCATTCTTCAAGCTGCTCTCTATCAACACCGAATTTCTTATGTAGTTTTTCTGTGCTCATTGCTTCTTCTTTCTATCCATTTGCAGCTCACGAATTGCGTTTTCTGTAGGAGGGGTTACGGCATGGTAAATCAGCCAGTCTCCCTCTTTGTTGCGAATGACCACCAGCTCTAAGAGCCTGCCTTTTCCGTCGGTACCTATGGCCAGATATTCATCCGGATTCTTATCAAGTCGCGGAAGCGACTTTATGCAGTTCATCCAGGCCGTTGCGGCATCCTCCTTTGAGATGCTCGGATGTCGATAGGGCACTCTATCATCAACAAAAACCTGATCCATGGCGACCTTTCGGGGTAGGATATATAGGTATTACCCTTAAGTAGTACCTTTACATAATACTCTCCTTACTCTCCATTGTCTAGCTCTTTATTGCGGGTGCAACCCCGGTGCAACCCCACTCAATTGGAGGGCTCCACGAACTTTATCAAACGCGAGATGGAAGAGGTCGTAGTAAAATTGTGTCCTTGGGTTACCTAGAGCGAACTCAGTGTGAAAGCAAGAGAGCGAGGGCAGTGAGCATGATGAAAGACCCAGAAAAAACCATTGGCAATTTGATTGACAAGCAGACCATTGCGTTTATCGCTTCGGTTGACGAGGAGGGCTTTCCTCTCATGAAGGCGATGCTCTCGCCCAGAAAGCGTGAGGGCATCCGCGAGTTTTGGTTTTCAACTAACACTTCTTCCCTGCGCGTGGCGCAGTATAGGGCAAACCCCAAGGCATCCATTTACTTTTGCGATAAGCGCTTCTATCGAGGAGTCCTGTTGGTTGGCACCATGGAGGTGCTGGAGGACGATGCCAGCAAAGAGATGATCTGGCAAGAAGGCGACACCCTCTACTACCCCCTAGGCGTTACCGACCCCGACTACTGTGTCTTGCGCTTTGCCGCTACTCATGGGCGCTACTATGCCAATCTCTCTACTAAGGAGTTTGAGGTAGAGGTCACATGAATCTGGCGCAAAGAGCCCTCTATAACGAAGTGCTTAAGATACGCCCGTTGCCCAGGGCTTTGCTGGACATTGGCTGCGGGGACGCTTCCTTTGCCCAAAGACTTGCAGAGGCCCTGTCTCAAACGCAGGTTACGGGTCTAGACATTGCTCTTCCCAAGAGGCCAGTGGCTGCGTCGATCAGCTTTGTTGCTGGCGTCTGCTCTAAACGAGCTCGGATTTGAAGGCGTCAGCGTCGAACTCATCCCCAAAAGCTTAGGAGCGATTTATCTTATTAAGGCGCAGAAGCTCTAACTGGCAATCCTCTCTGCCCCCTTCCACCAAGCCCTCAGCCAGACCCTTTAGACAAGTTACCTATTGGTAAGTTACCATTTGGTGAGTCACTTTGAAGTTGACAGGGGTGACAGGGGGACGGGGCTGCTGTCCCACTTTGCCCATGATTGGGACACGAGCCCCGACCCCTTTGTCCCACACCGATGCCAATTCAAGTTGGCTTCAAGCTTAGGCTTTAGGCTGGCGCTTAGCAACTTGCCGTGAGAACAGGAAGCGGCTATAATGCAATATAAATGCAGATTAGCCGCAAGCTTGGCAAGGGAGGAAGCATGGCATATATTGAGCGAGAGCTGGAAGCGCTTACACAAAAAATTGCGCGCACGTTTAAGGTGCTTTTCTTAACTGGATCCAGGCAAGTGGGAAAGTCCACCATGCTAGAGCACCTTTTTTCAGACTATCGACAGGTAAGCTTTGATGACCCTGTTGCCCTGAACCAGGCCAAACAAGAGCCCGGTTTGTTCATGGAAGACAATAAACCTCCCTTGCTGCTTGACGAGGTGCAATATGCTACTGAGCTCTTTAGGCACATCAAGATAAAGTGTGACAAGAGTAGCAATAAGGGGCTTTACCTCCTTACGGGTTCTCAGCAGTTCCATTTGATGAAGCAGGTTTCAGAGACGCTAGCTGGTCGAGTTGGCATTCTTGAGCTGAGCCCACTCTCTCTCAGAGAGATTCAAGGTGTGGGCAACCAAGGCAGTTTTGCTCCGAGCGAGGAATATATGGAAAGCCGCAGCAAGTCTGCCATACCCTGCAAAGATATCTGGGAGGTCATTCATAGAGGTGGCTACCCAGAGCTTCAAGACAAAGAGATGCCCTGGGAGATTTACTATAGTTCCTATGTGCGCACCTATCTGGAGCGGGACATTAATGAGCTTTTGCAGGTGAGGGATCAAATGAAATTTATCCAATTCTTGACTGCAGCTGCTGCCCGCACTGCCCAACTTTTAAACTACCAGAATATGGCCGATGAGTTGGAAGTCAGCCTCGGCACCGTTAAGTCCTGGGTCTCGGCTCTGGAGGCTACTGGACTGGTATTCATTTTGCAGCCATTTACCAACAGTGCCCTCAACAGGGCAGTCAAAACTCCCAAGTTGTATTTTCGCGACACTGGTCTGGCGTGCTATCTCACCAGGTGGAAGGATGCCGAGACTGCAAAAAGTGGCGCCATGGCCGGCAGTCTTTTTGAGACCTTCGTTGTGAGCGAGATACTCAAGTCTTATTCAAATAACGGCATCGACTATCGTTTTCATGTAAGCTATTACCGTGGAAGAGATAAAATCAGACGGATGCGAGAGGGTATGCTAGAAACCAAAGAGTCAGAGATAGATTTGATAATTGAGCAAAATGGCATTCTACATCCCGTTGAAATCAAACTAACAGCAAATCCAAAGATTGGCTCAACACAGGCCTTTTCTGTTTTGGAGAAGGTTAAGGAATCAAAGCGCGGAACTGGCGCTATCATTTGCCTTTATGAGCGAGCAATGAAACTTGATTCCAACACCTATGTGGTGCCCGTGCATTATTTGTAGCGAGCATAGTAAGAAGGCGAGGGAACTCAGCATGACTAAGACCAAAAGAAGGCCAAGGTAGGCAAGTCCACCAAGCGGATAGACGGCTACATTCCCACCTCCAAGGTGTATCGAGCATAACCTAGCACTTCAGCACTAGATGGTCAGCAGCAGTCTGCCCGTTTTACCCCTCGTTTTGCGCGACAATCGCTCGCAATGGATGGAGCAAAAAAAGCGCATCAACTCTGCTATTCTTATTGATTAGAGCATCTGGCAAGCAAGTCATCTAAGATGCTGGTGTCAGGAGCTGGAGGCGACTAAACATGAGTGACATTATGCTGAATAAAGATCAGAGCCTTAGTAACTCGCTAGTTAATGATGCAAAAAGCAT
Organism: Coriobacteriia bacterium; assembly: GCA_009784945.1. Classification (GTDB taxonomy): domain Bacteria; phylum Actinomycetota; class Coriobacteriia; order Coriobacteriales; family UBA8131; genus WQXH01. The sequence continues at coordinate 18,628 of WQXH01000017.1, read as the reverse complement.
CATCATCGATTCGCGTAATGCCGCTATTCGTAGCGTGGACTTTAACCGGGTTATGATGTATTGGCGTTTGGGCGAGCGAATCTTTGAGGAGGAGCAGACGGGAAGAGAACGGGCGGAGTATGGCACTTACTTGATCAAGAGTCTGGCTAATGTCATTGAGCCAGAATTCGGGAGTGGGTTCTCAGTTCGCCAGCTAGAGCGCGCTCGTCAGTTCTATCGGACTTACCCAATTGCGTCCGCACTGCGGACGCAATTGAACTGGTACCAGTATCGATTACTCATTGGCATTGACGATGCTTCTAAACGAGAATATTACGAACTGGAAGCCACCAACAACGCGTGGACTGGCCGTGAGCTAGAGCGACAAATCCATTCGTCACTCTACGAAAGACTCTTGCTCAGCAATGACAAGGAGGCAGTCCTTGCGGTAGCTAGAAAAGCTGCTTTGTCGTCATAGAGATTAAAACACACAAAATCACTCATGAAGATTTAGGGCAGCTGCAAATGTATGTTAATTACTATGATCGCTACGAAAAGCTGCCAGAAGAAAAGCCATCAGTAGGCATACTGCTCTGCGCTGCAAAAAACGACAGCCTGGTGAGAATCACGCTGCCCGAAGACAACGCTCAAATTCTAGCAAGCCAGTACCAACTGTATCTTCCATCAGAAGAGGCATTGCTGGAGGAAATCAAAGAAGTTTTAGAAGTTGCAGAGAATGGAATGCATCACCAAAGAGGAGACCTATGAAAACGCCCGCGAGTCCACCCACACCCACCAGACCCCCAGCGTCCTCCGCATCCTCCGCCAGCAAAGCTCTGGCAGCCGAGCGCTTTGCTGAGGAGTGGCACGGCCGCGGCCAAGAAGACGAGCATGTTGAGACCTTATGGAACCAGTTTCTCCAAGAAGTTATGGGAATCGAGCGCGTCCACCACGTCATCGACTACCAAAAGAAGGTCAAGGTAGGCAAGTCCACCAAGTGAGTAGACGGCTACATCCCCACCTGCCAAGGTGCTCATCGAGCAAAAGACCCGCGGCATCGACCTGCGCAAACCAGCACAGCAGTCAGACGGCCAGGCGCTCACCCCCTACGAGCAGGCACTACGCTACGCCGCCTACCTGCCCACGAGCGACGCCCCCAACTTCATCATCGTCTCAAACTTTGAGGAGTTCCTCATCTACGACCGCCGCACCGACCCCAACGGCGAGAGCCCCATCTCGGTCTTGCTCCCAGAGCTGCCCAGCCAGCTCCAGGTTTTCAGCTTCATCGTAGACCCCGTCAACCAAAGAATCGCTCGCCAAAAGCAGCTGAACCTCGAAGCCGCCCGCCTCATCGGCGAGGTCTATGAATCAATCCGCCACCAGTATCACGACCCTGAGGCCTCTCGCCATAATCTCGCCGTCCTCATGGTGCGCATCCTCTTTTGCTTCTACGCAGAAGACAGCGGTTTCTTTGAAAAGAACCTCTTCTACAACTATCTCAAGGAGATTCCCGCAGGAGAGGGCGTGTTTAGAGACGCACTCATCAAGCTCTTTGGCGTACTCAATACCCCCGAGGACCAGCGCAGCGCCTATCTGGGCAAGACGCTTGCGCAGTTCCCCTATGTCAACGGCGGCCTCTTTGAAGGCGAGATAGAAGTGCCCATCTTTACCAACGACATCAAGTACCAGATGCTGCAAAAGGCGGGCTACGAGTTCAACTGGACAGAGATCAGCCCCGTCATCTTTGGCTCCATCTTTGAGTCGATACTCTCTGGCGACGAGCGCCGCGCAGGCGGAATGCACTACACCAGTGTCGAAAACATCCACAAAGTCATAGACCCGCTGTTCTTGAATGAGCTGCGGTTAGAGTTTCAAAAAGCAGGGGAGAATAAGGGAGCGCTGCGTGCGCTGCAGGGGAGCGTATTGCGTCGCTGACCATACTGGATCCTGCCTGCGGGAGCGGGAATTTCTTAACGCAAACCTACCTGAAGCTGCGCTCTTTAGAAAACGATATTCTGGCGAGACTGCTCGGTGACCAGATGACTATGGAATTTGCTGGGGCTAGGAGCGCCAAATCCGTCTCTATAATGCTCCAATCAGCTGCATAATCAAGTCATTTGATTGTAATCTGATAGACTGAAATGTGCCCAATCACTAGGCTTCAGTAGAGCAACATACCAAGGAGAATAATAGTGAAAAAGCTTGTTTATGATGCCGACGTGTGCGCTGGTATTAAGTAATATCGATTATGTGTGCGCTGTTAAAGAGGAAAACATAGAGTACCCTGGGTGGTGGCAGTATGAGTTTGGCATTCATGATTCCAGAAAATACCACACCGAATTAATCGAAGGGGGCTATTTACTAAAGACAAGCCTAGAAATTTTTTGGGCAAAAAGAAGCTTGATGAACTCAAAGTCATAGCAGTAGAAAACTGTATCGAAGTTAAGGGCCTGAAAAAGAGCGAAGTTGTTGCTTTGCTGCTTACCCAGCTTGACGCTTCAGTAATCGATAGATTAACCGAGAAGAATCCATTCTATGAATTATCCGATGTAGGCAGACACTACTTATCAACGGTTTTCCAGCAGCGACATGACATTGCTCAAACTTTCTCACCTTGAACATTTTGTCATCGGCAATATAAGCAGCAAGCTCGGTAAAGAATTTGTAAAAGAAAACTTTTGCAAGGAGTCCTTTGGGGAAGACTAGTTTGACAGCTCAGGGTGACGCTGCTGCCCCATTTTTCCTCATGATTGCGACGCTCGCCTAAGCCTCTCTCCTCGACCGCCTCAAAAAACCAAGGCTCAGCTGCCGACGCTCAACAATTTCAGCAATACCCTCGGTTTAGATTCTATTGAGAAATGGTTAAGTTCTGGCTGCCAGTTTAGTTTGCGTTTAGACGTGGTTTGGGGGAAATTTAGATTGATTTGGTAGGCTAGATTTCTGAAGAACCAGACATGCTACAGAAAGGACAACGATGGAAACTATTGGTCTTGCTTCTCCCCCTTACTCTTTTTCTTTGCATCTTGCAGCAGAGGTCTACCAGGATGGTACAATAGAGGCATCATCCGAAGGGAGGTGTTATGATGGATAGCCAACTAGCAGCCTATGACGAGCTTGAAAGAGAAGAAAACATTGAGATTTTCAACGAGCTTCAAAGAAGGCGCCAAGAGGTTATAGAGGGTAAAGTAACTTGCATCACCGTTGACGAGCTCTTTGAGCAGTTGCGGAGTGATAAAAATGGCTAAGCCAATAATCCACCCTCGAGCAGAGAATGACATCATAAACGCCCTTGAGAGCATTGAAAAGTTCTTCGCCAGTATAGATTGTCCCGAGAAGGCAGATCTATGGAAAGAGGAACTACTTGATAAGATTGAAGAAGCACTTAGCAGACTGGAAGAAGACCCTAAATGGCGTCCAGTATGTACTCACTATCCCTTTAGTGAACACCCAGAAACACAATACCGCTCATTTAAAGCGCTTTGGTTTCGAGGATATTACGTAATTGAAGGTGGCGTACCTGCACTTTATTGGGTGCGCAGTGCTAAGGCGGATATGCGAAAGATATTTTGAAGCAAGGTCTCAGCGCATTATAGCAAAAGGGGACGGGGCTACCGTCCAATTTTGCCAATGATTGGGACATCCCTGTCCCAGAGCAAGTGCAAAACCTCACTCAAGCTCAAAATAACCCTCGTCAACCCTGAGAAGCACCGAAATTGACAGGGGAGTTGACAGGGGGAGTTGACAGGGGAGTTGGCAGGGGGACGTATAAAGAGTCAACTCGTCCAGCACCGTTTGCGGGTCACCGCCAGTGCATCGTGCGCAGATTTGCTCGGTCGGTAGCCATAGGAATCCTCATGAAACAAGGGCTCCACTTCTGGCTCCAAATATGCTTTCACTGTTGCTTGAGCCACCCGGTCTGTAACTGTGGGCACATCGAGCACTCTTTTCCTCCACTTTTCTTTGGGATGGGGACAGCTTTTACCGGAGGCAGAAAGGACAGAGAGGGGACGGAGCTGAGAGTGGGACAGGGACACCAGCCCCGTTTCCCTAGGCTACTTGAGCTACTGCGGCGCAAACGTGAACGCAGCAAGGGCCGAGGGCACTAGTCCGTAAAATCAATTTGAGCAACGAGATCGTTTGCCCAAACTATTGCTTCATCAACAGTTTCCAAAACAGACAAACCAGTGATTTGACTCTCGTAAAGGTTATCCCAGTTCTCACCCTTTGCAATGATAGGTGGCCATGTCTGCATATCCCGATAATCAAACAAGCGCACACAAGTCTCTTTTGTTTTTGGATAGTCAATCTTGTCTCTGGAAGCCATAACCTGTAAATCAACAAGGTCATGCGGATGATCGCTTTTTGGCTCACTCACTCCGTGTAGCTTTTGCGCTATCTGATGATGCAGGGACATCAGAGCAATGGGGTCAGGGGCAGGAAAGCCGAGTACCGTGAACAGCTCAACAATATCTTCAGATATGCCGTATTCGGGTTCGTCCGCATCTCCTATTTCATTGTGACCAATCTCAAGAGGGACAGTCAGCAAAGATTTCTGGTTGTAAGTCAACTATGGGACACAGCCCAGGTGTTGTAGGGTTAGGTGTTGGAGGGTTAGGTTGTGTTGGAGGGTTAGTTAGGTGTCAAAGACCCGTGTGTTACAATGTTCTTAGTAAACCCGCCGGCCTCTGTTTACATGCACACTGGCGGGTCTTTATATGGAGGATTATATAATATACTAAGCCTACTCTATCTTACTCACGCCAAGCCTACCAACAGTCCCAGGAGTAGAGAACGTCAGAAAAGTCGCCTTGCGCAAGTGCCTCTGGCTTTATGAAGAATGTGGCAACGCCAGCGTCGCCCCACATGATTTCATCCTCGCTGTCTATTTGCAAAAGCAGCGTGGAGTATTCTCTATACCTTTTATCAATCCGAGGATCCACCTGTGTAAAGTAGGGATAGCCTCCTATGCGGTGGCCGATGAAATCGAGCTCCTCGTCTTTTAGCACTGCCAAGTCGTCCACCTCATACTTGCCCTTGATTGCCTCGCCCATTGGCATGGAATCGAGATGGTTGGTTATGAAGCTCTCCCAACGATAGTCAATGGAGGTCATTGACATGAAGTCAGCATCAGCCTCCAGGGCAAACTCTCCTTCAATGGGAAAGAAAGCGTCAGCATGCTCAAACTTGGGCGGGGCTTGCAATTGACTCTCATCGGTAATGATGTTTGGATGATAGATGACGCACCAGGATTGCTGCTTGGTGGGGTGGTCAAAATCTGCACCGTAGGTATCCTCACACTCCTCAAAGGCAAGGTAAAACTGAAGCAAACCTCGGTGAGGAAATCCGGGCAGAGGAGGCAGCTGTTCAAAATTGAGTTGGCAAAGCAGCTTGAGCGGCAATCTCTCGCTCATTTTGTTTTTGTTGTGTGGGTACTCAAATCCTGGAGGAAGATAGGGTGCTCCCCCAAACTTACTCTCAAAGACAGTGGTGGGTCTCTTGTGAGTCGTAAGCCTAAGACAGGCCAGCTTTGTTCCTTCAAGTGCCTCGAGTAGCGCCGCTCGTTCTTGTGCCGTTAGCTCGGGAATCACCCTCTGGCCACGTGCTGCGTTTGCGGCTTCTTGCCTGGCAGCATGATAGTCTTCTTTGATGAGGCCTTCTTGCGATTCCTGCGCTTGCGCAAAGAGCGCTGGTCCAACAACAGCAATAAAAGCTGCAATCAGCAGAGATACACCTCTCCAAGAAAGGAGTAGTTCGATTTCTCCCAAAAGATAGATGCCTATGACGCAGGCTACTAATATGGCACCGATGACCAGTCCACGCTTGGCTATTCTACTCATCCCACTCTCCTTTTTGTTGTGCAGACCCTCCTTGAGGTAGCCTGCTTAGCTCAAAATGAACTCTTGTCCTGCAGGGGTGTACTCTTTGCAGTAAACGATGTGTCCGAAGTCTGCCATAAGGGGCTTGATGCGCTCGAAGAAAGCCTGCTCATCAAAGAGTAGCATGTCTATGTAGACATTGTGCTGACCCACGGCAGCACCCAACTGGAGGCCAATTTCTTGCCCCGAGCCACTAATGCCTAAAACCTCTGCTTCCAGTCTGTCAATGAGGGCGTTGCGCTCATCTAAGACGAGCTTTTGGTCATCAGTAGTGCCTGCGTACGAGTAATAAAGGAACACTGGTTTTGCGCCAAACCCAACGAATTTGTCATAGGCGCTGGAATCATTGTAATAGTATCCATCTATCAAAGGCGTACAACTGGAAAAGCCTGCAAAGACATCCATGCGCGGATCACTGTTCTGCGGCTCAGCCTCATAGCCACTCCAGCGCTGGGCAGGATCGGGCAGCTCGCCATTATCGCAGACGTTTGCTTTCAGCCAATCTTCAAGCTGGGTCAAGGGAATCATACCACTCTCGTGTTCTTGGGCTCTCTCGACTCTGCCAACGCAGTAAACGCTGAGAAGCTCCCCTATGACGTTATCCATCAGAGTAAAGAAGGCTCCGCAGGCTTGTTCATCATCCAGCCCCTCCCACTCTTTGGCGTAAAAACGCACGTCAGCAAAACTGCCGGCCTCATGAGGAGACACTGAGAGCATCACGTTTTTGCTTGACACCTCAACACCATTCATATTGATGCTAAAGTCTTGCCCTTGTTTTGGCGGCATACAGGGGTGAAAGGTCCACTTATTGCGATACTGCTCTGGCAGGGCGGTAGTTATGTAGGGCAGAAGCAGCAGCATCGTGCTGTCTCCAAAGACTGAAAAGGTAAACTCATGGTCTCCGCCTGCATTAAAGAGAAGGTCCTCAGAAATCAATGACAAGCCCTGTCTAACCGTCTCGACAATTTCGTCTGCTTGGCCAGCACCAGAAATATCTTGGAGCAGTGCAGAAAGACGCTCTTCATGCTGCCCAAACCACTCCCAAAACTGCCTCGTTCGCTCTACAAAACTATTATTCATAGTTGCATTCCTTCCTTTTTGCGCATCTTGACATAGTATATGGCAATTAAATCCTCAAGAAAAGAGGTACAAGGGGACGATGGGGACGCAGCTTGGGGGGACGGGGCTGCTGTCCCATTTTACGCTTGTTTGGGACGCGAGCCCCGTCCCCTTTGCCTAGACCTCAAAGACTTTGACTGGGCGCTAGAGGGTGGATGGATCGATGTGGAAGGCGAGCTCTCCATACTCGGCGGCGGCACGGTGAGCGACTATATCAAGTTGGCGATCTATGGAACAGCCACCTTTTTAGCTGAGGCCAGCTTTGTCAGTGGCTCAGGTGCCGATGGTTTGCTGGTCTACAATGCCGCGTCAGTTGCTATTACTGGTGATATTACTGCTGACTACGACGGAGTTAGAATAGATCGCTATGGCTCTGGCGATCGTGGACCCGAAGTGGTCATCGTAGGCAACATTAAGGCAAAAGCAGATGGTATATATGTTGTTGGCGGGACAGTATCACTCACAGGAAATATAACGGCTAGCCGTACTGGGCTGATAGCATATGAGAGTACTGTAGCCGTTGAGGGTAATATCAATGTTATGGGTGCATATGCCATACTGGGCATTGGCGCTCAAGACTCTCATGTGACTATTGCCGGCGACATCACATTGGCTCAAACTGATCCAGAGCATAGACTTTGGGTTTGCGGCGCGCGCATTGTGGGTTTATCTCAGTTATTCGTTGGCAAAAGCATTGCTGTTAATCATGCTAACGATAAGGCAGAAGTGTTTGGTGTTCTTGCTACTCTTGGATCTCAAGCAACAATCAACGGGAGTATAGTCGCTGCTGACTATATTGGTTTTTTCCGATGGCTATGGAGTCTTGGTCCCTCACCTGTGCCAGGGTCCGTGCCGCCTTTACCTGACGGCCTTCGAGCTCCCCCTGATGATGTCTCTGCGACAGCTCCAATACCACCAATATCACCACCCTTGGTAGGGGTAATGGAGGTTTATGAGAAAAAGCAATCAGATCAGCATGATGCGGATTCCCATAGAGAAGGGTATTTACAATACAGTTACCATGATCCCGAGGGTGGTGAATCTGCCTACGTCTGGGTTTTGAACAGTGTGGTTGCACCGCCAAGCGGAGACGATAACAACTCAGGCGCTAACAATAGCAATACAAATCCACCTCCAGGTAAGCCGAGCGACATACCCCAAACTGGAGACACTGGTCATGCAACTGCGGCAGCGCTGCTTGCCTGTGCATTCCTGGGCGCCTCGGTCATGCTACTTGCTAAGAAGCGTCTTCGAAAGGGTGTCAAAAGTAGGTGTCAAGGAGCCAGCGTGTCGTGAAGTTGGATACATGATGGAAGCAGGTCTTCCGGTTGACAGGGTCGAGTAGCCTCGGGGTGAGATTCCCCGGGGCTACTCGACTGCTCCACTCTTGTTTGTACTTTTAGTGGTATCTTAGTATTTTGATGCTGAAAAGGGTTGTAAGGCTAGGAGGGTCAGGAATATGAGAAGAGCAGGGATACTGGGCGGGCTGGGACCAGCCTCTACGCTGGATTACTATCGCGGAATCATTGATGGGGTAAGATCAGAGGCTGAAGGCAGCGATTACCCTCACCTTATTATCAATAGCGTTAATATGACCGAAATGCTCGGCTATGTAGCGCGCGAGGACTGGGATGAACTGGTCAGTATGCTTGTTGGAGCAATAGAGCAGCTGGAAGCTGCTGGCGCACAGTTTGCTGCCATTGCCTGCAACACGCCTCACATTGTCTTTGAGAGAATACAAGAGCGCTCGGCGCTACCTCTTATCAGCATCGTTGATACGGCCTGCTCGTATGCTCAGCAGGAAAACTACGAAAGCGTCGTTGTGCTTGGCACACGGTTTACCATGAGCAGCGGGCTCTATACAAGGGCACTTAATGGGTATGGGATAGCTGCTCATATTCCCTCGCAAGACGAGCAACTGTTCTTTCAAGACCGCATTGAGCACTATCTTCAAAGCGGCATAGTTACGCCAGGATACCAGCAGCAGATGCTGGGTATTGCGCGAGAATTAATTGAGAGGCACCAAGCCGATTCCCTGCTTCTAGGCTGCACAGAGCTGCCCCAGATGATACAAGAGGGCACCATAGACACGAATCTTATCAACACAACGCAACTGCACATCGAGGCGATTGTTAAGAAAATCCTTGAGGTTGCCCTCAGGTAAGGGGATACAGGGGGACGGGGATACAGGGGGACGTATAACTTGTATCATTTCTACGAAATGATACAAGTTATACGTCCCCCTGTATCCCCCGTCCCCCTGTATCTCCCCTGTATCCCTGTATCCCCCCTGTATCCCCTTACCTTACTTCATGCTCAGGCGTGCTATAATATGACTAACTAACTAGGTTGGGAGGTATATCCTATGTCAGAAATAGTCAATGTCTATGACGCAAAAGCACGACTTTCTTCGCTGATAGATAGGGCGCTCAATGGTGAGGCAATAATTATTGCAAAGAGGAATCAGCCTCTCGTCAAGCTCGCTCCAATTACAAGCAGCGAATTATTTGTTGGTCATCTCGCAAAGAAGGGCTGGATAGCTGATAATTTTGACACAACGGATGTGACTGACATGTTCTTTGGGGTGCCCGATGAAAATCCTATTTGACACAAATATACTCGTGTTAATTTCGTTTGGAACGGCTACAGAGGAGATGCTCATCTTCTTCAATGATGCCGAGAACGAAAGGTATTATAGTTCTGCCAGTATGTGGGAGCTGGTCATAAAAACCATGGTCAACAAAATTGAGCTTGGCGAACCAATTGAAGAATTTGAAGGTAAGCTAGCGACCAGCGGAGTAAGAAAAATCGATATTGCTACGAGGCACATCTATGGAGTTCAGAGGCTGAAGGATCTCCACAGAGACCCATTTGATAGAATCATGATTTCACAAGCCATAGCAGAGGACATGCGCTTTTTAACATCCGATGATCGGCTGAGAGACTACTCAGCGCGTGTGCACTATCTTCCTAGGAATTAGCAGGCTGCGCACATATCTACGGTAGCAATGACAATAAAGGGCATCTAGAGAGAAAAGAGAGCAACGATGACTGAGCTAAGGACTCTCAAAAACATCGGAAAAGAGATGGAGCGCAAGTTAAAGTCAATTGGCATAAGCTCCGTTGAAGAGTTGCAACAAGTTGGTAGCAGAGAGGCTTTCTCTCGACTGAGACTGCAATACCCCCTGGTATGCCCCGTGCATCTCTACAGCTTGGAGGGCGCTCTCTTAGGCACTGAATACAATCAGCTCCCAGTAGACACCAAACAAAGCCTTAAGGATTTTGCCCACAGCCCCAAGTGACTCCGACAGCAGACGATGCCCTCCCCAATATGTCCAATATCTTAGGTAGCTATATTGCGGATGGCTATGCTACAATGAATGCAAATAAATGCAAATGATTTCTGGAGGGAGTTATTATGAAGGCGGTTACTATCAGGCTCACCGATGAAGAGATGATTCTTGCACAGGAATATGCTGCTGAAGAGCGCAGAACGACTGCTGATGCAATGAGAACTGCATTTTTTGAGATGCTTGAAGACAGATATGATTTGAGAGACTTGAGGGCTGCAAAGGCTCAACATGATCAAAACCCCATTACTCATGCTCATGAGGATGTTATGAAAGAATTTGGCTTAGCGTGAAAGCAAAGTATAAGGTGAGATACTCTGACCAAGCGCTCAAGGTATTGAGAAAGATGGATAGCACGCAAAGGGAGATAGTTCTTGGGTGGATAAACAAGAATCTCGCAGATTGCGTAAACCCACGTGCACACGGAAAGGCTCTATCTGGGGAGCACTCGGGGGAGTGGAGCTATCGCGTTGGCAGCTATCGCATACTCGCAGTAATAGATGATGGCAAGCTTATCATTGAAGTAATAAAGCTTGGTCATCGAAGCAAGGTCTACCGCTTTACTTCTTAGGGATATTAGGGATACAGGGGGACGTATAACTTGTATCATTTCGTAGAAATGATACAAGTTATACGTCCCCCTGTATCCCCTCGCAGGCATCGTAGCGAAAGCAGCTGGTGAGGTGGTCATTAACAACGCCAACTGCCTGAAGATAGGCATAGACAATGGTAGTGCCCACGAATTTGAAACCACGCTTTTTGAGGTCTTTGCTGAGTGCATCGCTCAGAGCAGTTGATGCAGGAATCTCATCACAGCTTGTCCAGCTGTTCTTGATGACCTCTCCCTCAGTAAAGCCCCATAAGTAGGCATCAAAGCTGCCGAATTCCTTTTGCACTTCCAAGACACGCTGAGCATTGTTTATAAGTGCGCGAATCTTCAGGAGGTTGCGCACGATGCCGGCATCGTGCATCAGCTCCTCAACCTTTGCCTCGTCATAGGAGGCCACGATCTTGATGTCAAACCCATCAAATGCCTTGTAGAAGTATTCTTGTTTGTTAAGGATTGTCTGCCAGGAGAGGCCTGCCTGCATACAGTCTAAACAAAGCTTTGCAAAGAGCTGCTGATCGTCATGCACAGGCACACCCCAGACCTCGTCATGATACAGAGCCATTTTTTCGTTGCCGTTTGCCCATTCACAACGTGTTGATTCTTCGTTCATACTAATCAACTCCTCGCAGGGGGACGGGATACAGGGGGACGTTTAACTTGTATCATTTCGTAGAAATGATACAAGTTAAACGTCCCCCTGTATCCCTCGCCCGTAGCTGACACAGACCATTACCACTGCTGCAAGCTTATCATATATAGAGTAGTCTAGAGGGGACGGGGCTACTGACCCTTTTTGCCCATGGTTGGGTGACGAGCCTGCCCCACTCTCCTTTGAAACCCAAAGTCCTACCTTCTTTTGAAGTAATCGCTGAGGATGTTCTTAATGCAGTTGTACCGGCGAGCATAGGAGTTATCCACGCGAATCAAGGTGAGCTTGTGCTTGGAACAGATTGCCTGCTTTTCTCTATCGCGACGCTTGACCTCTTCCTCTTCATAGTGCTCCTTGCCATCAAGCTCTATAGCTAATACAGGAATCTCCTTAACGGGGGAGGTGCGTTCGTAAATCACAAAGTCAAATCTGCCTGTGTAAAAGAGATGCAGGCAGGCGAGGTTCTCTTGGAACACCTGCGATATAGGCACCTCTTTGTGTACAGCAAATTTAGCGCCAGAAACAAATAGATTACCCAACGCATGGTCAAGGCTTTCAAGGAAGGCGTTTTCGATCTGTGTGCTATAGGGCTTAATGCCAAGCGCACGAGAGGCGCTATCAAGCTTGGTAATTCTGGACTCGCCTTGAGTTGCCACATATTCAATGAGCTCATAGAGGTCGTCAGTGCCCTCAACGCCAGCATGCAGCCGCTTGAGGTTTTGTTTATTACTCAGAATCACCAACCTTTTCTTGGCTCTTGAGGTGGCTACATTTATCAACTCTCTGTTTGAAGCCAGCCACGCATAGGTTCTGGCAGAAGTTTTGGCAGCAAGCCCCGTAGAAAAAAGGATGGTGTCTTGCTCATCACCTTGAAAAGAGTGCACCGTGCCGCAGGCCACACTCGTAATGCTCTCTGTCGCTAAGGCCAGATGAATCAGCTCTCGCTGGTTAGTAAAGGGAGTAATAATGCCTATCTTCTCATCAGGATGCTGCTTGATGTAGTCGATGATGGCAGAGACCTCTCCAGGGGCAGTATTGCGCACATCGCTTTGGTCTAGCGAGACGTTGTAGTACTGGAGCGGCGGAGCCTCGCTTGGCTTTGTCCTAATCTTGAGCTTGCCGTTGTAATACTTTTTATTGTTAAAGTTGATGATGCGCTCATCCGAGCGATAGTGATGACTGAGCAGTATCTCATCGCTTACCGAATCGCTCGCAAGAAAGGCCTTATAAATGGAATTGCTGCAGTAGTCATAGCGCTCAGCCACCTGGTAGTTGCGTCGAAGCTTCTCGCTCGCGAGCGGGTCAAGGTTTATGACAGGGTTAAGCTGTTGGGGATCTCCTACCAGCATGAGACTTGAGCCCCTGACAATGGGCACAAGGGCAGTGGCAATGTTGCACTGACTGGCCTCATCAAGAATGACCATGTCAAAGGAGGGCTTGGGCTCACCAAGCCGTCGCGCCGAAATACAGGTGGTAATGACAATCGGAAACACCCTCAGGAAGTTTCTCAAGTTATTGGAATCCGCAAGGTAGCGGTTAAATAATGCAGCCCTCTCGCCAGGGGCACTCTTGGTGTCATAAGCAATCTCCAGGAGCTCCTTGTACTTGGGCTCGCTTAGCCGCTTGAGATGCAGCGCAGAAGAGTAGTGGAGAAACATGGAGAGAGCGTCAGTATCGTTGGGCAGAAGAGAAAGCGCTTCTTCATGTTGAATCTGACCAATCCTTTGCAAGCCTTCCTCGATCTTTTTGAGTTGCCTGGCCTCAAGCTCGGCGGTAAAGTGCAAGCTACCGCTGGACTCTAAAAGCCTCTCGATGCACTCACGGCGTTCAAGCAACTCGAGGCGCTCTTCGTAGCGGGCTAGCAGCTCGGTAAGCTGCCGCGCCTTTTGCGACTCAGCCTTCTTCTTCTTTTTGAGTGTGGCTTCATAAATGGGGGTACTTTCAACCTTTTCATGTAGAGCTCTCATATAGTCGAGTGCTTGGTTCTGCACACGGCTGCTCCCCAGGCGCACCACTGGAAAAGGAATACTGAAGTTGCGATACTTAAGCCTACCGAGGCTCGTAAATACACCGTTAATCGGATGATTATTATTGGAGGCAAAGAGCACGGTGCGCTCATAAAAGAAGGCATTGATGATAGTGTTGATGATGGTCGAAGTCTTACCCGTACCTGGCGGACCTTGGATATAGGCAAGAGGGTATTTGATAGCCTTATTAATGGCGAGAATCTGATCAAGATCGGCCTTCTTATCCAGCATAACGATGTCGTACTCTTTGCGCTTTTCTGGCCTGGAAACAAGCTCTCCAAAAAAGGCCTTAAGGGGAACCGACACGGTATCATTTTCATAGAGCAGGCTTATTCCTGCATACTCTGTCTTAAGATCGATGATGCTGTCAAAACAGATACTCATTAGGTAGGGTCGATCGTCTATGCTCGGCGCACTCGGGTGCTCTGCTATCCTGTCTTTTATGGTCTCGGCGTTTTGCTCAAACTCTCTCAGCAGCTCCAAACAATCGTTGTCGAGATACTGCTGAATTCTCTGTTCCTCCCACGCTCCTTTGTTACCGACCTTGAATTCGGTGCAGATGGCCAGGTGACCCGCCACCAGCTGCTTCTTGCTTACATCGAGGTAGAGCGGCTTATAAGCCAAGACATACAGTCCCTTTTTGGTATGAAGGCTGAGCACATTCAGGGCAATCTGCTGTAGGAGGGTGCTACGCGCTCCTTCCTTCTTGAAACCCAGCGGGCCTTTGTAAGGGTCTTCTGTGGTGCTCTTTCTGAACTCCGAAACAATGTCTTTGAATTGCTGCTCGCTCAGGGTGACGCGATTGTTGCTGAAGCTCTCCCCATCTATATGTTTTATCAGGGAGAAGTCCTTGCAGTAGGGAGGAGTGTCCAAGCGGTTGCAATCTTCCAGATAGCTCAGGGTCTTAAGGTTTGCCACCGATCCAAAAAGCGCCTTATAGTGGTGGTCCCTCCTTTGAATATCAGCGATGAGCTGGGGATCGGTTTTATGGTAAGACCCCTCAATGACCGCAGAAGATCGAATGTTCTCTATGCCGATGTTGAACTGCGCCACCGTGTGCTGGCCAAGGTGCAAACCTTCAACTGCAAGCGTTTTTCTGGTGAGGTTAATGCCTATTATGGCTATCCAGTACCGAGTGACCTTTTGCTCCTTGTTGAGGTATTCAACATAGAGCCACTTGTTTTGGTGAAGAGCTTGGAAGATATTTTTGCCGTTATCAAGCAATGGTTCACAGTCCTTAGCCTTAGAGCTACTGATCTTCTCTCTGTATTATTATGCACCTTGCATCCTAAGTAAAGCTGGGGAGGCACTGCGCCATGTGCTAGAAACGGTTTAGAGGAGTATAGAGCAATAGCATGGAAAAAGTTTGGTAAGATAATACCTGAGAAGACTGTCTTTATTGGCAGGATCCAGGGCACTATGAGTGAAGAATAAAGGGGCAAGAAAATGTTTTTTTATTGGGATGGCTATGAGATAGATGGCTCGGACACAAGTTTTGACATTATTGTGCCCGAGAGCATTCAGGTGAGAGATCTTGTAGAGAGCTTTTTGGCAATCCCGCTATTTTGTGAAAAGCGCAAACCTGTCTACAATACACTGCCACCCATGTCATATAACAGAGGGCACGTAGAGCCAGAAAAAAGATTGAGCAAGGCAGAGTTTGAAGAGCAACTATACTCTGGGAGCTATCCCTTAATCGGCGTTATGGCATACTGCAAATATCCAGAACAGTTGAGCACAGCGCTTCAGTCAGAGCTCTATTGCTTAAGTAAGGAGAGAGCTCCTCTCGAAAAGGGTTATCAAACTGCTCAAAGCTGCTGCACAGAGCCTGCCAGCAAAGTGGCTTTTATGACCGTAGATTTGACGCTGGAAAGAGTAGTCAAAGAGGGTGATTTGCGCCACAGGGAGCCTTGCCTCAACGAAGGTGCTGCCTATAGCTACAATATCTCACTCTCCACGCCAGTTAAGAAGGGTGACACCTGGGTAACTTTAGGAATACCAGTCAGCTCAAACTATGAATACACCAGATACATTATCAAGTACCTGGAGGAGCGGTTTCCCAGTATAAGGATTTGGGGTGGAGCAGAGTGCTCCTGTGGAGCAACTTTTGGAAGCTCGCTCTACGCCTATGAAAAAATACAGTTACCCGTTAAACACAGCGTAAAGCATAGCTTGAAGTGGCTAATGGACTACGGCATTGTACGCTCCTCAGTATCATATTACGAAAAGGGATGGACATCGCGACTATCAAAGAGCGGGTTATTTCTTCAGGCATCTCGTGAGCATTGGAGTGCGCCACCAGAAGAGGAGCTACCCTTTAGTAGCTATCTGGAGCTCGTAGACCTGACTCTTTCTCTAGAGCTGGAGACGGTTGAGCAGATTTTTGAAACGGCTGCTATTATTGCACTGCCGCCTCCAGAGCTTTATGAGAACAATCCAGAGATAGTCGCAGCGCTTGAGGCCAGATTAGATGAGATTGCTCCATACGAGGAGAGGCAGACCTGGTACAGAAAGGACTGGCTATACCCAGGATACATTGCCTTTGCGTTAATCGACAACAAGCCTACTTGCGAACTCAGGGTTCGTTCTGAAATGAAGGGCTATCTGCTCAGCTTGCTGGAGTATGCCGAGAGTGGTCAGCTGGAGTTTGTCAAACCGCAGGTCTACGAATGGCGCAATGAATAAGCAAACTGCTCTAAGGATTATCCGAGCAGAAGAAAATGCCTTGCTCATCTGGAATGCAGAGCAAGCGCGCACCGCTTTCTTTTCTGGCAAGGAACTTTCTTTACTAGAGATGTGGGCAAGGGGAGGCAACAACCCTTTTATCGAGAGGGTAATGGAGCTTGGTATAGTCGGCAACGGGGATAAGCATGCAGTTGTTGAGGCAATAGCCTTGTCGAGAAGCAGGGTGGCACCACCATTCTCTTTTTGTGCGCCTGAGAGCTTGCATATAGAGCTGACCGAAGCCTGTCCTCTCAATTGTTCTCAGTGTTACAAGGGGCAAGCGAGGCATCAAGAGTTAGATGTCGCATTGCTCTCGTCTGTCATTCAAGATGCAGCGCAGATGCAGGTCTTTCAAATTGCGCTTGGCGGTGGCGAGCCACTTCTTTATTCTGGCTTGCACCAGCTCATTGAGGAAATAAGTACCTGTGCCATGGTTGCCACTATTACTACCAGCGGCTACAGCCTTGACAGGCAATTGCTTGACAGTCTTGTGAGCTGTGGTCTCAGGCATGTGCAGGTTTCTCTCAATGGCTCCAGCAAGGAGATAGACTCTCGCTCGCGTGGTGGGTATGAGCACGCTCTTTTTGCTCTTGCGTTGTTGAAGGATTCTCAATTGTCTTTTGGTATTAATTGGGTAGCCAGGCGAGACAACCTTGATGATTTCCCAAAGCTCTTGCAGCTAGCTGAAAGCTTTAGAGTTGGCAATGTCAATATTTTGCGGTATAAGCATTCTTCAGGTGAGGCGTATGAAGAGAATTATCTTTTGCCTAAGGATGAGCTGAGGCTGGCTAAGATGATTAGGAGCGCAAGAAGTGCACGAAAGCTGCGCATCAGACTTGACTCTGCTTATGCCAGCCTACTCTGTTATTTAAACAATCAAACAAGCTATATGTCTGGCTGCGGAGCAGGGCGTAGGTTTTTAGCTCTTGATTCGCAGGGCTATTACCGGCCTTGTAGCCACGTGAATATAAGAGAAAAAGCAAACTCTCTATTTGAAACCTGGTATCAGTCTGGGCACCTCAACAGGTTCAGAACAATTGGAGAAAATGTCAATGCGCCCTGTGCAGGGTGTGATTTTTTACATGGCTGCTATGGTTGTAGGGCTCTTGTGCTTGGACAGTGCGCATGTTTCTTTGAAGGGCACGCAGGATGCCCGTTTAGAACTCCGTAGGGTCAAGTTGACAGGGGGACGAAGTTGACCGGGGGACGGGTTGACAGGGGGACGTATAAAGTGTCAACTGCCTTTGGCAGTTGACACTTTATACGTCCCCCTGTCAACCCGTCCCCCGGTCAACCCAGTACAATGCATTGCCCCATCCCCTCAGCCCCTCTCATTCATCCCCTCTATTCCAGTGTGGTTCTGCCGTGCCTGTTATACTAGCTGCGCAACCTAAAGTTGCGGATAATTCCAACTGGAAGTGCTCGATTTGGCTTTGCCGCAACCGTAATATGGGAGGGGTAGAGGATGCAAACAGCGAGAAAGGGCAAGGCCATGAATGTAGAGATTGCACAGAGATTGGCAAGGCGTAGGCGCGAGGCGGGCTACTCTCAGGAGAGTCTTGCCGAGAAGCTGGGCGTTTCTCGCCAGGCTGTTTCTAAATGGGAGCGCTCCGAGTCTTCTCCCGACACTGACAACCTCATTGCGTTGGCGCAAATCTATGGAGTGTCGCTCGATGAGCTGCTCTATGTAGACGAAGGCATCAAGGATGATGTGTCCTTTGAGGCAGCCGACAAGGCAGCGAATCAAGCGTCTGGTTGGGAGGCCGGACAGGTGGCTGGCCAGGAAGGTGAGCGCCCGTCTGCCAAAAAATCCAAGAAGGGCAAATCCAAGGGAGACACTGCCGTGCATGTAGGCATGGGAGGAGTCCACGTCATCGATGGTGATGAGTTCGTGAGTGTGTCGTGGAAGGATGGGGTGCGCGTCAAGGAGGTCGGCGGAGACGAAATACATATAGGCCTCAGTGGTATTCACTTTAAAGATGGCAGGGAAGAAGGGGAAGGCAGCGAATACAACAACGAATACAACAACGAATACAACAGCGAGCACGACAGCGAGCACGACAGCGAGCACGACAGCGTAAAGTCGGTCAGTGATTCCTTTAGCGAGTCCTTTAACAACTTTTGCGAAACTGGCGACTTTGGCGATGCCAAGGTCTTCATCAATGGCAAGCAGTACAACAACTGGGAGGAAGTCAAGAAGTATGGCAAGAAAAAGCATGGCATAGCCAGCGGGTGGATGATGTTTCCCTTTCCTCTGGTGGTGATAGTTGCTTATATTCTCTTGGGTGTCTTTC
>WQXH01000016.1 GCA_009784945.1 Coriobacteriia bacterium | reverse complement strand
TGCTTATCTTTCGGCCAAGACTATGCCAAGGTCGTGCTTTGTAGCAGGGACTTTGGTGCTTGCAGCGTCAGGTCTAGTTGCAATCGAAAATATCAAGGCTGGCGACAAGGTGATTTCCACTAATCCCAAGACCTTTGAAACAGCCGAGAAGGTAGTCCTAAGAACCTACATAAGAGATGCTACAGCTTTTGTCGATTTAAAAATAAACGGAGAGACTATCACAACAACCACAGACCACCCGTTTTATGTAAAGAATAAAGGATTTGTCAACGCTGGCAGGCTTGAGGTGGGCAGCGAGCTCGTCAGCTCAAGTGGTGAACTCTTCTTAGTTGAGCGCATACAATTTGACCTCTCAAAAGTACCTATAACAGTGTACAACCTACATATTGAAGGCTACCATACATACTTTGTTGGGAATACACATGTGTTTGTGCATAACGCCAACTATAATGAGCGCATGGGGCGACAACATGGGAACGCGCCTAGAGACAATCGAAAACAAAACGAGCAGGTAAGAGCTGTCGTCAAGAAACTAGGTCTGACTAAGAGCCAGAAAAGAGAGCTCCATGATTCTATATCACGTGAGGGATTAGGATATCAAGAGGTTTTGGAAGCTGCCAGAGAACTATTTGGTTTATGATGAATAGGTAGGGAAAAGCGATGAATCAAAAAGATGTTTCAAGAGCCAATGAGCAGGTAAAAAGAATTATCGGTTCACAGGGCTTTTATATTGGTAGAGCTGCAGCCATGGCTTGGATGGGCTTTGTATTCGGAGATACAGAATATGCATTACATGTGCAGTGCAGTTTTAGAATCAGAGACTATAGCGAGATACTGGTTACTGATATGGAGATGCTTGAGCCAACAGAATCATTGTTGAGTAGTGAGTCGTTTGATTACGACACTTTTCACTGGGATGTACAAGGTGTAAACCGTTATGATGAATGGGTTAGGGCTCTTGACCCAGCATTGCTCAGCACCTTGAAAGTTGTGGGCGCAAGAGTGAACAGCTATGGAGATTTAACGGTGCTCTTTGAGCAGAACATCGCAATTGAGGTCTTTGCCAATTCTGCTGCCGACGAATGCTGGAGGTTGTTCGAGCGTGGCTCGCTCGCTTCCCATCTGGTAATGCTTGGAAGCGGTATCGAAGAGCAAGATTAGCCCCGTGACATACTTCGCCCAAAAATGGTTCCAAAGTAAGGATAAGCAATGAATCAAAAAGATGCTTCAAGAGCCAATGACTACGTTAGTAGGATTATCGACTCACAGATTCTGTCATTAGGCAGAAATAAAGCTATGGCCTGGATAATCTTTAAGCTTGGAGATTCTGAACACTCCCTAGAAGTGTACTCAAGTTTCAGGATCAAAGACAATAACAAGATACTGGTTGCCAATTTGGATATGTATGAGCCGACAGAATCGCTATCAGGAAACGAGTCATTTGATTACGATGCTTTTGACTGGGATGCAAAAGGGGCAAACCGATACGATGAGTGGATAGAAGATGTAGGCCTAGCTTCATTGAGCGGTTTGAAGGTTGTAGATACAAAAGTGAATAGCTGTGGAGACTTAACAATCCTCCTTGAACAGTACATAGAAATAGAAGTGTTTCTCAACCATATCACCTACCTCTGTTGGCGGCTGTTGGATCTTGACTTGGGCAATCTTTTTGAAATGCTTGGAACCGGTATAGGCAAGGAGCAGTAGCTCAAAAAGGGAACCCATGGCAGCCAGAGCACTCTATACAGATAAGATAAACCAGATGCCCTCTCCCATAAAGGATTTCAAGAGCTCTGCCTCAGGCTGGGCTCAGTGTTAGAACTCACATGCATTAGAGCTCGCATGCAGTGACATTTTCGTTTTATATTGACAGATTTTCTTCCTGGTGAGAATGCTTGTTAGAACAGGTGATTAGTTTTGGAAAATGAAGGTGAATGTCCAATATGTGGACACGATATACTTAACTTGACAAAAGGTTCTAGCCTAATTTGCAGATGCCCCAACTGTGGCTGGGAGGTGGTCACAACGTCTCCAACGCGTTTTCCTTTAATTATGCTAGATGAGACCAACTACGAAATTCTTGCACTCAAGAATCTCTCCCCAACGAAAACTCACTACAAAACACTCTCTCGACTAACTGGAAAGAACTACTTGGAGCTAAAGGAGATTTTGGCTGATGGGGAGCTTTCTCTTTTCAAAGGTAAGGCGCCTAAAGCCTTGCTTGTGAAAAAGGAACTTGAGCAAGGAGAAGTGAGCTTTCGTATCAACCCAGGTTTTGAGTACTCAGATTCTGATATGACTATTTGCACCGATATAGCACAGAGGTCTACGGCAACCTAACGTACAACTCAGTTTCTCGCTGACACACTTTTCTTTAGGAGACATCTTCATATGGTGACCCAATTCAAAGCTTCCTAGCTTATAGAACCTGGCTTGACCTTTTTAGTAACCACATACCCTTGAATCGAGCTTGTCTAGAAGGACTGAAATCTCAGTAGTTCTCAGTAGTTTATCTTGGGCAGAATTCACGGAAACTGGACTGATAAGCGACATGAGGGGTAAGTTGGTCTGAGCAGTAAGATAAAGCTCGAGAGCTCACAGTTGTTGCGCACAGCGTAATTGACACATAATCGCTCATGGTTTAGGCCAGAAAAATATGGCATGAGAAGCGGAATATATTTGCAGTTTTTTTGTGCAGAGAAATGCTACTTGGGCTATTATATTACGATGCAAGTTTGCAAAATGCAGCTTGCTTCATGAGAAGGATGCGGCTTTTATCGTTATTAGTGCGTACTAAAGAAAGGGTTTAACTATGAAAAGAAGAATGCTGGCCATAGCTCTCGCGTTATGCCTTGCGTGCTCTCTCGCTTTGTCGGGTTGTGCGCTCATTGGAGGAGGAGGGGGAGGTCAACAACAGCCACAAATGGAAGCAAGTATTGATAAGGTGTTTATCGTTGGTAGCTACAGCGGTGAGCTTCTCGTTATCAATTTGACGCTCAAGAATAATGCCGATTATAATCTCTCGCCCTACGCAGCTCAGATGTCTGCAACTGCTACCTTGGATGGAAAACCGCTTGCCATGGGCTATCTCCCAGACAGCAACCCTCACGCCCTGCCTTCATCGGCTAACATTGCACCTGGCGCAGAAGGTCCAGGTCAACTGGCCTTTGAGCTTCCTGCCAAAGAGGGTATTGTAGAGCTGCTCATCAACTCGGACACTCTTTCTTATACCGATGTCATAGAGATTCTTAACGAGACGATTGACCTTGCCACGGTAGAGGCAGAAGTATCCGAGTCCGACTACGAAGTAGCTGTCAAAGACGTAACGGTTACCGATGACGGAGAAGGTGGCGACCTCATTGTTATGACCATTTCCTTTACCAATAACTCAAGTGAAGCTACCTCTTTTGGTAGTGCGGTAAACCTTGAGCTTTTCCAAAACGACATGTCTCTTAAGAGAGGCTACCTGCCCTGGAGGCACCCCTTAGACGACGATGACCTCTCGAGCAACAGCTATGTTGACATAAGGGAAGGTGCAAGCATTGACGTACAGGTAGTCTACGAGCTCTATGACACCACCAGCCCTGTTGAAATTAAGGCAGTTGATTCGTGGAGCTTTGATAAGGCTGTGATTCTTGACAAGAAAATTGATGTTTCTGGATCTTAATGTCCAGCTGTATAAGCACGAGAAAAGGTGGTGATTCGTATGAAAAAACTGACGCTGTTAAAGTATTTTTGTGGTCTATTGATGATGGTGTCACTCGTTGGTTTGACAGGCTGCTTTCTTGCTTTTCCAGAACCAGGTAGTGACGAGGTAATTGAGCAAGAAGCGGAAGATAAAAAAGTGAGTTCTGACAATGAATCATCAGATAAGGAAGACGCGCCTAAAGACGATGATGATGATGTAATCGTTGCTGGCACAGTAGACACCTCATCGGACTACTCCTTTGTTGTAAAGGGTGCATTTGTTGGAATGGACGAGTATTCGGACGATCCTGTTGTTATCTTAGTTGGTGAGTTTTCAAATGACTCCAAAGAAACCATCTCGTACGGATACGCTTTGGATGCCTCGGTGTTTCAAAGTGGACGCGAGCTTCAAACAGCCTACCTGCGTGGAGCAAGCGCGTACACCTACGAGAATATTGAGCCTGGGGTTACCAGCACCGTACTCTTAGGTTGGAAACTGGTAAGTGCTCAAGACACGGTAGAAATAACCGTTTTGGATCGTAGGCACTACGCTAAGGAAGTGCTCTTCAACAAGACGTTTACGATTGAAGAGCTCATCGACAATACCATAAAATTCATTGACGAATTCAGCGGTATTATTGACGAGAGTCAGTCTCTCACTGTGTAGAGAGTCAATCTCTCATTGTAGGGCAACAAAGCTCACATAGCTGCCACCTTGTTTGATTGCTAACAAGGTGGCAGCTTGCTTTTTAAGATAACTATTCAAGGTAGCTTTTTAGGGGAGCTCACGGTTGCGTAACTCATGAGTTATCTGGGTTACTCACCCCGATGGGTGCTGCTTGAGCCAGTCTAATACTACTCGGTTAAAGACCGACCA
The DNA here is from genome assembly GCA_009784945.1 of Coriobacteriia bacterium. Lineage (GTDB taxonomy): Bacteria > Actinomycetota > Coriobacteriia > Coriobacteriales > UBA8131 > WQXH01. The sequence goes on along the minus strand of WQXH01000016.1, from coordinate 36,363 downwards.
GCCATCTATGTTTACCACATGCCCAACGTTATCGGAGAGGTGATACTCGGCCTGGTCCAGTTTGGCTACCAGCTGCTCAACACCCGGGCGACACACATAATCCAAACTGCCGCTTACCCAAAAGCTGGGGATGCCTTCTCTATTAAAGTCTTCTACAAACGTTTCGAGCGTTTCGTCTTTGAGATGATAGGCAATGTTGGCCATCCAGGCCCAAAAGTCCTTAAGCGAGAGTTTTTTTGCCGCCTCATAATAGCGCTTCCTGCTGTTTGCCTGCGCTTTTCTGGGCATGACTGCTCGGCAGATAAATTTATACAGCAGCTTTCTGTTAAATAACCAAGGTGCATACTTGCCCAAAAAAACGGTAAAGTCAAAAAGAAGACGCCATACACCCTTTACGTACCCTACCCCGCCGCCAAAAACAGCAGTAATCATACGCTGGGGCACTTCATGCAAAAGCGCAAACACAATGGATGATCCCAATGAGATGCTCACAAAATGAGCTCTCTCAATGCCAAGCGAGTCCATCACCTCTGTGGTGGATTCAACAAACATGGTGTCGGTAAAGGCCTCGGGCATTCTCTCGTCAGAAACATAGGATTTTCCATGACCAGGCATGTCGAGCAAAAGGAGGTTATAGTGCTTGCGAAAGGCTCTGATTTGCGCCTTCCATGTTTCGAGATTTCCACCGAGCCCATGGATTAAAACGACCCATTCATTGCTCTCTTTACATTCATGCACCTCGTGATAGAGCATGCTGTCCATACAGCTGAGCACAGAGCGCCTCTTAAGCTAATGCTGGGTTGATGCCCGACTCAGCAAGGTCGACAAACTGAACCGCAACGCAGCCAGGTCCACCCTGCGTTATAAACGCTGGCCCCAGCTCAAAGACACCCACGCGCGTTTTGGGAAAAGCCAGCTGAATAAGGTCTGCAACCTTCTTGGCGCGCGCAGGGTTATCGGCGTGGCTCACACTGATGTAGTAGGTTTCGCCTACTCCCCAGCTAAACATGTCTTTGATAATCGCTCGTGCAGCTGAGCTCACCGTTCGAGCAATTGCCCTTTTTTCTATCCGCTTACGGTCTTCAGTAAGAACCATAAGGGGAACCACCTTGAGTATGCCTGCAATGCGTGCAGCCATTGGCGTAAGGCGACCTCCTCGCCTGAGAAAATCAAAGTCTTCTGGTATCAGGTACGAAGTTGTGCTCTTCATCATAGGCTGGAGTTTATCCAATATCTTTTCTTTGCATAAACCCTTTTGGAGTAGCTCCTTGGCACGATAAACGATGGCTCTATGGGGAATGCAAAGAGTAGTTGAGTTGAGAACCGTTACTCTTTCGGGGTAGCGCGCCTGAAGCCTTGCCGAGCAGGCAACTTCATAGGCACCCGAGAGTCCATCGGCCATTGCAATATGCAAGACCTCTTCATCGCAGCTATAAGCCTCCAGCGTCATTGCATAAGAAGGAGAGGCTGATGTGGGAACACCTCCATTGCGCACGCGCTCGAGGAAATCCTCTTTTGATATTTCTTCATATTCCAGCCAAGTCTCGCCGCCTATCGACACCGAGAGCGGCACAATGGTTAATCCGTGCTCTTTGCCTTGGTCGCAGCTCAGCATAATTGATGAGTCGGTTACTATCTTCAAAATCAGTTCCTTTCCTACTTGCCGTGCGTGTCTTGTGCATTCCGTTATGCAAAATTCTACCCACGAACAAGCCTAAAACGAGTCTGCTTCGGTTGTTTTGCCCTGTGTGTACTATAGCACCTTAGCCGCAAAAAAATAGAACCAATCCGGAAGCGGTAAAACCAGATGTTCATCGCAGTTGGCAGACGAAGGGGACAGGGACATAGGTGACAAGGGGACGGCTGGTGACAGGGAAGGTGACAAAAGGTGACAAGGGGACGGCTGGTGACAGGGAAGGTGACAAGGGGACGGGGCGTTTGTCACCTTTCCAAGGTGACAAACGCCCCGTCCCCTTGTCACCTTCCCTGTCACCAGCCGTCCCCTTGTCACCTTTTGTCACCTTGTCACCTTCCCTGTCAGCTTGTCACCTATGTCAGCTTCAGTAACCCGCCAAGAAAGATTGTCATGATAATGCCGGGGGGTCTTTATTCTTTATGGAGTTTTTGTGATAATTTGACTACTGCGATAATTGTTGGCTAGAGTAGAAGAGTTAACATGCCGCTTGAATAGGAGAATTCATGGCAAACAAGCGATCCAAACTAGTGCTCGTCCTCTTTTTGGTTTCGGCTGTCGTAGTGTTGGCATTGTCACTCTTTACGGGCTTTTCTCTCAACTCACTTTTGATGTCTCTCGAAGACAGTCGAAGCGAGCGCTTAAGAGCAGAGGCTCAAGCCGCATCGGTTGTTGTTGCGGCAGACGTATTACTAACCATCAATGATGTAGAAGCTCTTGCAAATGAAACCGGACAGCGTCTCAGAGACCGGCTCAGCGCCTTTACCTTGCTTCATAATCTCACGGAAGTCACTTTTATCAGACAATTGCCCTCGGGCGAGATGCAATACATCATCTCCAGTAGCGCCGGAGCAGGCATCTACGACATTTCTGCTCCTCCCTTTGAGCCCAACAGATTACACCAGGCGGCCTTTAGTGGCTCTATCGTCTGGACTGGCTTACATGACTCGGAATTTAGTGAAGACGGTCTTGCGGCTTTCTCGCCGGTATACGACTCTCAAGGCGGTGTAGCTGCCATAGCCGCCGTTGGCGTAGATGATCATAAGATTTTGCAGACCGAATCAAGCATCAGGAATCTTTCCATCATCCTTTTGGTGTGCATTGCCATTGTTATTTTGGCTGCCTGCGCCAACGTGTTATTGCAGGTTCGAAAAGAGCAGGAGCTCGAAGAGAGCGTGCGCGTTCAAAAGCTCATGAATGAGATTTCGCAAAGTCTTTCTTCAGAGCAAGACCTGGGTATCAGGGTAAGTGAGTCAATCGCCAACCTGGGAAGCTACATGGAAGCCTCTCGCGTTTCTATCATTAACGTATCAAAAGCCGAAGCAGACGACTGCCTCAGAAGCTGTTGGAATGGCAGAGAAACCAATCCCATCTACAATCAAAAGCATGCCCAGATTCTCTTAAAGTCCATGCGGCAGGTCTATGACATAAGCCAGAGCCAAAAGCATACTGCGGTTGGCTGTGCCAGTGTAAGCCAGGCTAGTGACAAGCGCTATGCCAACCTTTTGAACCTGGGGGTGCAGGCCTTTATCTGGTGGCCCCTGCATGTCCAAAACAAGCTTTGGGGAGTATTGGCTTTGGAGTTTTCGCGCGTGCAAAGCGGGTTTTCGAAGAAGGATCTTCAGCTCACCGAAAGCGTTGCCACCAATCTGGCTTCTACTCTTACCCGCGAGCTCTATAGCGAGCAGCGCGAGCAAGCCTTAAATCATGCTGTGCGCGCAAGCGAGGTTAAAAGTGAGTTTCTCTCTAATATGAGTCACGAAATGCGTACTCCCATGAATGCCATCATTGGCATGACCTCCATAGCCCTTGGCAGCGAAGATACCGAGCGCAAGGACTACTGCCTTGGGCATATCAGCGATGCCTCTGCGCAGTTGCTGGGCATTATCAATGACGTGCTGGACATGACGAGCATTCAGGCTAATGAGCTTACGCTCATGCAAGAGCCGTTTGAACTCCGTGAGACTGTAGGGGCCGTCATCAGCGAGCACGCTCATAGGATTAAGCAACATGAGTTGAAGCATAGCGTTTCGATAGACGAGTCGATTCCCACGATACTGGTGGGCGACAGTCAGCGCCTTGCCAGGACTCTCAGCAATCTGCTTTCAAATGCCATCAAGTTTACGCCACCTGGAGGTTTTGTAGCGCTACGGGTTGAGCATCACGGCTGCGGGCCCGAGGGGCATCGCCTCATGTTTGAGGTTGAGGACAGCGGTATTGGCATACACCCCTCGGTCAAGAAGAATCTGTTTACCACATTTGAGCAGGCCGACAGCGGCACGAGCCGCAAATACGGAGGTACCGGTTTGGGTTTGGTCATCTCAAAGCATTTGATAGAGATGATGGGAGGGCATATAGGCGTTGAGTCGGAGGTAAACGAGGGCTCGAGATTCTTCTTCATCATTGCACTCAACGATGTGTCCGATTGCGACGACCCCCAGACTGCAGAAGAGTCTGAAGCTATGGCCTTGAAGATTCAAGGAGACGCTGAGTCATTATCTGACGAGCCAGCCGAACCTGAGTTGCTGGCTGCCTATGAGCGTTTGACCCAGGTTGAAGAGCAGCCCGAGCCAGAGCTTGAGGAGCAAGATGAAGCCGAGGAGCCTGCACCAGGCATCATGGCTGATCACTCTGGCTGCCGCGTCCTCTTGGCAGAAGACATCGAGATTAATCGCGAGGTCGTTTTGGCTTTATTGGAAGAGAGCGGGGTAACGATTGACTGTGCTTCTAACGGTAGAGAAGCCTTTGAGGCAGTTAAGAGTAAACCCTTTGACTATGACCTGGTTTTCATGGATTTGCAGATGCCCGAGATGGACGGCCTGGAGGCAACCAAGAAGATTAGAGCCTTGCCCTATGCAGAGGTTTCGAGCCTGCCCATCATAGCCATGACCGCCAATACTCTGCAAGAAGACATTGACGCCTGTCTCAAGGTGGGCATGAACGAGCACATAGGCAAACCAGTAGGTCTCGAAGACCTCAACCGCATTCTCGAAAAATACCTGCCCAAAAAGAATTAGTTTTTGTTCCTAGTGGACTGTTACAACTAATTAATTCTAGCCAGTTGCTCTTTGACCTGCTCGGCGGAGGCTTGTAGTTGGTGGAGCTCCTCGCTGCTGAGCGGTAGTTCCTCAATGCGGCATACTCCCTCAGACCCCAGCACAGTGGGCACACAAAGCGAAACGCCGTTGATGCCATACTCTCCCTGTAGCCTTGAGCAGCTCGAGAGCAGGGCTTTGGTATTGCCCAGTATTGCCTCGGCCATCGATGCAATAGACGAGGCTGGGGCATAGAAGGCCGAGCCCGTCTCAAGCAGGCGTACTACAGAAGCGCCTCCCTGCACCGTGGCTTGCATAATACGCAAGAGCGCCTCGCCATCAACCACATCAAGCAGCGCTTCACCCTTTACCGTAGCCAGGCTGGGCAGGGGCACCATGGCCTCGCCGTGCGCTCCAATGACCATTGCCTCTATGTCTTTGGGGCTTGCACCCGTCTCGGCGGCTATAGCGTTAGTAAAGCGCGCGCTGTCCAAGACGCCACCCATACCAATGAGGCGATTGACAGAAACATCCACCAACTTGATTGCCAGGTTGGTTATTACATCAAGTGGATTGGTAACAAAGAGGTAGCATGCCTCAGGGCTGGCAGGCAGCGCCTGCTCTAAGACCGAGCGCACAATGGCAGCGTTCGTATCGATGAGATCTTCTCGGGTCATACCGGGCTTGCGTGGTATACCTGCGGTAATAATGACCAGGTCGCTTGCAGCCGTGTCTTGATAGTCGTTGGATCCCACAATGGTGGGTCCAAAGTGCTCGTTGCCTCGCATGTGCATGAGGTCAAGCGCCTTGCCCTCTGCTATGCCCGAGGCCACATCTATCATCACCACGTTGGCTATCTCTTTGAGCAAGAGCAGCTGGGCAGTTGTGGCGCCCACATTGCCAGCGCCAACAATCGTTACCTGAGGAAATGCCCTGTTCACCTTACTCTCCCTTGACTATGGCGCAGCCAATTTCCTGCAATTGCTCAACTCTCTCGGTCGTTGCCGCTTCAACATAGACGCGCACCAGAGGCTCAGTACCGCTGGGACGGGCAAGCAACCAGGCATCAGAGGCAAACTCAAACTTAATGCCATCGCGATAATCAATGCTCGTTATCTGCTCGTCAGCTGCATCAAAACGTGGCTGATAGACCTCTGTCCCCAGCTCTTTGGCACACACTTCAGCAAGAAAGGTCTCTTTTTGTTCTTCGGTAAGCCGCAAGTCGTTGCGAGAGTAGTCCAGGTAGCCCAGGGTGTCATGCAGTTCATCAACCAGCGCACCGAGGTCTTTGCCCTTCTTGGCCATGAGTTCTGCGAGCAGAAGAGCCATGAGTAGCCCGTCGCGCTCTCTGACATGCGTGGGAATACCCATGCCGCCGCTTTCTTCGCCGCCAAGCATTACATCGCCCTTGAGCATTTCTTCGTATATCCATTTAAAGCCCACCGGTGTGGTGGTGAGCTCAAGACCCAGCCGCTCGCATTGGCGTTTAATCAGGCTTGAGCCGCTGATGGTACGTATGACACGACCTTTTTGCCCTTTGTCCTCCACCAAAAGATCGCAGATGAGCGCCAGTATCTTGTGTGGGTTAACAAAGCTGCCGTCGCGGGAGCCAGCGCCTATGCGGTCTGCATCTCCATCCGTTATAAAACAGGCGTCATAGCTCAGCTCGGCGGTCTTTGCCAGTCCGTCATTGACCCAAGGAGGAATCGGCTCAGGGTGCAAACCAGCAAAGCTGGGATCAGCTGCCGAGTTGATTTCTTCTACCTCCACACCGAGTTTCCTGAGCAAGTCTGCCAAGTATCCCCGTCCTGCTCCGTACATGGGGTCAACCACGACCCTCAGCTTTGCAGCAGCCAGGGCATCTTTGTCTACCAAACTCTCGAGCTCGGCAAGATAGGGCTGCATGAAGTCGGCAATCTCCAGAGTGCTCACGATGCGTGCGCTCTCAGCCCGCCCTGCCTGCCCTGCCTGCCCTGCCTGCACTTCTTGCCCCTCGCCTGCCTGCTCACTTGCATCTTGCATGGAGGCTTGAAGTTCAGCAGTGTCGAGCTGAGAGAGTGTTTGTGCCACAGCAAGCGCCTCATCAAACACCTCAGGCAGCTCGGCGCTCAAGGCTTCTTCTACCCTGTTGCTAAAAGACTGCGGCGAAGCTCCCCCGTCACGCATTCTGAGCTTGACTCCCAAGTACTCAGCAGGATTATGACTGGAGGTGAGCATGAGGCCGCCCACAGCTGCCGGGTTTTGCGCAATGCTCCAGCATAGCGTAGGAGTAGGACAGTAATTATCTGAGAGAAGCACGTCAAAGCCTTGGCTGGTAAGGATCACTGCGGCAATGAGCGCATAGGTGCTGGCATTTTCTCTACAATCATAGCCAACCAACATCAGTGGCTGCTTGCCATCATTGTTTGTGGGATTGTCCTCCTTAAACACCTTGGCAGAAGCCAAGGCCACCCGCGCCAGATTTTCTACGGTAAAGTCCTGCCCAATGATTGCCCTCCAACCATCGGTGCCAAATCGAATCGTGCTGGGGTCAAATGCCTGAGCACTAGCCTGCTCACGTGCCAATGGTTTATCCTGTAGCATCTCGTTATCCTTTCTCAAGCTGATACTCTCATTATAACCTCAGTTTGATGCCCTGACACCAATGATACGCTACACAAAGAGCCAGATGCTTATAGCCATGACGGCCATGCCTGCTAACAGACCATAGACAGCAAGGTGGTGTTGTCCGTAGGCTCGAGCTGAGGGCAATAGTTCATCAAAGGATATGAATACCATGATGCCTGCCACCAGGGCAAAGACTATGCCAAACACGGTATCATTTAGGAAGGGCATGAGTATGAGATAGCCAATGAGTGCGCCTAAAGGTTCGGTGAGCCCCGCGGCAAAGGAATACAGAATTGCCTTGGCTTTGCTACCCGTTGCGCAGTAAATGGGCACCGAGATAACCAGACCCTCGGGAATATTGTGGATGGCTATGGCAAAGACAATAGGCAAGGCAATGATGGGGTCTTCGAGGGCAATGATAAAGGTGGCAATTCCCTCCGGAAAGTTGTGCAGGGCAATGACAAAGGCGGTAAAGAGGCCTGTTCTCAACAACCTGGTTCTATTGATGTTCATGAGCCCTGCTGGAGTCTTTGTTTCTTCATGCTCTGGGGTGTTGCTCTCGCTGCTTGGTGCAATGGCAGAGCCAGTCACAAGGGCGCAACTATCGGACTCTATGGCAGTTGCCTCGCTTGGCTCATGAGGGTTGACTTCGCTAGGAACAAAGCGGTCGATAATTGCTATCAGGAGCATTCCGCCAAAAAAGGCTGCTACCGCAACAAACATGCCGGTCTTTTGACCCTGAGTAATCGAGAGCACCTCTATTGCACCAGGCAAAATCTCCATCATCGAGATGTAAATCATGACGCCGGCAGAAAAGCCTAAGCTCACAGACAAGAACTTCTTGTTGCTCGTTTTGGTAAACAGCGCAATGAGTCCACCTATGCCGGTTGACAAACCTGCGATAAGCGTCAAAAGGAATGCTATTGCTACATTACCCAATTACTTCACTCTCGTATCTACCCACGGAGGGGCGTTTATTCAGCAGCAACACGATTGTTTGCTGAGGCTAACATTTTATATCATTTTGCTGCTTTTGTCAGATTCTCCCCTCTTAAAAGCGTAGAGCCGTTTACTGTTGGTTGCTTTTGTAGGGTTTTTGGCAAAAAAGTGTTGCTCTTTTGTTGAAATTTATGCTACTATTTCACTTACATATACCCCTTTTTTAGACGCATTTAAGGAGATGCGATGCACGGCAGGAGATGTTCGAAAAATCAACAAATCAATTAATTAGAAAGAAAGAGAGGTGATTGCTTTGGAACTAGCTCTTGACTTGGCGCGAATACAGTTTGCCGCAACGGCGATTTTTCACTTTATGTTCGTTCCTATGTCCATTGGTATTGGCCTCATCATGGCTCTTACCGAGACACGCTACTACCGAACCAAGGATCCCAAACTAGAAGGTGCGGCAAGGATGTGGGTCAAGATACTGGCAGCGGTCTTTACCGTTGGTGTTGTGTCTGGTCTCGCAATGGAATTTGCCTTTGGCGCCAACTGGGCCGAGTATTCACGCTTTGTAGGTTCTATCTTTGGTGCCCCATTGGCCGCCGAAGCTCTATTGGCATTCTTCATGGAGTCGGTGTTCCTGGGAATCCTCATTTTTGGACGCAACAAGGTTTCACGTAAGTTTTATCTGGTCTCTGCATGGCTTACCTTCTTGGGCTCTGCATTTTCTGCGCTCTGGATTCTCATCGCAAACTCCTGGATGCAGACCCCCGCAGGTGCCTATGTAGACGCTAACGGTGTGGCACGCCTCAATGACCTTTTGGCCGCCGCCTTTAACCCATCGCTTGGAGCACGTTACTTCCACACGGTATTGGCCGTTATGGTTGTTGGTGCGTTTATTGCCATGGCAATCTCGGCCTACTACATGCTCAAGAAAAAGCATCCTGAGTTTGCTATCTCCACCATGAAGATGGGCGCCGTCGTTGGTGCCATTGCAACATGCTTCTTGCTGGTAAGCGCACACTCATCTGCTGTAGTCGTTGCAGAGGAGCAACCAACCAAGTTTGCTCTGATGAACGGTATGTATGAAACGGGCCCGGCAGACCTCCATCTCATTGGAATTGTAGATGAGGCAAATAGAGACACGCTTGCCCTCAGCATTCCGGGCGGTGCGAGCTTCCTTGCTTCTGGCTCCTTTGATACAAGCTACAAGGGAATCAACGATTTGGAAAAAGACCCACAATTCAATGCCCTTAATGCTGATGCACTGAGTGTTAACCTGGTATTCCAGAGCTATCACTTGATGGTTGCTCTCTTTGGCCTTATAGCCCTGATTGTTATTTTGGCAATCATCTTCAGCTTCCGTGGTGGAAAGATCACCGAGAAGAAGTGGCTCCAGCGTATACTGGTGTTCTCCCCCATCGCTCCCATGCTTGCTATTCAGAGCGGATGGATGACGGCAGAATACGGACGCCAACCATGGACAGTCTACCCCTCGGTAACTGGCCCTGAGAACGTACACATGCTCACCGAGCGTGCAGTATCAGGTGTTGTAACCGACTGGGAAATCATCATCACCCTGGCGCTCTTTACCGTGATCTACCTCTTCATCTTCCTCGCAATGCTCAGAGTGGTCTTTGGATTCATTAAACAAGGTCCAGTCGTCTCTGCAGCAGACGGCGGAAGCGCAGAGGCAGTAGCAGCCGTAAAGGCCGCCCAAGCCGATGCCGGCAGTAGTTCAGTAAAGGAAGGTGAGTAATCATGATGGATTTAGTACTCTTACCGCCTGATTTTACTTTGCTTCAGATAGTCTGGTTTTGGGTTATTGCCCTCTTGATTGGTGGCTACTTCGTGCTTGACGGCTTTGACTTGGGAGCAGGTGCCCTGTACCCCTTCATCGCCAAGAACGAAAAAGAAAAGGCCATCTTGCGTCGTAGCATCGGCCCTGTGTGGGACGGTAACGAAGTATGGTTGATCACCGCTGGAGGTGCCCTGTTTGCAGCCTTCCCCTTTGCCTACGCAACCTCTTTCTCAGGTTTTTATCTCGCTATAATGTTGGTGCTCTTTGCCCTCATTGTAAGAGCGGTAGCACTTGAGTTTAGAGGTCGCGATAAGAAGTTCAAGAAGACCTGGGATATCCTCTTCTTCTTAGGCTCTGGTCTTCCTGCTCTGCTTCTTGGTGTTGCCGCTGGTAACATCTTGCAGGGCGTTGGAATTGCCGCAAACGGCGACTACATCCGTGGCATCCCGGTGCTTGATTTGCTCACGCCTTTCCCACTGCTGTGCGGTGTGCTTGGTCTGCTGCTCTTCCTTGCACAGGGTTCAACCTGGCTTGCGCTCAAGGCACCTAAGGGTTCGGCCTTACAAAAGCGCGCTTCAAAGCTCAGCACTCCCTTCCAGGCTGGAGCCCTCTTGGTCTTTGGCTTGGCAACCGCCGCTTGGTTCCTCTTGGTAGATCAAGCATCCTCACTCGTTGTCGTATGCATCATAATCGTTGTGGTATTTGTTCTTGCCCTTGTGGCCTCTATCCTGCAAAGAAAGAACGATCTTGTTGCCTTTGTTGCTCAAAGTGCTTCGGTACTGGTTTTGCCCTTCCTTTGGGCAGCATCCCAGTTCCCCAACCTGATCAACTCAACCAACGGCAACCCCATTACTATTGCAAATGGTGCCTCCAATGAGCTCACGCTGTTCTTCATGTTACTCATTGCGTGCGTTGGTGTGCCCATCCTTCTTTTCTACCACTTCCTCATCTATCGTGCGTTTAGAGGTAGAATCAAGGACGAAGACTTGACATATTAGTCTATACTGTTTTCTAAGCGTTTTTGAATGGCGCTTGAGCTCTACAGCTCAAGCGCCATTCTTTTGTTACTGATCAGACCCAATGTCATTGCGGGCTTGACCCGCAATCTGAGACGCATTATGGTTAGATTGCGGCTCGGAGGCCGCAATGACGGACTACAGTCTGACAGTAACCAACAGAGTGGCGGACTATGGTGTGACTTGTAACATTCTTTTTGTAGGAAGACGGTCAGCCAACCACAAGTCTTCTTGGCAGGAGCCCTTTCTGCCATTTGTATAGCGAGAAGCGATAGGTGCAACAACGTGTTAGATAGAGCCCTCTTTGAATTGCCAAAAATCAAGCGTATTCTTGTAGCCTTGGCAGTCTTTGCATTCTTTGAAAGCTTGAGCATTCTTGGACTGGCGTGGTCGCTCTCTAGTGCGGTTACCAATTTGTGGCTGGGGCATCACCTGATGGACCAACTCATATGGATACTTCTTCTTTTTGCGAGCTTCATGGGCATCCAGGCTATTCGATTCCTCAGAGACTATATGCTCGACCGCTATGCCTTTTCTTGTACAGACAGCCTCAGGCAAAGTCTCATGCATACGATATTCTCCCTTGGCCTTGAGGTGGTGCAACGTCATGGCACCGGCAATACTACAACCCTGCTATTAGAGGGCATCGAGCAGGTGGAAACCTACCTCCGCCTTGTGTTGAGCAAAATAGTGCGACTTGTCGTCATCCCCTTGGTGCTTCTCATTGCAGTCTTTATCCTCGACTGGATCTCGGGCATTATCATGCTCATCATATTTCCTTTCATTATTTTGTACATGAAGCTGCTTGGACAAATGGCAGGTGAGCGAGCGGCTCATCAGCATAAAGAGTTCCAAGTGCTCTCCAATCACTTTGTTGATTCATTGCGCGGTATCGACACACTCAAGTTCTTTGGCCTCAGTAGGGAGTTTGGCAAAAGCATCTATGCAGCCAGCGAGCGCTTTAGAATAGCAACCATTAAAACCCTGAGGATTGCCATACTCTCAAGCAGTGTGCTGGACCTTTTTGCAACGCTTTCTGTGGCAGCAGTGGCCATCATGCTGGGCTTTCGTCTTTTGGATGAGTCCATTGTGCTTTTTCCTGCTCTCACCGTTTTGATTCTTGCTCCCGAATACTTTAAGACTATTAGAGAATTTGCCTCAGACTTTCATGCCTCACTAGACGGAAAAAACGCCCTGGGCTCCATACAAAAGCTCATTGCGAGTTACGAGACAAGTGTATCTGGGCCTGATGAGCCTGGTCAAAGCAGCGCCACCCTGCCCTCTTGGAGCCAACAGACAGAGCTTGCTGTAGACAAACTCAGTCTTGCCTTTGACGAGTATGAGGCCGTTAATAATGTCTCCTTTGCTATCTCGGGTGCACAAAAGGTGGGAGTCATTGGTATGAGCGGAGCGGGTAAAAGCACACTGATACACCTGCTCGGCGGTTTTTCTACAGCTGCTGAGGGTAGTATTTATGTTGATGGTACAGTGCTCACCAGCGCAAATCGCGCAAGCTGGCAACAACAGCTGGCCTACTTGCCGCAAGACCCTTATGTCTTTCATGCAACTCTGCGCGAGAACATTACCTTCTATTACCCCGAGGCAACCGATGAAGAAGTAGCCCAGGCGGTGGCCATCGTAGGATTGGAAGACCTGGTAAAGGATCTTTCTATGGGGCTTGATACCAAAGTGGGCGAAGGAGCACGCTCGCTCAGTGGTGGTCAGGCTCAGCGCGTTGCCCTGGCGCGTATCTGCCTGGACAAGAAGCGCTCTATACTTCTCTTTGATGAGCCCACGGCACATCTCGACATAGAAACAGAACTGGAGCTCAAGCAGCGCATGCTGCCACTCATGCAAGGCAAGCTGGTCTTCTTTGCAACACACCGCCTCCACTGGATGCACGACATGGATCACATCCTGGTAATGGACGAGGGCAAGATTGTAGGCAGTGGCAGCTTTGAGGAGTTGCTCACGAGCAATAATTCCTTTGCTTCGCTCGTTTCGCAGTTGGGAGGCGGTGCATCATGAGCAAGCCTCTTAACAGCGCTCTGGACAACACTCTTAACAGCACTCCGGACAGCGCCCCGGACAACGCCCTGGACAGCACACCCAACAACTCCACCGCCAGCTCAATGAGTAGAGAGCCAGCACAAAAGGCCTTGCATGCTGCCGCCAAAAGCACGGAAAGGCGCGCTGGACGCGCTCGAACCAAAGCAGGAGTCAAGCTCTGGATTGCTCCCTTCTTTAAGCAATACCGTGGAGCGCTTGCCCTTGCACTCTTCTTAGGCGTTTGCACCTTTATCTTTGCCTCTGCGCTTATGGTTACCTCAGGCTACCTCATCAGCCTGGCAGCAGAAGACCCCTTAAACGTTGCCTTGATTTTCTTTCCTGTTGCCCTGGTGCGGGTGTTTGGTATTGGCAAGCCTATCTTGCACTACCTCGAGCGCCTTACCAGCCACGATTGGATCTTGCGTATGACTTCCAGCATGCGCCTCAAGCTTTATAACATCTTAGAAAAAGACGCAATCTTCTTTAAGAAACGCTATCGTACCGGCGACATCTTAGGCATACTGGCAGAAGACATTGGGCACATCCAAAACCTGTACTTACGCACCATATTTCCTACCATTGTTGCCTGGGCGCTCTACGTACTCATCATCTGCATTCTCGGGCTGTTTTCTCTTTGGTTTGCTCTTTGCATGGCGCTCTTGTTGGCTGTTTTGGTTTTCTTATTGCCCTTGGTATCAATGCTCGTCAACGGCGCACATCAAACCAGGCGCAAGGTCATGAAGAACGCTTTGTACGAACAAGTTACCGACAACGTCTTGGGTGTAAATGACTGGATAATCTCCGGAAGGGGCAGCGAGTATGTACAAACCTACCGCAGCTCCGAAAAAGCTCTGCGCAAGGTTGATACCAGGCTCAATCGCTCTTCTCGTGGGCGCGACCTCCTGCTTCAGGCGCTCTTTGCCCTGGTAGTCATTGCCCTCTTGATGTGGGCAGGTAGCGAGTTTGGTGGCCAGTACGCAGGCATTGGCAACTGGATTGCTGCCTTTGCTCTGGCCTTCTTTCCGCTTATCGATGCCTTTGCTCCGCTTTCTTCGGCGGCAATCGAAACAAACAGGCACCGCGACTCCATAGATCGCCTGGGAGAGCTGCGTAGCCAAAATGGTGTTGAAGACTACACAGGCACCCTACCCCAGGCACCTTTTGTTATCGAGAGCAAGCAGCTTGCCTATAAGTACCCCGATGGAGTGCGCTCTGTGCTCGACGGTCTTGATCTTACTATACAACCAGGCGAGAAGCTGGCAATCCTTGGACGCAGCGGTTCTGGCAAAAGCACCTTTGCTACCTTACTGCGTGGCGATTTGACTCCCACCGAGGGCAGTGTCACAATCAATGGCATTGCACCAAGCCTTTTGGGAGATCAAATATCTCACTACATAGGGGTCATCCAGCAACAAACCTATTTGTTCAACACAACACTTGCAGAAAACCTGCGCATAGGTAATCAAGCTGCAAGCGACGAAGAACTCTGGATGGCGCTTGAGCAAGTAGGGCTCAAGAGCCTGGCAGAGCGTCTGCCCGATGGCCTGGAGACCCTTGTAGATGAGGCTGGCCTGCGCTTTTCTGGCGGAGAGCGCCACCGCATAGCCTTGGCACGCGTGCTGCTGCATAAGGTACCCATTGTCATCCTCGATGAGCCCACCGTAGGCTTGGATCCTGTGACCGAACAGGCTCTGCTCGATACCATCTTTGAGACCATGCGAGATAAGACTATTATCATGATTACGCATCACTTGCAGGGTGTTTCTGCAATGGATAGGATTATCTTTATCGAAGAAGGCAAGCTCACCCTCAGTGGCAGCCCAGAAGACCTTGCTCAAAACAACAGCTACTATCAAAGCCTACGCGCCTTTGACAAAGGATCCTTGACTCAGCACTCAGGCAACTAGTACACTGCGTCAGCTCAAGTAGCCATTGCTCAAGTGGCCAGCAATACTCCTATGATGGTTTTGGCATCGGCTATGCTGCCATCTTCTATCATTGCTCGAGCTTCCGACAGTGAGACCCACGCCTTTTGTATGTCTGCTTCTTCATTTTGACGCTCAAAAGCTTCCAGGTCAGAGAGTTCCTTTGCTAAAAAGAGGTGGGTCTTTTCGCTGCACCATCCTACCGAGTTTCCAAATACCGTTAGAAGCTGCATGCTCTTTGCAGCAAGGTCGGCTTCTTCTTTGAGCTCCCTGGCGGCGGTCTCCAGCGGCGTCTCGCCCTCAACGTCCATTCTTCCGGCAGGTATCTCCCACACAGGGCTCTTCATAGAGTGACGATACTGCTTGATAAGGAGAATACGCCCCTGCTCATCTACTGCTGCAATGGCTACAGCATCAGGCACAGCCACAACCTCACGCATAAAAGGCTCGCCTGTGCCTCTGGACAAGGTATCAAGCTCAATAGTGGCAATGAGCCCCTGGTAGGGTGTTGTCGTAGAAAGGATCTCAGGAATAATCATGTATTTATCTCCTCCGGGGAATAAGCCATTCGAGCCAGGCATTTGCTTCTGCTTCATCTGCGTCTACGAGACGCATGGTGGTTCCACCTATGCCAGCCGCAGTAGTGACATTGATGGTCTTAACCTTGGAGAGCCGTTGAAAGGGGTTTGTTTTTATGTAGCCAAACTGAATCTTCCTTCTTGGAAAGCTTATGCTCTCAAATGAGTAGCCGCCATTAGATATCTGCATGAAATGCTGATTGTAGGCAAAGCTGGAACGACGGTGCCACAAAACCGCAGCAATGGCCTCAAAGATAATCGCAAGCAAGCATAAAATATACAGAGCCAGCGCTATAAGGTTGACGACCATGAGCTCCCCTGCGTTATTACTTAAAACAATACTAAGGCAAATGTGCACAACAGCAACAATGAGAGCCGTCCAAAACGCACCGTTTTGCAGTATGCCGCGGCGCAGGAGCGCACGCCTGAGCGCCACCTTTGGTAACTTAATGGTGTTTGTGGGTACCTCAGCATACTCTGGAACCAGCCCGGCAAGAATCTCTGGCACGCGAGTAAGCTTAACAAAGGGGTGCACTACCAGGCCTTTTTGAATGACGCCAGTCTGAGCCTGGTTTTGCTTTTGGGCATCGGTGAGCGCATTGATTTTTCCTAGAGAAATCTCGCAGTAACCAATCAGGCGCCTGATAAAGCTCTGCCTGATAATGACCGACTGCACCCTGTCTATGTCAACCCCATCAAAGCGATGCTGGAGGATTCCATACTCCACCTCCACGCGACTGCCTCGCCTGCGAGCCGTAAATCCGCCATAGCTGATGCATGTGCCCACAATAGACGAGACCCAGGTAACAATAACCAATGAAATCGCACCCACCAAAATCAGGGGCATCAAGATGCCTGCGGATGGCTCCAAGGTCAAGCTTTCGCCAGCGTCGAGAATCGCCTCAACTAATGCAGGCGCAAGCACGGTAAAGATCAAACCAAACAAGGTGGCAAATCCGGAGATACCTATGACTATGAAGCCCGAGCTGTTGGACATACCGGTAAAGGCAAGTTCTTTATTGGTGAGGCGATACGAATAGCTCACCTTGCCCAAGTCAAAGCCTTCTCCCCCAAAAACTCCGCGCATGTCGGCCATGGCAGCGGCTGGGGCATCAAGCACATTTCCTTCGTCGTATGCTCCTGGCAAACCGCCTTGGGTGAGGCTCGGTTGAGCTGGTAGTGCCGCTGCCATTACTGGCGAGCCCACAGGCGGAGGTGGCAGAGGCACCGGCTGTCCCGTAGGCAGAGCAGAAACTGGCAGCCCCGTAGAGGAAGCGGCTGGAGGCATTAACTCAGGAGTAAGCAGGGGCGCTCCCACGGGAGGGGGTGGCGCTGCATGTGGCTCGCCTAGAGGAGGGGGTGGCGCTGTGGGGGCAGCTTCCGCTGGTGATGCTGGTGCCATGACTGCCTGCTTGCGATAAAAGAGCTGTGTGCGCAGCCACTCAGCATCGGTCTTTCTCAGATAAGGCACAACGACAGCTTTGTTTTGTGCGCCGCCAGCAGTATCAATGTGCACGGTGCACACTCCGGCAATCCTCTGAATAAGAGTTGCTCGCTGATTAACCGACTGGACACGTTGATAAGGCACATGTACACGCTTTTTGCTTAAGATGCCCGAATAAAGGCTAAATTCTGCTGCACCCAGCTCATACCATAGATGTTTGTACGAAAAGTACTGCAAGAGAAAAATCAGGCCGGCTATGACAAGAAATGTCACTATTAAGAAGATGAGCACCAAGACAGCAGCAAAGCCCCCATCAGACAAATCGCCAAGCTCTGCAATAAGACTGGCACCAACACCAAAGGACATGAGAACGAAGAAAAAGAGTAGTGAGAGTGCTCCTTGAATGCCGCTCAGCCAGATATAGCTGCTATGAACTTTATAACGAGTAGCTTCGGTCATGACAGGTGCTCCTTTTTTGAGAGTCCAATGAACGGTTTTGTCGCAGTACGAAAAGCGCTGATGCAATCATTGCTTTTCTAACCTAAACATCCTCTTGCGCAATGCGGGCAAGTTCTGCTGCTCGGTCGCGCAGTTGCTCGGCAGTTGCAAAGTCCAAACCTGGAATGGAATGATTACCCGCAGCAGTTGAAACCGTAACGCTCGCAAGCCCAAAGGCTCGCAGGATTGGCCCTTGCTGCGTATCGGTATTCTGTACTCGAATAAAGGGGATGATGAAGCGCTTCTTCCATACAATGCCTCGAGCAATATCAAGAAAATCGTCGTTGAGTTCGTAGCGCCAACGTATATGTCTAATGGGAGGAATGACCACCAAGAAGACAATCATTCCCACGGCATAAAAAGCAAGAAGGGCAAGGAGAACCACCAGGCCCCATGCCTCACCGCTCGAAGCATAAATCATAGCAAACACAAAAGCGCACGCCAAAAAGGAGAAGGTAAGCCAGATTGCATCATTGAGGCGCCATACCCTCTTGATTTTAGGACTGAGTTGGTTTTTAGGTAGTTCTCTCATGGGATTTCCTTATCAGTTCTGTCTCAACTACCAGGTCGTTTTTAATCTTTCCCACTAAATTGAGCAGCGCGTCAACACAGTTGGGGCGAATATCTGCACCAATCAATACATACATTATGGAGTCGCCTACGTTTAATACGCCCTCATTAAGCCAGACCTTAATATAGTATACACCTGGCCAGGTAAGCGCCTCTTTAATAGCAGCGTCCACCCCGGCAGCGTCATAGGAAAACTCAACCGCATATACCTCGCCTAAGCCTTCGACTCCCTCTCGTACCTGCTGTTTGGGGGTTACGCGAACAACTCCATTATGACTGAGGAACATTCCGCATTGCGCAGCCTCGGGGCTAGCCTTTGCCTCTTGTAGCCATTGATCCAATGAGGGCTCTGTTTTGGGCATAGTAATCCTTTCGCTTAATGATTGAGCACGCAGCAAGAGCGTCTTGCTGCTTCTCATTATTGTAGTCTAAATAGCTACTTCTTGGCTCTCGGGTTTATCAAGGAGCCAACTCGCTGTAGTCAGTTGCAACTAGTCACGATGCATAATATCCTCTATTATTGAGCAGGATTGTCGATTGTGCACGTTTTATTATGCAGAATCCGGTCAGATGTCCCGGATATGACCACTTTTAGTGCACTAGGGGTCAGTGTATCGTGCACAACCGTCATTTCTGCTCAATATCTGGATAAAACTTGTAGAAGGGCTTCAATAGATACCAATAGCGGGTTGGTTGTTCACGCCCTTGTCGTCAGACTGTGTCAACTTCCAAGGGCGACAAAGGGGGTAACTGTTAACAATTGGTTAGTTGGCTTTTCGTCGCTGGTAAAGCGCAGGGAGAGCAACTGCTGCCATGAGGATGACTGCCAAAAGCGCTGCGAGGGCTTTGATGTTGTTATCGCCAGCAGGAGGGATGTTGCTGGGAGCCTTGGGGTCTGCCGGTTTTGTGTCAGGCGGATCCGTTGGATCGGTGGGGTCTGTTGGATCAGTGGGGTCTGTGGGGTCGGTAGGATCAGTAGGATCAGTTGGATCTGTGGGGTCGGTGGGGTCAGTTGGGTCGCCCGGATCGCCCGGGTCACCGGGATCTCCTGGGTCGCCCGGGTCGCCCGGGTCGCCGGGATCTCCCGGATCGCCCTGAGCATAGGTGTTGACAACCCGGATGTGCGCAGTGCCAAAGGGGTCAAGCACCACGCCGCCGGAGGTATCATCATTGGTAATATCTCTATCGCCCACAAAGAAGCGCGTTGTGTACTCGCTGGAGCTGCTCTCCTCTATCATATAGTGGTGACCTTCGCCCGTAAACTCACTTGCGAGAACGAGCGGTGAGTTAACGCTCACCTCAAGCGTGTCCAGAGCTTCATCTATATCGCCGTTCCACACCGGGTCGTCCAGCCAACGGTTGCCAGCTGCATCAACATTGCCCACATGGAGCCAAGTACCGTCTGCCTGTTTTATTGGGTCAAAGAGCAGATGGTTCTGAGCAGTCATATCCCACACTTTGATATCAAAGGTGGTGTCTTCGTCTACATCCCAGTCTTGTGGATAGCCCTCAAGCTCCTTGAAGATGGCGAGGTTTCCTTCGCCATGCGCAAAGACATTAGTCACCATGCCAAGGTACACGCCGCCTGGAGAAATTCCGCTTTGGGGATCCGGCTGCATACGAGTAAGGCTCACTATATTAGAGTAGCCTTGCCACCAGTCCGACGTGGCGTTATCCAGGAGGTTTCCTGCAAGGTCAAGCTCGCGTAGTTCATAGCTACCTGGCCAGATGTTCGAGACCCCCTCCATATGCATTTCGGTAAGAGAAATGGAGGTGTACACGGGGCTAAAGCTGCCCGTAATGCGAGCCGCCCAATAGTCGTCCGAAATCTGCCAGGAGTCGTCTCCCAAGGGATTGCCGCCGTCATTGCCAATACAATAGTAGGTGCCTGTGTGCCAATGAGAGGCATCTGTCCAAACACCAGAGGCGGCATCTGCCTTGGCTTGCTCATCGGGTTTTACAAAAAGAAGATTGTTAGAATGAATATCATCCCAAATCATTACTTCAAATTCTGTGGCGGCAGTAATACCCCAATCCATGGGATACCCATTAAACAGCTTGAGGAGGCGCAACACTGCCACCGGTTGATTGGTAAAGTTGTTGTGAACAATCAAGCTTGTGTCTTCGTCTTGGTTGGGCTCAATAACAGCAGTGCTCTCATAGCTCACCCTATCATCAAGGCTGTAGCTCACCGTAACCCGCGGCGGACTCGGAGCACTCGTCTCCCATGCGGGATACTCCACCAGCGAGTATACCTTCTGCACGCCGTTTTCATCCTCAGTAGGAATGTTGGCAAGCACCGCTTGCGTATTAACACTAAAGCTGATGGGGGTTCCAGAGGCAGCAAGGCCGTTATAGTCAAAGGAGCCTCCACCCAAATCATCAAACACCAGGAAAGGCCCATTATCTGGGTCATCGGTTACGTCTTGTATGTAGAGGATAAACTCGCTCTCTGGCCCATAGCCCCATGAAGAGAAGGTGCCGTCCAGCTCTTTTTCTACCGTAAGCTCAAAGGTTGGGATGACCAGAGTCTCGTCCAATACCTGAATTTCGCCCTTTATTGCCAGGGGAAGAATGATTTCTCTTCCCTGCCAGTAAAACGGGTCGTCTTGCCCCGAGTTATAGGTTTTTTGGAAGTAATCCTCACTGACAATAATCTTGTCACCGGCAAAGGCTTGATTACCTCCACCCGAGGGAAAGTCGATTTTGTATTGCACATCCAAACCCGGCCCCGCCAAGTCCTTAACAGTAAAGACATAGGTCTTTGCTCCCGCAGACTTTGTCCATTGCAACTGCCACGAGTAGTAGAGCGTTGCGCCAGCCGGTGTGACTACCGTGGCCGCCTGGCTCCGTGTGCCTGCATTTTGAGGCCACCAGTTCCACCCCCCGGCGGTATTAATGGTGCCATCTGAATTATAGGCAGACAGGTCTTGTGCCGAGACATTCTTTGGAAAGACTATCGTCGTGCCCAGTTCGTTGTCGATGATCGCACCATTGTTGAGCCCGGTTCCGTTGTTCCAATTCATCGACAAGGTAAAGGCATCGGTGGTAATCTCTTCCATGGTGTAGTAGTAGGGGTTTCCCACTACCGGCTCAAAATGTGCCTGGGCTACGCCAGTTGAATACCAGTACCCCAAAACATAGTCTGGCTGGGGAGAGGGTGCCAGCACCTGCCAACTTGGCGAGGGATTTACCACTGTAAGGGTATACTCCACCTCTAAAGGCGCAGCTCCCAGTATGTCTTCTTGATTGGTGATGAGCCAGGTGATAACGCCCGTTGCAGGATTAAAGGTCACGCCTGCGGGCAAAGAATCCACGTCAACAACCGCAAATTGGCTCACGCTATCTTTGATTTCTACAAAGGCACCGTTTGCCAGAGGCTCAAGCGGCAATTGGTCTGGGACACGAGTTGATAAATCGGTATACCTCGCTGCCCATGCAGAAAGCGTAACTGTGATGGTTCCGTCTGGCGTCGTAAGCGTTGCATCATCGTTATATTCAATGGACTTGCCAACCAGCACTTCGCCCTCTTCCAGTGCATTGAGGGGAGGTTGAATCAGCGATCCAGAGCTATACGCACTCGTAGAGCCCATACCCGTATTAACCGTGAAGTCTTCAAGTGAGTCATCAATAGCCCATGCAACATTAACGAGCGCCCCGCCACACAGAAGAAGCGCCGCCAAAAACATACCCAAGGTTTTTGAAAGCATCCGTTGCATCTTGAGGGTAATTATAACCGAAAATAAGCTTGGTTGGGCAATCCGTAAAACAAGGAATCAGTCCTTGCCTTATCTAAGCTTGTCAGCTATATAGCCCAAATGCATCCAAATAGGTAGTTTTTCTCTGCCTCGGCTCAGATCTTGTTATGTATGTCAGCCTAAAGTGCTGGTAGATGGCTTGCTAGAGTTATTTCCCTTAAACAACACATACGAAATCTACCTTTTTGGATGCATTTGGGCTATTCAGGTGACAGATGTCGCATATTAATTCCGTCATTTTGACGCAATTAATTTGTAACTGGGTTCAATTGGGTTCAATCCAGTGCCCTATTGCCTTGAGCCAACTTGCGCAGGGTCTCCATTTCTGAAGCCACAATGCCGCAGAGAACGATGACTACACCGAGTCCGATGGTAAGGGTCACCGGCTCCTTTAAGAAAACTGCAGCACAAATGACACCGCTTGGTAGCTCGCTCGAAGCCATGATGGTCATTAGGCCGGCAGGAAGCTTGGGTGCGCTTACGGCTATCAAGAAGATAGGCAGGCAAATGCCCAGGATGCCCAAGCCCAGGCTGACCATTGGGTCATGAACGATGAGAGGCTCGGCAAAGTACTGGGGTGCAATAACAAACGAGAGCAGCAAGCTGCCAAAGGCAACAAACATGCTTCTATTGAGCGCGGGTAGGTTAGTAGCGAGCTGGCTCGAAAGTACCAAAAAGGCCGTATAACACACCGCCGAAAGAAAGCCAAACAGTATCCCTAAGGAGTTGAGGCTTTCTAAGGAGACTCCTTCGTCGAGCATTCCTGCTGCAAACACGGCTCCAATGACCACAAACAAAACCGTGAGAGCCGCAGTGGGCTTAGGTAGGCTGCGGCTGCGCACGGCCTGCACGACCATACCCATCCACACAAACTGAAAGAGCAGGGTAAGCGAAAGAGCCGGGGTCAGCAGCTGAAGCGCCTGATAGTAAAAGAAGCTTACTCCTGAGGCAACCATGCCTACACCCATAAGCTGAAACGCCACCTTAAGGCTCACCCGCTTGCGCGAAAAAAGAAGGCAGCCTATGCCAAGCGTAGCTGCAGCTACCAGATATTGCGTAACCATTATTTGTCCCGTGCTAAAGCCTGCTGCATGAGCAGTGCTCACCAGCGGCACCACAAAACCGTAGCTGCTGCCCGCTAAGAACATGATGAGCGAGTATTTAAGTCGTTCTGGCATTGAGCCATGATACCAGTATCAGGGGTGCCAGGGGGCGTTGTCCTTGAGGCTCCTAAGTGTGTCAGGGGATGTTTCCCTTGAGACCCCCTGGCACCAAGGCTGTTTGACAGCGGCTGTGTCATGGGAGTGTCATGATGGTGTCACGGTATCGCAGACATTCTGATTTGCCAACGACAAAAGTGCGGTGTTCTAGTATCATATTCGTATTCCCCTCGTTTGTAATAGCTTTTGTTATCACAAAGTGAGTTGCTGTTGTCAGGTCATCGTTTGCACCTGCTGAGAAAAGGGAACATCAGACTGTGTTAAAAACGTCATTGTGGGCTTGACCCGCAATCTTAAACTGCTGGTCGAGATACCGGGTCAAGCCCACAATGACGGTCGAAGAAGCGTTTTGACACATTCTGACGCACAACAGCACAGCAGCATTGCCCAAATACGTTGACAGGAGTAACACCAGATGATTGTTTCTTGGCTTACCACTAACCGCTGTAATCTCGAGTGCCAGCACTGCTATCAAGACGCTGACACACTTGAGGCTTCTACCGCTAACGAGCTCACCACTGCCGAAGCGATAACTTTGATTGACCAGATTGTTGAAGCTGGCTTTAGAATTATGATTTTTAGTGGCGGCGAGCCTCTGCTTCGTGAGGATATCTTTGAGCTGGTTGCCTATGCCTCATCAAAGGGTTTGCGCCCTGTCTTTGGAACAAATGGCATGCTCATAACACCCGAGGTTGCAGAAAAGCTTTATGCCGCTGGTGCCGCAGCCATGGGCATCAGTCTCGACAGCCTTGACGAAGCCAAGCATAACGAGTTTCGAGGCAACCAAGACGCTCACCGCCTGGCGATAGAGGGCATGGAAAACTGTAGTGCCGTAGGGCTTCCTTTTCAGATCCACACCACTATCGTTGACTGGAACAAGGATGAAGTGCTCGATATCATCGACTTTGCCGTTGATAAGGGTGCCATTGCACACCAGCCCTTCTTCTTGATTCCCGTAGGACGCGGCGAGTATATCGCAGAAACTTCTATTGAAGTGCTCGAAAACGAGCAGCTCTTAGAAAAAATCATGCAAAAGTCCACCGAGGTGCCCATAGCGATTAAACCCACCTGTGCTCCGCAGTTTGTACGCATTGCAGAGCAGCTGGGCATTGAGTCGCGCTATACGCGCGGCTGTTTGGCCGGTCTTACTTATTGCATCATCAATCCCGACGGCATTGTGCAGCCCTGCGCCTACATGAAACAAGAGGTAGGCAATGTTCGCGAGCAGAGCTTTGCAGATATCTGGGCAAGTAGCCCCATATTTGAGACCCTGCGTACCGAGGCATATGGCGACCCTTGCGGTTCTTGCGATTTCAAAAAGGGATGCGGCGGCTGTCGAGCTCGAGCGGCCTACTACCACGACGGAGATTTTATGGCTGCAGACGAATACTGCGCTCACGGAAAGAAGCTTAAAGAAGATAGCAGCAAAGACAATGACGATACTAATGACAATGACAATACCCAATAGGCAATCAAGATCAGGAAAACGGAAGGAAGTACCCATGAAGAAGGAAGTAACACAAGAGGCAGTACAAAAAGCAATACGTTTGTCGAGGCAGCGCTTTAAGGCTCTCATAGCAGTAGCTCTTGCAGCCGTGCTGTCTTTATCGATGCTCGTAGCGTGTCAAAACGAGCCTGTCGAAATTGACGAACCCGATGTCGAAGATAGCCTGGTAGCAGAAGAGCCCGCAGACCTACCAATAGAGGTGGGCCCGGTTACCTTTAGTGACGACTTGGGCAATGAAGTGACCGTAGACAACCCCGAGCGCGTTGTTGCCACTATGGGCAGCTTTGCAAAGATTTGGGAGCTGGCTGGCGGAACCCTCATTGGCGTGTCCGATGACGTAGATACCTACAGCGGTTATGCCCTGACTTCTCCAAATGTTGAGCGCGTGGGCGACTTTACCTCTATCGATATGGAGAGGGTCATTGCGCTTGAGCCTGACTTTGTCATCATGACCGGTTCGTCTACCGGTAGAGCTGGCTCTGCCAGTCAAGTCGAGTTTAAAGAGACCTTAGAGGCATCGGGTATTACCGTAGCTTATTTTACGGTCACCGTCTTTGAGGATTATCTGAGAATGCTTGAAGTCTGCACCCAGATTACTGGGCGTGCAGATCTCTTTGCAAGCAATGGAACCGCTGTGCAAGATGCAATCAATGCTATCATTGCAAAGGTTCCCTCAGATGAACAGCCCCGCGTTTTATTGATGACCACTTTCTCGGGTGGCACCCGCGTCCAGAACTCAGAAACCCAAACCGGTGCCATGCTTAACGACTTGGATGTTTCTAATATTGCAGACGAAAACCCCAGTCTGCTTGCAGACTTTAGCCTTGAGGCAGTAATAGCCTCAGATCCAGATTTCATCTTTGTTGTACCAATGGGCGACAACGAAGAAGAGGCCTTGCGGAGCTTGCAGGAAATGACTGCTGCTCACCCTGCATGGGCTCAGTTGGGCGCAGTGGCTAACGGCAACTACATCACCTTGGAGCCAGGACTCTTCCTCTACAAGCCCAATGAAAACTGGGCAAAGTCTTACCAAACGCTGTTTGACTATCTCTACTCCTAAGAAAGTTCGGATTATTGGGAGAGAACCGGTACTAATGTGAACATTTCGCAGCGCCGAAAAATAGCTGTGAGCGCAGCTTCTGTTGCTGCCTTAGTGGTTGCAGCCTTTGCTGCCAGCATCATTGGTTCTACCGCGGTGGGCTTGGCAGACATCATTGCCTTGCTCACCGGCGGTGAAATTGCCGACACATCTCGCAACATTCTGGTTAATGTACGCCTGCCCCGCGTTGCCGCCGCTCTGCTTGCAGGCTCGGCACTTGCCGTTGCAGGCGTCATTATCCAGGGCGTCTTAGATAATCCACTCGCCAGCCCCAATATCATCGGCATCAATTCTGGTGCCGGTTTTTTTGTGCTGCTTGCTGCCTCGCTGTTTCCGCACCTGTTTTGGTTACCCCAGATAGCGGCATTCATTGGTGCCTTGGTGTCTGCTGCGTTTATCTTTGCCATTGCCATGGGTGCCAAAACCTCGAGGCTTACCGTAGTATTGGCAGGCATTGCTATTACCGCGATCTTTGGTGCCGGTATGAACACCATACTTATTGTTGACCCTGCAGCCTATGTAGCATCTTCGACTTTTTTGGTAGGTGGTTTTCATAGCGGCACCCGATTTGAGCAACTCATTGGACCTGCCATAACGATTCTTCCAGGAGTGCTGCTTGCCATCTTCTTTGCCAGCAAGCTCAACATCATGGCCTTGGGAGATCAAACTGCTCATTCGCTGGGTATGCATGTGGCGCGCTCACGCCTGCTTTTGCTCACCCTGGCCTCTTTTTTGGCAGGCGCAGCTGTGAGCATAGCAGGGCTCCTTGGCTTTGTTGGGCTCATTGTGCCTCATTTGGTGCGTTTTTTTGTGGGGCCAGACAATCGCATCGTTACACCGCTCTCTGCCATCGTCGGTGCCATGTTTGTAGTGGCCTGCGACATGTTGGCGCGCGTCATGTTTGCCCCTTACGAAATACAGGTGGGCATCATCATGGCCTTCCTGGGTGGCCCCTTCTTTATCTATCTTATCTTGAAAAACCGTCGTGGGCTTGGTGGTCTTAATGAATAGACGCAGTTTTCATCATCCTAAGTGGACTCCCGATTATGCTGCTCCTGCCGTGCAACTGGATAAGCTCACCTTTTCGTATGGCAAAAAAGAATTTGTTCAGGAGTTTTCCGAGAGCTTTGAACGGGGCTCCATTACCAGCATTGTAGGCCCTAACGGCTGCGGCAAATCAACCTTAGTCAAGCTGATGGATGGTCTCTTACGAGCACAAAGCGGCAAAGCCTTGATTGAAGGTGTTGACACGCATATCATGACCAGTCGCCAACGGGCGCGTCGCATGGCGGTATTGGCTCAGGCTGCTCGACCTCCGGCAATGACCGTCTATGACCTGGTTGCCTGCGGACGCTATCCATACCATGGGCACCAAGGGCGTCTTAATCCCGAGGACAAAGAGAAGATCGAAGAAGCCATAGCGCTGGCCGGCATAGAGCGCTTTAGAGACCATGACCTGCGACAGATGTCGGGAGGAGAACGGCAAAAGGCCTTTATAGCCATGGTTTTGGCTCAAGACACCTCGGTTGTTGTGCTTGACGAGCCTACCACATATCTTGATATCAAGGCATGCCACGACCTTATGGGTCTCATTACTCGCCTCAATACCGAGATGGGAAAGACCATCATCATGGTCATCCATGATCTTGACCTTGCGCTTCGCTACTCAGGACGCATGCTTGTTATGGAAAAAGGAAGTAACGTCTTACACGGAAGCATCGAAGAGATTCTGGACTCCGGTGCGCTTGAAAAGGTCTTCAACATGAAAATTGAGCTTCACCACTCAAGAGAAGGCGAAGCAGCTCACGTTCTCTTTCCCCACTGACTCACACCAGCTCACACCTCTCATGCCGACACCTCCATGGAAGATAGATTGCATAATAATGTGCTACAATTTTACCCTTATTTGGTAGTTTTTTTACCAAAAATGCCAGGCAGGTGCCCTAGTGGCGCAGGCGCTGTTACTGGTTGCAGCGCAATTTGCCGCTCTGGCCACTGAGCCGCAGGCAACGGTCAACACGACGACCAAAGGACAAACTTGGACCAAAGTGAGCACTTACAAAATGAGATGATTAGGGATTACCTTGAGGAAGTTCCCTTCTTTGGTGCGCTCAAAGACGATGAGCTGGTACAGCTGGCTCAGGCTTCGCGTATGATTACCAAGGCATCTGGAGAGTTTTTGCTGCGCGCTGGAGATGAGGTAACTCACTATTACCTGCTCAAAGAAGGAACGGTGGCTCACTACTACCTCAAGCCTAACGGCAAACGCTTTCTTGTACAAGCTCACACCGAGGGCTCTCTCTTCTTTGTGTCACTTGCGCTTGCCCAAACTCGCCACGGGGGATACCTTGAGGTCTTCGAAGACACCCGCGCCATTTGTTTTCCCTCTGCTCAAACCTTGCGCCTGTCAAGAAGCAATTCGCAGTTTGCGCAAAACCTGCTTCAGTTTACGGTAAATGACAATCTTCGCCTCAATGATCTCGTAAGCAATTTTCTTGTTGACGCTCGTGCTCGCTTCTCTCGCTTCTTATTTAGAGCAGCTCTTGAGTCGGGCAAGCATGTCAAGGGAGAGATCCACTTTGATCTTGGCACCACGAAAAGCGGCATTGCCGCGACGTTAGACCTTTCGCCAGAGACACTCTCGCGGACCATTGCTCAAATGAAGGACGAGGGTATTATAGATATGGTCAATTCGACAGTGATCATCAAAAGTGTACGAGGGCTTGCGCGCTTGTCGGAGAGTTTGTAAGGCTCGTTGGGCAAGGCACCTTGGTGCAGACTTCGTTCCAGCTTAGTGTATGGACTGTAATCCCAGAATAGAGAGGCTCTAGATGTCAGCTCACATCCTCGTTGTTGAAGACGACGAAAATATCGCCCGAATGATAGAGGCCGCATTGACCATTGGCGGCTACACTTCTCGGATATGTCAAGATGGTCTCTCTGCGGTAAGCGAGATAGGATCTGGCAAATACGACCTGGTGCTACTGGACATTATGCTGCCCAAACTCGATGGGTTTCAGGTCTTTGAAAGCAAGGGCGATACCACTACACCTGTAATCTTCCTCACCGCCATGGGAGATGTGCCCAACAAGGTCAAAGGCTTGCGTATGGGTGCAGAAGACTATATTGTCAAGCCGTTTGAGGCAGTTGAGCTCTTGGCACGCATCGAGGTAGCACTCAGACGCACTCACAAAAAGAGCAAGACCCTCGGATATCAAAACATCGTCATCGAAACCGAAAAGCACGAGGTTACTTTAGACGGTCAGCCCGTCATACTCACTCCCAAAGAATTTGACTTGCTGGTATTTTTTGTCAACAACATCGACATTGCGCTTACGCGCGAACAATTGCTTTCTCAGGTGTGGGGCTACAGTTTTAGTGGCGAAACCCGCACCGTAGATACTCATATTCAGCAGCTGCGCAAAAAGCTCAATTTGCATGGGTCGCTGGTTACCATCGCCCGGCTTGGCTACCGCCTCGAAAGCCAAAGGTCGCGTTGAAACTCTGGCAAAAGATATTTCTCTTGACCTTAACCCTGGTTATCATTGTGG
The DNA here is from genome assembly GCA_009784945.1 of Coriobacteriia bacterium. GTDB lineage: Bacteria > Actinomycetota > Coriobacteriia > Coriobacteriales > UBA8131 > WQXH01. The sequence goes on along the minus strand of WQXH01000016.1, from coordinate 7,070 downwards.
TTAACGCCTCGTCTTTGGCTCTGTTAACCAACAACCACCATCTTGCCATTGAGCGAGAGCAACAAAATGCCCTGGCGAGACATAACTATCTTGATCTCGAGTTACGAAGCTCCATCATCTTTACCCAGCTTATGGAGCGCAAGATGCACCTGACAGAAGATGACACACAGCGAGTAGCAAGCAGCGTGCTCGAACGACAGCAAGATGATCCCAGCATGAGGATATCGCTCTACCAAGTCTTTCCCACGGGGCAACAGTCCGCCGAAGGAGACATCGTCTACCTGCGCCTGCCTGTTCTCATTATGTCGGTCAATCAGGGTAGCAACGCCAGTACCACCAACCTGCTGTATGAGCCAGACTTTAGCTCAGTCATCGAAGAGGTGGGTGGTATGACCTATCTGTACATAGTCTCCACCGTCTTGCTGAGCGACCAACACTTTAGGCTCATTACCTCTTTTGACATCAGCACAACCTACGAACTGTTTCGTGTGGACTTTAATCAGGTGCGCTTCATAGGCGTCATCTCCGCTTTGATTGTATCGGGAATGCTGCTGCTTTTGGTGCGAGGCTTGTTGAGCCCTCTGCGCAATCTCAGTGGCACAACCAGGCTGATAGCCAGCGGAGATCTTGAAAAGCGAGCCAAGGTCAAGGGAAACGACGAGGTAGCTGCGGTGGCTCGCAGCCTTAACACCATGGCCGATTCCATCGAGAGCAATGTCAAGTCATTAGAAGAGCTTGCTGAGTCTCGCAGGGTCTTTATTTCCAATCTTGCCCATGAAATGAAGACTCCTCTCACCTCTATCCTTGGCTTTGCCGATATACTTCGCGTCAAACGAGACGTGTCAGACGAAGAGAGGGTTGAATATGCCAGCGTCATCGTAAGCGAGACAAAGCGTCTTCAGGAGCTTTCGGGCAAGCTCATGGAGCTCTTGTTTGTGGGCAATCTGCAAACCACGCCCACAACCGTGGAGGTTCACGAATTTGCCTCCGAGTTGGCAAGCGTCCTCAAGCCCATCGTTACCAGTCATTCGCTCGATCTTGTTATCGAGCTGCCTGACGAACCGCTTTACATCAAAATCGACAAAGAGCTCATGAAGTCCTTTGTCTTCAATCTGGTTAACAACAGCATCAAAGCGTCAAGCCCCGGTGATGTCATTCGCTTCATCATAGAGCCTACCAACCTCAGCATCCAAGCCTCCCTTGATAATGCCGGTGAGGATTTAGAGGCTCGGGGAGATACAGCCACTAACACTCCTTTGGTGGATCAAACGTTTGTGGGGCAGATGGAGTTTGTCAAAATAACCGTTGTAGATGAGGGAATCGGAATACCAGCTGATGAAATTCCTCTCATCGTTGAACCTTTCTATATGCTCGACAAAGCGCGTACGCGCAAACATGGCGGCGCTGGCCTTGGGCTGGCGCTCTGTGCCGAAATTGCCCAGGCTCACAACTCCGAGCTTGTCATCAAGAGCGTGCAAGGAAGAGGTACCGCCGTCAGCGTCTTACTGAGTAGGGAGGAAGGCGATGGCTGACTCCACCAAAAACTCAACCAACAATAAGGAGCTGTGGAGCGACCCAGCAGGCAGCGAGAAGCACGAAAGGCGCGAGCGCCTGCTCAGCATCAGAAGCAGCCTGCTCACCTTGCTGCTCACCACGGTTATCATCGTGGGCGGATTCATGCTGCCTACCCTCCTGTATCCCTTTCTGGATTCCTACCGGGGCAGGATGACACAGCTGCCCAGCCCTAGCGTTGACATAATCTCGGGCCATGTGTTTGAGGAGCCCGTGACGCTTTATCCGTGGGATATCTATGACGAGGCGCAAGTGAGACATTTGACCAGCTTTGAGATGAGCTTTATGGAAGAGAGCGGTGTGACTGACTTCCTCATCAGCAATATGCAGCTACGAGGAATGCAGCTCGAGCGTGACTACAGTCTGTACACCCAACGGATACTGGTTGATTTTAGGTATCTGGAGCCGCTTGATGCCACTGAGCCCGGCTGCTTTGTGTTAGTAGACGCAGACATCAATCTCGACGGTGAACCCGATGTTCGATGCGCAGTAGATTCCACGGGCAAGATAATATCCCTGCTCTTTGTTTCTGACACTTGGTCGGCCTTGCAGCTCACCGATCCTATCGAGGTTCTATTGGACGAAGCTTTAGGAAAAGAGAGAGAAGAGGCCAACAAAACAAGTGATGCAAACGATGCGGGTACTTCAGGCGATGCGGGCAATGCAGGCGATGCGGGCAACACAGCTGATTTGACTGAAGATGCTTCTGATGCTGCCAACAATAACAACACCGATGATCCTGCAGCTAACAATCCCCCTGAGAATAACCCCGCCGGTAATGCTGCTGCGCCCGCAAACACCCCCACCGGGCCAGATGATATTGCGACTCCCCCAGAGACCCAAGTGTCGTTTAGACCTCATCAAGAAGAAGAAAACATTTGGCTCTTTGCCTACGCAATCTCGCGCGAAGCACTCAACGTGGGACAAATGAATGTGTATTCGATCTTCAGGCAGTTGGATATGAGCTTTGAGGAGCGCTTTGGCTACTCTTTCTACAACTTGATACCTGCCCCTCCTGAGTTTAGTGAAACTTTGCCAGAGCTTGAGCCTATGACCATAAACATAGATGTGTTGCCCACAGGAAACTACTTGCTTACAGTGTATGACTTTTCCGATGGCACGAGGTTGATTCTTTACATCAACTCCAGCACCCAAAACTGCGACGGCTTTACGCTCTCCACCATGCCCCTTGCGTAGCAGGTGTTGCGCGCCAGCGGGTTGGGGTGGTTTGCGGAGTGGTATGTGGGGTGGTTTGCGGAGTGGTATGTGCGGGTGGTTTGCGGGGTGGCTTGTGGGGTGACGTATAGTGCGGTTTACCTGCTGCGATAATTTGCTGTTTTGTTTACCATTTTTTACAACTCTTTGACATTTGCCTGACTCAATGCCGATAGCGGGCACGTACCATATTACATGTGGAAAAAAACACAGTTTTTGTCCCCTATGAAGCCGGGCCGAAGGGCAAGCACTACTTGGATGATTCTCCCTCCTTCTGATTCATTCCCTTCTCCTTCTCTCCAGCCCTTCAGCCCGTCTTCTCTCACTACCCAGTTTTTGTTCTTGCCTTTACCAAAAAGCCTACTCGGCACATGCAAAGCGGCTCCTGATCTATCTTTCCTCTAGATAGCAAAGGAGCCGCTTTCTGTTGTGTTGCTTGGCACATGCTTGCTGCAATCAGGTCATTGCCCTGTGCTGAGCGAGCAGAGCTCTTGTCTTAGTGCAGAGCACTAGTCTCCCAAGGGCATGACCGTCTTGCCGTACTCGTTATTGACGATTTGAGCAAGGCTCGCATAGATGGCTGATCCTCCGCAGAAAATGCCCACGGCGCCAGCTATCTGCGTAATCAAACCAATTCCGGTAAAGTCAGCGATACTGAGCAAGAAGAACAGCGTGGTGAGCGAAAGAAACACTACTTGTGTTGCGCGATTATGCTTGAGGGATCCGATGAACATGAAAAGAGTAAAGATGCCCCAAAGCAGGAGGTAAAAGCCCATGGAGGTGAGGTCTGCTGGGATGCTTCCGAAGGGATTCCACCATATAAAGATGAGAGACCACCAAAAGAAGCCATAGGCCGTAAAGGCTGTGGCACCAAAGACATTGCCCTTTTTAAACTCCATGATGCCTGCAATAATCTGGGCTGCACCGCCAAGTGCAAAGCCCATGGCAATAATGACAACTGTTTTTTCCAGCAAACCTACGTTGTGAAGGTTAAGCAAGACAGTGGTCATACCAAAACCCAAGAGCCCCAAAGGTGCCGGGTTAGCGATACTATTTTTACTCATGTTTTTCTCCTTATTGTTTTTGATCGGCTAGCTACGAAATGTATCGATACAGAATACCTTAGTCCTCTGCATTCTGTTTTACCACTCGGCGAAAGGCAGTAATTCAAGGGAAGCGATGATTGCTGTTAACTGTACGTAAGCCGCTACCGCGACAGCCCCATCCTGCACCGGCTTTTCACCATGACCCCAGTACGTGCATATGGCAGGCATGTCACTACACCAGCCTGCTTGTCTTCTCCCAAAGCAACCCACGCGCCACCACCATGTCCAAAGCGCCCTCTGTTCCCTCATATCGTCCTATCGCGTTCGCTCGCAGAGCAGTTCCTGCAATATTGGCTTCGCCAAACGCGCAGGACAAGGCCGCAGGGTCTAGCTATAACCCTACTGTCGCCCTGACGCGTTCGCTCGCAGAGCGAATGTTGCAGAGCCTAGCTGCAGTATTGACAGTCAAGTGCCTATCAACAAAACCATGTAGTAAAAGGCAACTGAATAAGACAGGGGTGTGGGGTTGGAAGGCTCCCTGTCTTATTCAGTGCGCAGAAGGTCTACCATACGGTAAACCTTACCGGAAATGACTCTGTGATTCCATTGGCTCCTCTTACCGTTACCAAAGCCTCATAGCTTCCAGCTGCAAGGCCAGTTCTTGGTACTACGGTAAAGGTGGAGCTGCCTCCTACAGCAATACTGGTAAGGCTTGTCCTCGAAAGGGTAAAGCTTGTAGCATTAGTGCCGCTTAAGGCTATGGTAAGCGCTCCTGTTGTTTGGTTGCCATCATTAGTAACTCTTACGGTCTGTGCACTTTGTGCTCGGTAGCCTGCATTAGCTGCAAAAATTATGACAGGAGTATCAAAGGCTACGCTATAGACGGAAGCATTAACTACAAACCTTACGGTGGAGCTTCTTTCCATGACGTTTGCACCTCTTACGTTTACCGTAGCTTCGTAGATACCGGGAGCAAGGCCAGTTCTTGGCACTATGGTAAAAGTAGAGCTTCCTCTTGCGGCTATGCTTGTTAGGCTTGTTCTTGAAAGGATAAAGCTTGTGGCGTTTGTGCCACTTAAGCTTAAGGTAAGTGCGCCGGTTGCTTGGTTACCTGTGTTGACAACTCTTACGGTATGTGCACTGGGTGCTCTATAACCTGGAACAACAGCAGCAAAGCTTATAGCAGTTGTGTCTAGGTCGATGCTATAGATTCCTGGTCTTACTTCAAAGCTTACGGTAAAGCTTCTTTCTATGCCATTAGCTCCTCTTACGGTTACGGTTGCAGTATGTGTACCTGCTGCAAGAGCTGTTCTTGGTACTACGGTAAAGGTAGCACTACCTGCTCGGGCAATGCTTGCGATGCTTGATCTTGAAAGGCTGAAGCTTGTAGCATTAGTGCCACTTAAGCTTACCGTCAGTGCTCCTGTGGGTTGGTTACCATCGTTAGTTACTCTGATGGTGCGAGAAGTAGGTGCACGGTAGCCTGGATCTACTGCGCTAAAGCTTATAGCAGTTGCATCTAGAGTGATGCCGTATATACCTGGTCTTACTTCAAAGCTTACGGTAAAGCTTCTTTCTATTGCGTTAGCTCCTCTTACGGTTACGGTTGCCGTGTGTGTGCCTGCTGCAAGAGCTGTTCTTGGTACTACGGTAAAGGTTGCGCTACCTCCTCGGGCAATGCTTGCGATGCTTGATCTTGAAAGGCTAAAGCTTGTAGCGTTAGCGCCACTGAGACTTACCGCAAGTGCTCCTGTGGGTTGGTTGCCATCGTTAGTTACTCTGATGTTGCGAGAAGTAGGTGCTCTGTAACCTGGGTCAACTGCGGGAAAGGTGTGAGAAGCAGTATCTAAGGCAATGCTGTAGCGCCCGGGGTTTACCTTAATGCTTACAGGAAAGCTTGCTTCAATGTCGTTAGCTCCTCTTACAGTAACCGTTGCTGTATGCGTACCTGCTGCAAGGGCTGTTCTTGGTACTACAGTAAAGGTGGCGCTTGCGCCTATGGCAATGCTTGTTAGGCTTGTTCTTGACAAGGTGAAGCTTGTAGCGTTTGCGCCACTAAGGCTTACCGTAAGTGCTCCCGTAGGCATTCTGCCATCATTGGTAACCCTGATGGTGCGAGCAGTGGGAGCTCTATAGCCTGGGTCTACTTCTGCAAAGGCTACTGCTGTGGTGTCAAGAGCGATGTTATAGGCTTTTGTAAGCACTTCAATAGTCGACGTAGCCGTCTTGCCTCCGTCTTCAGTGGTGACCGTAATTACAGCCCTTCCCAAGCCAACAGCAGTAATCATACCGTTTTGATCAATAGTTACAACGCGTGTATCGCTTGAGCTCCAAGTGACCTTTTTGTTCGTTGCGTTTGCAGGAAGTATTGACGCTCTATGGGTAGTGGTGTCTCCGATGTGCATGAAGTTGTTGCCCCAAGCCAAGATGCTGCTAATGATGCTAACAGACTGCACCGGCACATAAGCAGATGAGACACTAAAGCTCACCTTAAAGCTATTGCTGGTAGCAAGATCACCCTGAACTGCAATGTCTGCTGTATAGGTTCCTTGAACAAGCCCGGTTCTTGGGCTTACAGTTAGAGTTCTTGTGGCACCTGGCTCTATGGAAGTGAAGTTTGCACCTGGCACTACACTAAAGCTTCCTGAGTTAGCTCCGCTTAGAGCAACGTGAAGTGAGTTGATGCTTCTGTTGCCGGTATTGGTCAGTGTGAGCGTAATGCTCCCTGGGTTGGTATAGCCACCTTCTAAGCTGGGAAATACGTAGGGATCTGTGCTGCCATTTTGGGCAAGAGAAAGTGAGTAGACAGGAGCTGCTTGAACAGTTACTACGCATGTGTCGGTAAGTCCGTTTGATGTTCTGGCAGTGATAGTAGCTTGACCTACAGCTAAAGCAGTGACACTACCCAAGGTGTTTACAGTGACTACTGTAACATCAGAAGATGACCAGGTAACGGTTTTGTTAGCAGCATTAGCGGGAAGTACGGTTGCAGTGAGCTGTGTGTTTTGACCAACAGTAGTGCTTACCGGCTTAGGAGTAATTGCTACACTGGTGGGTAGTGCTTCTAGCGTAATGGCTGCACTTACCTGTGATGATCCTGCATTGTAGTTTGCATTTGCTGCTGTGCGGGCAAATACGTAGTAAGTTCCTGGGCTGAGGCTGCTAAATGTTGTAGTTGCTTGCCAGCCGCTTGTTGGTGTTACTGTGTTTGACGTGCTTCTGGCATATTCGACGCTT
>WQXH01000015.1 GCA_009784945.1 Coriobacteriia bacterium | reverse complement strand
GCTGCATCTGCATCTGCCAAAGCAGCATCTGACGCCAGCGCCTTAAAACGGCTTTGGATGTTTTGAATATGCTCGTCTTGCACGGGGTGTTCGTACCCAGAAACAGAGGTGAGCTCCTCTTGTGACAAGTGTTCTAAGGGGTTCTTTGGATAACTCATGACAATGCCTCCTTCAAGCTTTGCGGTAGGGTGCGTGAAAGGCTTTGTTTTGCACGGTACAAGCGATTTTCTACTTCCTTTTTTGGCAGATGCATCTTTGCCGCTATAGCGCCGGGTTGCTGTTCGTAGAAATATCGCCGGATGAGAACCTCTCTGGTTGGTTCTGGGAGTTCTGCAATAGCGGTATACAGGCTATGGTGATCTGCGCCATCTACCATCTCAATGTAGTAGGGCTCGTCATCGGGCCTTAAATCCTCAAAGGAGAGAATTTTTGTTTGTGATGCCTTTCGATACCTGCTAATCGCCTTGCGGGAGGTCAGTACGCATAGATACGACTTGAGACTTCCCTTATTGGAATCATAGCGTTCGTTTTGTCGCCAAAGGTCAAAGAAAACATCGGCAATACATTCCTCGATGTCACGATCGGAGAAGCCATCTGCCTTTGACAGATGCCTGCCTGCAACCACCCACAACAACCGTGAGTAGCCTTCAATAGCTTCGCTAAATGCCTTTTCCTCTCGCGCCTTTAAACCCTTGATAATCTTGCTTTCGTCCATAATCAACTCCTCGTGCGTTTGTGCCTTCATTATATGCTTCGCACAAATAGCAAGAAACACTCACAAGTTGACAGTGAAACGAGCTGACAGGAGGGATGACAGGGGGCAGTTCTAGTAAGACAAGAGGGCTGCCCTTGTCATCTTTGGATACGCTCTAGAGGTTTTTCTTTACGGCCTCCCAAACCTGCTCTTCTGTGAGAGGCTTGAATTCTGGCTTGGCAAATTCTTCTTTGCACAGTTGGTAGACTGCTTTATTGTAGGGAGCGGGCACTTTGTGCTCATCGGCGAGCCTGACAAATTCGCCCACCAAAGACTCAAGCTCACTTACGCCAGCCTTGCGCTGCAAGATGTCTTGCGCCATGCTTGAAAGCACCATTTTAGCGAGGCTCTTCTTAAAGATGCCCATGGTAACGAAGTCTGGCAGTTTTGCGGAGGCTCTGATCTTTGACCAAGTAGGCATGTCGCCGGCTTTGTATTCTTGTATGCCCATAGCTTTAAGCACCTGTATGCCTTCATACATAGAATTAGAGAGCACCTTCTTAAAGAGGGGTAGCGAACCTATCTCACGATACTTAAAGCCTACCAAGGTGGTGTAAGAATTCGTGAGGTTGATGACCATCTTGCAGTAGGCAGCGTCGCGTATGCGGTCTGTCGCAACGGTCTCTGCCGCTGCATTCATGTACGTTTGAAGCGCTGCGAGCTCTTTTTGTAGCTCACCGCCTAGGCAGCCAAGCACAAAGGGCCCTTTGTTTTGATAGCCAATGACACCAGGCTTGTCAAACCAGGCGTTAAACTCAACTACTCCATAGATGACCTTCTCAAAGTACTTGGGCAACACGGTTTGGTTTAAAACACCATTCTGTAGGCCAAGAATAATAGGCGAGCCCGTCATCTGGTCTGCCACAGACTTTGCCACATCCTCAAGGCTGTAATTCTTAACTGCAATGGCGATGACATCGGGGTTTTCTACTTCGCTGAGGCTGTCAACCACCTTAACCGATATGTTCTTCTTGGCATCTTCTTGGAACTGTTGGTAGAGGGTGATACCATTTTCTTTCAGGTTCTTGGCAACCTCTCCCTGGTCAATCAGGTAAACATCGTCGTACTTTTCTGTAAGCCAGCCACCGAGACAGCCACCTACAGCTCCTGCTCCGATAATAACAGTCTTCATCTCTCTCTCCTTTATACGAGCTCGTAAGATTCATCGTAGTAATCAAAGCACGCTGTCATATGCTCCACATAGCGGGTTTGCAGCGGCCTAGGGCTCATCTGCAGATCCTTTAAGACTTGCCCACAAGGTGTATCGCCAAGGGTAAAGAAGGGTTTGTCAGCAGCCTTGTTGGGGCCAAGTAGAACCCCCAGGTTTTTGTCAATCAAGAAATCACCCTTGAAATTCGTTTCGGCCCTATGTACAACCCCATCTAACTTGGGAAACAGGTAGGTGGTTTCATCCATGGGAGTGAGCTTTCCAGCCTTGGGCACTCTCAGGCTAAAGTACTCAGTGCCCTCTTCATACGCCTTGACCAGCGCTTCGTTACCAGAGACATCAATGTCGATTTCCTGGGTCACCTTGGGCAGACCCCAAATGACATTGCCACGTAGACAGTTCTCTCGAGAAGTTACCGGCATCGAAAACACAAAGTAGCCGCTAAAGCTGTTCTTCATCAGGGGAAGCAGTACAGGGCTCTTCTCTTTTTCTACCTCCACCGCAAGCGTAAAGGCAATCTCGTTGTAAGGCGGTATGCCAAGCACATTCTTATACTCGTAGCAAGACACTGCCAGCACGGCATGTTTTTTCTTTGCCCGCACCGGTTGCACTGCGGGGTGTGGCATAAGTGCTTGAGCCGCATCGAGTGAGCAGAGAAAGATTGCCTGGCAACAAGTTACGTCGCCATAAAAAGTGGGAAAACTGTACTCCTTCTCAAAGTCATCAGTGAGTGCAATAGTGCGCTTCTTTAGTTGGAATCGTTGGAAAAAGGGATCTTGGAACTTGTCTTCGTTTGCCAGTAGTGTTCCGTCAAATGTCTCCAGTATTTTCATAAAAGCAGCCTCCTTAAGAGCAATAACCCAAAACGGCACTTGGAGGTTACAAGGTACATCCAGCAACATCACCCCAACATGATGAGCAATCCTCTCTTGTGCTGGTAGGACTGCAGCTCAGAGGCCAAAGTGTTGGACTACTGCTTGACCTGTAACACCTGGAGCCATAATATCACAGGCAGCGTGAACTGAGGACGAGCTGAAGACGATACCGAGGACTCACAAAGGCAATATTTCTGTTACACTACTGCCGTAATTGCTTTTGGGCGTGGACAGAGTTTTTTCCGAACAGTTCTCTAAGAATCGAGGGTTAAGATTATGACACAGCAAAACCACAAGTATCATTGGCTCATTGTAGCGGCGTGTTTTCTTCTCATGGCAGTTTCTATCGGCATTCTCATCAATTGCTTTAATCCTCTCGTGCCTGCCTTGCGAGAACATTTTGGCGCTGGTGGCGAGGAGGGTGGAAGCATCCAACTCATCTTTACCATTGCGGTTTTGGCTAACCTTGTGGGAGGCGCCATAGCAGGCAAGGTTTACTCAAAGCTGTCGATGCGCAAGATCATGCCAGTGTATGCGGTGGTAATGTCGCTCGGCATTTTTGGCTGGTCTTTAAGCAGCGAGCTCTGGCAGCTCTACCTGTGTTCGATATTGGTTGGTTTGGGTGCCAGCGGCATTTCGCTTGTTCCTTGTGGCATCCTCATTAATAACTGGTTTCACGAAAAGAAGGGTTTGGCTACCGGCATTGCCTTTACCGGAAGCGTTGTAGGCGGCTTGATCTTTGTTCAGGCTACTGAATTCATGGTCACGACCCAGGGATGGTCTGAGGCATACATGATGCAGGGAATATTTGCCGCTGTAATATCCATTCCGGTAACACTGCTCATCGTAAGAAGTCACCCCAAAGAAAAAGGACTGCTGCCCTACGGGGTAGTGTCGGAGGACATGGCGGTTTCTTCAGAAATTGAGGCTGGCATCAAACTTGGAAGATTTATTAAGACGAGCTCTTTTTGGCTGCTTGCGCTGAGTTGCTTCATCATCGGCTTTGCCAACATTGGCGTCCAAAACAATATCTCTACCTATCTCACCGACATGGGCTATACGCTTTCTGAAGCCACCATGGCCTTTTCCATAGGTTTGTTTGTGCAGATTTTTGGCAACTTGATTCTTGGCTGGTTCTACGACAAAAGGGGGGTTCCCTTTAGCCAAGTATACTGCCTGCTCTGTTTCATTGGATGTGCCACACTGCTCATCTTTGCCCAAGACGTTAACATTGTCATTGCCTATGCCTTTGGTGCGGTGTTTGGACTGGTTGCCTCTATGTCCACGGTTACGCCGCCTTACCTCACGGCCAGGATTGTAGGCGTGAGAGACTACGCCACCATCTTTGGTATTGTGAGCCTGTTCTACGGGCTAGGCATAGCATCGGGCCCCATGGTCGTAGAAGCACTCTTTGAGTCCATTGGCTGGACTCCCATCTGGATAGGAATGATGATACTGTCTGCCATCATGGCCGGCACAACAATTCTCGCCCACCGCAAAGGAAAGGCTTACGCCCAAGAGGCAGAGTAAGCTTAACAAAGCAAAGGTGTCAACAGGGCTGTAATGGGACAGAGGGACGGGGCTGGTGTCCCAAGTTCCCCTGTGGCGTTTGGGACACTAGCCCCTCTGTCCCATTACACCCCTGTGCAGTTTTTATGCACCCTGTTGTGCGCCTTTCTTGCCTCTTGCACTTATGCTTCTCGCGCCGTCATTGCCCAAACAGAGCAGTTTTTCTGAGCGCGGCTTGTAAAGGCAGTCCAAGACCGTAGACTACGAGCGCTTGTCCCAGGCCAATTGCTACGACGCCAAAGAGGTACATGAGGGGATAACTCTCTACGAGCGAAATCTCCAAAAAAGGTATGGTATAAAAACCCAGGGCTGCCAAAATGAGAGGGAGATAGGCAGAGACGATAAGGGCATTGGCTACTACAGGCCCAAGCAGCGCAATGCCTACGTTATGTCGCATGCGCCAACACCACCAGGCACCTAAAAGAGTAGCAGTCGATCCGCCTACTACATCGAGCAGCCCCAAGACCCCACTGCCAAACAGCGCAATGCCTATGAGATTGGCCAGAACACAGCCAATAGTGAGCCCAGGAATTGCATTTCTGGTAAAGAGAGCCAGCACACAAACTGCTTCGGATATCCTCAACTGTATCGGCCCAAAAGCAAGGCCTCCCAAAAGCGTAAGTGTAATGAGGGTGAGTGAGGCATAGATTGCAGCAATAATTCCAGCTTGGGCTATGCTGGCTGTGCGCACAGAAAGCGCACGGTCGGACGGGTAACTCATAGAATTCTCCTCAATAGGTCTGCACGCTCACACAGAGTCTGACTCAAAGTGCTGATGTGCTCGGGCAACGAATAAAAAAACTCAGCAGCAGGACCCGACGGTGCTACCAAGGCAAGTATAGCAGTTAGTAGGTTTAAGAACGGAACATGATAGAATTATCGAATGAATCGAAGTCTTTCTATAATAGAAGTTATAGTTATCATCGCTTCTGCGGTTTTGTTGATGATAACTATTGCGGCGGTGCTGGTTAACTTTCACCCAGGCATTGTTGCCCTCTTTGCGCTGGCCGCCATCATATTACTGCTGATTTTTGTGTTCATCAGCGTAAACCCAGACCGCCTACGCGCACGACAAAGTGAGCGAACACTCAAGCTGGCAGCACAAACACTTCCGTATATGCAAAAGGGTCTCAAAGAAGAGAGCGCTCAAGAGGTTTGCAAGCTGCTTTTGCCAGCTACCGAGGCCAGCGCAGTCTCCATTACAAACAGAGAGAGGATTCTCGGATATTTTGGGCGCGAGATGAACTCGCATCGCATCGGAAGCCCTATCCGCACAGCCGCCACCCGTCGCGCCATTGAAGAGGGCAAGATCCAAATAGCTCGCTCTTATGCCGAAATTGGTCCGCCACAGGCGTTTGAGTCTTTGCAAGCGGCTATTTGTGTGCCGCTTTCTCAACAAGGAGAGGTAGTAGGCGTTCTCAAGTTTTATTTCAGGAACCCTCGCCAAATTAACGCCAATCAGCTCGCCATGGCCGAAGGTCTCGGTGGCCTTTTGGAAATGCAACTCAGGCTCGCCGAGCTTGAGTATCAAAAAGAGCTGGCTGCAAAGATGAACCTCAAGGCTCTGCAAGCACAGATTAACCCTCACTTCTTATATAACACCATCAACACCATTGCCTCTCTTATCCGCACTAATCCTCAGCATGCCCGCATTTTACTTCGGGAGTTTGCTACTTTTTATCGCCAGACCCTTGAGGGCTCAATGGACGAAACCACACTGGACTGGGAGATTACTCAGACGCTGCGCTACTTTGGATTTGAGAAAGCCCGCTTTGGTGCAGACCAGATTTTTGTGAAGGTTGAGGTGGACGAAGACATGCTTAGCATCAGCGTGCCTGCTTTTATCATTCAGCCACTGGTAGAAAATGCGGTGGCTCACGGAAGACGAGAGGGAGAGCCGCTTCATGTGTGCATCAGGGGCAGAGTAATCGATGGACAAACAATCATTATTGTAGAAGATGACGGTGTGGGCATGTCCGAATCCACACAAGAGCGGGCGCTTGAGCGTATAGGTCACGACCGTGTGGGCATTGCTCTCAAGAACGTCGCCGAAAGGCTCGAAGGGTTTTTTGGTATTAACGCCAGGCTTGAGGTACAATCAGAAGTCAACGTGGGCACTCGTATCATTTTAAACTTGGGCCTCAGAGAGTCTTGTAAGGTGGTCTTATATGATCAAAGCGATAATAGTTGACGATGAAGCTCCTGCCAGAAGCGAGCTCCATTTTCTTTTGGATGAAACAGGGCAGGTCGAAGTGGTTGCTGAGGCCAGCAATGTAAGAGAGGCCATTGAGCAGCTCAAAGAGCATGGCGGCGACCTGATGTTTTTGGATATCCAGATGCCTGGAGCCTCCGGACTTCAGCTTGCTGATGCACTGGGTAGTCTCAAGTATCCCCCCGCAGTGATTTTTGTTACTGCCTATAGTGAGCATGCGGCAAAGGCCTTTGATGTTAATGCAGTTGACTATCTCGTTAAGCCCGTGCAAACCGAGAGACTGCAAATGGCTCTCTCTAAAGCCAAGAAGTATCTCGCCTCCAACTCAAAAGGCGTGCAGATGGAACGCATTCCTGTAGAGAAGGGCGGTAAGAAGCTTTTGGTTGCTACCGACAAGATTCGCTTTATCATGGCAAAGGATGACTACTCGTATCTTCACACGACTACCGACAGATACCTTTCTACGGTCTCACTTGCGCAACTGGAGATGAAGCTTGAGCCTTACAATTTCTTCAGAGTCCATCGCCGCTATCTTGTGAACCTCGATTGCGTTGATGAGATCATGCCCGTGAGCGGCGGCACACTACAACTCACCCTGGCAGGCGAGGAGCAAAAGGTGCCCGTATCCAGAAGAAGAGTAGCCGGCCTCAAAAAAGCCCTAGGGTTGTAGGAAGCGTCAAGGTGCCACTGCTGTGGCAACGTAAAGTTCACTGGGCAAAGTAAGGGGCTTATGGGGAGAGGGGCCAGTCACGAAGCGAGCGAAACAGGCGGAGCAAGTCAGCTGTGTAGCGTAGCGTAGCGTAGTGGTCTGGGACGAGGTTATGCGAAAGGTTAGATGCGGGTCATTTCGCTGGATATAACTGTATACCAATGCGCCCAATTAGGCGGGCAATACTTTCTGGCTGCTGCTTCGGATATAGTGTAACCATAGCCAGTAGACATGCCGCGGATATGCGCGTATATGGCGGTTTCCCAGTCTGGCCAGTCTACTTGTCCCCAGCCCCAGGCGTTATAAGCCCTAAAGCAGTAGCGACCTTTGCTACTCTCGAGGCAAGCAATGGCAGGACTCCAGCGAGGATCTACATTGTAGTCAAAAGCAGCGTTTGCAAAGGCATAGCCAAAACCAGCCATAGGCGAGCCAGCCAGATAGGCATCAATGCGCGGAGTCCAAAGGTCTACAAAGGCCTGCTTGTCTGAGGGAGACTCGGGCATGCCAGGAAAGCTCGGAGGCAGTGGAGCCGCTGGAACGTGTGATTCCTCCGCAGCCGCCGCTGCAGCCGCAGCTGCTGCCGTTGCTGCTGCCGTAGCCTCTGCAATCAGTCGAGCTGTTTCTTCAGCAGCCAAGCGAGCGTTTTGGGCGTCAATCAGCGCTTCTTCAGCGCGGAGCCGCTCATCTTCCAGTGCAACCATCATGCCTTCCAGCTCGCCTCGATTGCCTTCCAGCTCGTCATTAAGTCTTGTTAAGCTGGTGATATTGTCAATATAGCTCTGATTAAGGCGCGTAGAGTATTCGACCTTGGCAAAGAACTCTGTGAGCGAGGTAGCGCCAAGTACCATCTCTAAGAAGGGGTTAGAAGTAGAGAGCATGCGGTAGTAATCGCGCGCCGCTTGATCCGAGAGATCGCGCGCATCGGGTAAACACTCTTGTATCGTGTCGATGCGATTGCTCAGGAGTTCGATCTCTTTTCTGAGCTCTGCAATCTGTGTAGTGGCATCGTCAAACCGCGCAGATGCCTCGTCAACCTGTGCCTGGATCTCTACGATATTAGGGAAGGGAGTGTCTGCGGTAATCTCGTCGGTAGCCAAAGCAGCTTGCGTGGGCAAAAGACCAAACGCCAAGCTGGCCACAAGGGCAAGTACAAGAATCTTTACTTTTTTCTTTAAGAGAAGATGCATGAAAGCCTGTCTCTTGAAGTTCTATCGTTACTCTTCGAATATACAATTATATCACAGGGCGCTGGCAGAACCAGCACTCTGATAGCACTCCGAGTCAATGCTGTACGCTGGGGTTACTGATCAGACCCAATTTGTCATTGCGGGCTTGACCCGCAATCTGAGACGCATTATGGTTAGATTGCGGCTCGGAGGCCGCAATGACGGACTACAGTCTGACTAGTAATACGCTGTGCGCTGAGTCAACTATCATCAAGTGTCTGGGCAAATAGTAGGCGTTAATCAGAGAGGTATCCGGATAGCTTTCCAAATCAACTGCAATACTGGCCTCAGCCGCCTACTAAATAAGGGTCATATCGCTGGAAATATCGTTGTACCATTCCAACCAATTAGGCGGACAATACTTTTTAGCTGCTGCCTCTGATATGGTATAGCCGTAGTAAAGGGACAAACCCAACACGTGTTCGTAGATGGCAGTTTGCCAGTCTGGCCAGTTTACTTGTCCCCAACCCCAAGCGTTATAAGCCCTAAAGCAGTAGCGACCCTTGCTGCTCTCTTTGCAGGAAATACCGGGGCTCCAACGAGGGTCAACATTGTAGTCATAGGCAGCATTTGCAAAGGCGTAACCATACCCAGCCAAGGGGGAGCCTGCCAGATAGTCATCAATACGTGGCGACCAAAGATCAACAAATGCCTGCTTTGCTGAGGGGAGCCCGGACATGCCAGGAAACAGAGGATCTGCGTGAACGTGTGTCCCGTTTGCCACTGCTGCAGCTACTTCTGCCGTTGCTGTTGAGGTAATCTCAGATATGTGCCGCGCGGCTTCTTCAACAGCCAAGCGAGCGTTTTGGGCATCAATGAGCGCTTCTTCTGCGCGCAGCCGCTCATCTTCCAGTGCAACCATCTTTTCATCCAGCTCAACTCGACTGTCTTCCAGCTCGTCAGAAAGCCTCGAAAGGCTGGTGATATTGTCAAGACAGCTTTGGTTCAAACGTGTAGAATACTCGACCTTGGCAAAGAACTCTGCAAGCGACGTAGCACCAAAAACCATCTCCAAGAAGGGGTTTGAGGCAGAAAGCATACGGTAGTAATCGCGCGCCGCTTGATCCGAGAGATCGCGTGCTTCGGGCAATATTTCTTGAATCGTGTCAATCCTGTCGCTCAGCAGGTCAATTTCTTTTTTGAGCTCTGCAATCTGCGTAGTGGCCTCGTCAAATCGCACAGACGCCTCGTCAACCTGCGCCTGGCTCTCGATGATATTAGGGAAGGGAGCATTTACGGCGACCTCGTCGGTAGCCCAAGCAGCCTGCATGGACATAAGACCAACTGTCAAGCTCACCACAAGGGTAAGTACGAGAATCTTTGTTTTTTTACCTAAGAGAAGTTGCATGAAAGCCTGTCTCTTTAAAGTCCTTCCCAATACTCCGAATGCGCAATTATATCATAGGGCACTGGCAGTGCCATTGCCCTCTGTCCAAAAGCGGCTTATGTTACAGCCTCATGTGTGACCAGGCTCCAGGTAGAGTGCAAGTAGGCAAATAGGTGTACACTGAGACTTCAAAGAAGAAAGGCAGGTTCATGAGTAAGAAAAAGGAAGCATCAATTACACGCCGCACGTTGCACTACTACTGGGCGGTAACACGCAAGCACTGGGCGTTCTTTGCACTGGGGATGCTCTCAACTCTGGGCTTTGTGGGGCTTCTTACGTTTGGTAACCCTTTTGTAATGGGCATGATAGTAGACAAGCTCACCGCTGAACCCCCTTGGCTTGAAGAAAACATCCTACAGGCCTACTCTCCCTATATCCTTGCCTTGGTAGGTATCAACTTGGTAGGTCAGGCCTGTTCAAAAGTGCAAGACTACAGTGTTTGGAAGCTTGAGATTCTTGCCAACTACGACCTGGCCACCAGTACCTTTGACACGCTCTCCAATCAATCCATGACCTTTCATGCGGCGCGCTTTGGCGGCTCGCTGGTATCGCAGACACAAAAATTCATCAGCGGCTATGCCATACTGGTAGAAAACCTTGTGTATGCTGTAGTTCCTATTGCTCTAACCGCTGTCTTTACCCTGGTAATACTGGCAGTGCCGCTGCCCTTGTATGTGGCAGTACTTGCCCTGCTGTTGACCATTTATACGGTTGCGGCGTGGCTGCTTTTTAAGAAGATACTGCCGCTCAACGCCGCTACAGCTGCTGCGCAAAATGCTCTCTCTGGTGAGCTCTCTGACTCAATCACCAATATTTTGGCAGTCAAGTCTTATGGACGAGAGGCCTACGAGCGGGGCATATTCAACGAGGTCAATAACGATGTTTTTGTTGCAGGGTCACGGCGTATGCGCTCAGCTACTTTTAGGGGAGGGGTCACCAGCTTTATCATTGTGTGCATCATGACCTGTATGGTCATTCTGGTTACCGGCGGCAGCGCCTGGTTTGGCATTACCGCTGGCACGTTGGTCATGGCCTTTACGTATACCAGCGCTCTTTGCATGCAGTTCAACAGACTCAATATGACCTTTGCTTCTGTGTACCGTGGCTTTGGTGAGGCATCTGCCATGACGGCAATCCTCGACGAGCCAAGACTGGTGAGCGATGCCCCCGGTGCATCCGAGATAGAGGTAGGCACTGGTGCCATTGACTTTATGAATGTGAGCTTTGCCTATGTGGAAGAAGATGGGCTCTCAACAAAGGTCTTCTCAGGCTTTACGCTGCATATTCCCGCCGGGCAACGAGTAGGCCTTGTAGGAAGAAGCGGCTCGGGCAAGACCACTCTCACCACGCTATTGTTGCGCCTCTCAAACTTGCAAGAAGGCCAGATTCTTATAGACGGTCAAGACATAGCCAGCGTAACGCAGGTAAGCCTGCGCTCAAATATTGCTTACGTGCCCCAAGAGCCCCTGCTCTTTCATCGTACGGTGCGCGAAAACATTGCTTATGGCCGCCCAGATGCAAGCTTGGATGAGATTCGTGCTGCCGCCCATAAGGCCAACGCCCTCGAGTTCATCGAAGCTTTGCCCAAGGGGTTTGAGACCATCACGGGCGAGCGAGGAGTCAAGCTCAGCGGCGGGCAGCGCCAGCGTATTGCAGTTGCGCGCGCCATTCTTGCCGATGAGCCCATCTTGGTGCTGGATGAAGCCACCTCTGCCCTTGACTCCGAGAGCGAAAAACTCATCCAGGACGCCATGGCCAACCTGATGAAAGATCGTACTTCCATCGTAGTAGCGCACCGCCTCTCAACGGTTGCCTCACTAGATCGCATCATCGTTCTCAGCGAGGGGCGCATTGTAGAAGACGGCACCCACGCCGAGCTCGTAGAAGCTGGCGGTGAATACGCAAGACTCTGGTCAAGACAGTCAGGTGCCTTCCTGGGAGACTGCTGAGGGGCACCAAGGGGACGGGAGCGCCAGGTTGGGAACTGCTGAGGAGTGTCAGGGGTGGAAAAGAGGACGGGTGGGACACAGTACCGCCCTCTGTCTCACCCCTGGCACTCCTTGCTGCCCTTGCTGTCTGCGTGGCTCCTAGTGTCCATGCCCCTGTTGCACAGAGCCTCATTATGGTAGGATTGCAACGCTGCCCTTAGTGCGGAGAACGGTTTTGCAAGGAGGGAGAGGCAGCAAGGTCGGGTTGTGGCTCAGCTTGGTAGAGCGCTGCGTTCGGGACGCAGAAGTCGCAGGTTCAAATCCTGTCAACCCGACCAGAACTTCCTTACTTAAACACGGATTAAAAAAGCGTGAGTTGATTAAGCGAGTTACGGACTGTTGAAGCCCAGCAAGCATGGGCTTCTTGTATTTGGGGGATTTACCAGGGGCGGAGGAGCTTGTTGTTGCATTGGGCGGAGTGTAGGCAAAGCTTGTTTCCCCCTCCTCCATAGAGGCTGTTTCAGTAGCTCGGCTGGCTGTCTCCAAGCTAGAACCGACCTCGGCGTCCCATAATGCTCTACGAAGCTTTTGATCAACAAACAAGCCAACAATTTCCTTATATTCAGGGTCAAGCGTACCGTCTCCATTAACTAACACTCGCTCAAACAGAGCTTGGTTCAGCTTACGCTTTCCCTGCTGATTGGCTAGCTCATAGACTTGCCCACAGTTTTCTACCAAGTCCAAGGCCATGAGCAACTTGCTCCGCACTGTTTCAATGTTGCTTTTTAAGCGCTCAACCCTAGCTCCAATGTCTGCCAAGGACTTAGCAATGCGGGCTTGTTCGCTTTTGAGCAGATCAATGGAAACAGCCTCTGCATAGTGGGCTTGCAGCAACTTGGCCTCTTCATTATTCAGCCGCTTTTGCTGGGTCTCCAAGTCTGCTATTTCTTTTATGGCGGATTTGTTCATATTTTCCACTTCGGTCATCAGCCACGCTTCGAGCAGCCTGCGCTGCTCTGCCGAAAGGCCAATGTGCGTATGGAGCTTTGCCATTTCATCTTCAACTCTAGAAATTAATACTGCGCGTTGAATGCAAGCTCCCTCTCCTGTTTCTTTCCTGGTATAACTGCCAGAGCAGGTAAAGTAGGGGTAATACATCCCAGAAGAAGACTTGGCATTATGCACCAGTAGACGCTTGCCGCAAAGTCCGCAGTACAGCGTACTCTTTAAGAAGTGAGGGTGCTTTCTGGTGCGCTCGCCATTCCTATGGTCGGCAAGCACTTCTTGCACTTTTTGCCAGGTGGCATCATCTACGAGAGCTTTGTGTTTGCCATCATACTGAACACCTCTATAGGTGACGATGCCTTTGTAGTAAGGGTTTCTAAACATGGCATAGACCATCCTGTAGTCAACGGGCTTAGAGGGCTTTCGTGCGGTCTCACGGCTGGAAAGCCCCCGCTTAGCCAAGTACTCAGCCAATGACTTGCCAGTCCAGTCTCCCGTGGCATACATTTCAAATGCTAGCCGTATGAGCGGTGCGCGTTTTTCGTCAACAATGACATAGCGCATTTCGCGGCCTAGTTCATCCCGCTCTTGCACGTTGCGATAACCCAGTGGCGCAAGACTGGGCGTGCCCCCCAACTGAGCCTTTTGGCTCATGCCCTTAACCACCTCGCTTGCAAGATTTCTTGAATAAAACTCAGAGATTGAGGCCAGTATGCCGTGGAGCAACATTCCATGCGGCGTTTCATTGTCTATATCCTCGGTGGCTGACACCAAGGTTGCGCCAGCCTCCTTGACCGCCTGGGTAAGCTGCACATCATCAGCTCTGTTGCGCGCCCATCTGTCCACCTTATTGACGATGACATAGTCCACGGGGTTTTCTTGAATGTAGTCCAACAGGTCTTTGAGGTCACCACGGTCGGCAGACTTGGCACTTGCACCGCGGTCAATAAACTCTTTGACTATGCCAGCGCCAAGCGCAAAGGACTTGCGTTTATTTCCTTCGCGCTGGGCAGGTATGGAAAAGCCCTCGTCATCACCGCCGCCTCTCTCGCCTTGTCCGCGTGTGGATACCCTCAAATACGATACCGCGCGCTTTAGTATGAGCGTGCTCTCTGAGCCTTGTGTAGCGTGGCTGCTTGGTGTGGTCATGATATTCTCCTTACTGCTTATTATTCACTTATACTCTGTTATAACTCCGATTGTATTCAGAATCAAGTCCGTATTTGTCATAATTATTCACTTTGCCCCAGTAGACAGCTGGCTTTGAGAACTTATCCACAGGGCGCTCCTTGTAAGACGAGTTTTTCAAACTGCTCAAGTGTGGCCAAGATAAACAGGCTCTTATCTTGAGGGAGCTCCTTGGCAATGTGTGCTTCCAGTGAGGCTTTGCGTTTTTCATCAGGTACGACCCAAACAATGAGAGGAAAGACTCCCCTGGCCTTTTGTTCTTCGCCACTTTTCATGTAGGCCAGGTATTGCTGGCATTTGCGGACAACTACCACAGGAGACTCAGTGGCCAGGTCAACTTCTATAAACCAGTGGTCTTCATAGACGGCCTTGCCGCCATCTGCAATAGTGACGCAGCAGAGATCGGGGCGCAGTGTAGCCACCGTGCCACCAGCATTAACATAGTCTCGCCAGCAATCAGGCTCTACCTGGCGCTCTATAAGCCCGATCTTTTTGCTTACAGCCAGCTCTGTGAGGCGCAAAGCCACTTCTGCAACCGCCAAGGTGTGTTGCACAAAGAAGGGAGAGGGCTCATAGAGGCGCTTGCGCGTAGCCTTTTCTTGACTGGGTTTACTCAGCAGCTCAAGCAGTCTATGCCCCACTGGCGTAAGCGTCCACACATATGAACCTGAGCCAGCTCTGACCCCGCCAATTCTTCGCCTGAGCGTGGTAAGCAGCCCCCAGCCCTCCAGCTTGAGCAAACAGCGGTTGGTGGCTCTAAGAGCCGCAAGCTTGCTTGCAGCTTGCCTAAAGTAGAGCCTTTGAATTTGACTGGTGAGCAAAAAGCGGTAGTCCTCTAAAGCTTGCAGGAGCGCTCTGTCACGCTCTCCTGTGCGCTCAAGTAAGGACTCAAGCTCGCTTTTGCCAATCAGTTTTCGTGGCTGTTTTACTCCCCTTTGCTCAATGCTCATAGGTACGCCTCCTTAGGCTCAATCCCCAGAAACCTGGAGGTTTCTGGGTTACTTAGCGTCTTTGCAGACGCTAAGTCAGTCATATCCCAAAAAGCCCAACTTTGTGCTTGTAGCCCTTGCTTTAGCGCACAAATAGCCAACGCGATGCGTCGGTCGATGCGACAGCCGATGCGACAATCAGCCCTGCTGCCAAACAATCTATGTATCCGCATCATCTCTGCCCCTCATCTTTCGCCCAATGGGCGTATCTTGTGCCTTGCCAGGCTGAACTCCACTAGCCTGCGCCTCACTTGCCTGCGTGGCATTTGCCTGCAAACCGCCTGTCTTTGCATGAGCGCGTGTATAGCCCATCAGCTCCAAAAACTCTTGCTCAATGAGCTTGGCGTCTTGGCCAAAGCGAGCCTGACTTAAAGCCTTTATCTCCACGCCTAAGCTGGTTGTTGGTGGCGCAGGCTTGGTAGAGCCAGAAATCCAGCCTGTTGCCCTGCCACCTTGTTGTAAGCTCGCATAGACTCCAAAGCGAGGCAAAAGCTCAAAGTCTAAGGCAGAGAGCCCTTCTGCCTTTGCCATCGCAGCCATCTCTCTTGCATCAGTTGCGCCAAGCCCAAAGACAATCTTGTTTCTTGCGTTGGTGTCTATTCCAGCTCTAAGAGCTGGAGGCAGTTGAGCGCGGTATTGGTGGGCAAGGGTTAGCCCCACTCCTAGCCCTCTTGCTTGAGAGAGAGCGTCAGCCAAGTCGGTAGGTAGTGAGAGATAGTCTTGCACCTCGTCTATATAGGCGTTTACTATGTGTAGCTGCTCGGGAGATTTGTTGGCTCTGCCAAGGGCAAGCGTCCAAAGCTGCATGACGATAAATGAGCCCAAAAGCCTGGCAGCCTCTTTGCCAATAATTCCTTTATTCAAAGGCACGAGCACAATACGCCTTTTATCAAAGAGGTCGTTCAAGCTAAACTGAGGCTTGCTTTGCCCTAAGACTGCTCTAAGCTGCGGGCGCAATAAAAACTGGCGAATCTTATTTAATACTGGGGCAATGTGCTGGTTTTTTTCTGCTTGGCTTAAGGCTTCAAAGCCTGCCCAAAAAGCTCCAATGCCCAGAGGGTCTATGGCTGCTACCTTGCTCACAATTTTATGCCTGAACTGAGCGTCCGTCAGCAAGGCAGGCAGCCAAACCAGTGAGGTATTTCCGCCATGAGCTTGCCCGTAGTGCACCAAGGTGAGGAGTGCGGCAGATAAAATATCTTGTGTCCTGATACCCCAAAAGTCAGCAAATACATCGTGGAGCACGGTGAGGACTCCGTCTGCTACCAGTGAGGGGTGCTGGGTTCTATCAGCGAGAGGGTTAAAGCCCACAGGCCTGGTGTCAGTGGGGTCAATGACGACCACTTCATCTTTTCTTTTATCAGGTATGCGCTCTAAGATATCGCCCACTAAGGTGTGTTTAGGGTCAATGACTAACACGCTTCGCTCAGCTTCGATGTCTGCCAAGATGAGGTTTAACATGGCGGTGGATTTACCTGCACCTGTAGGCCCAAGTAAAACAGTATGCTCAAGGCTGTCACGAGCCGATATGCCAAGGCAAAGGCGCTTTCCTGCAAAGCCAGAGCTGAGTCCAAAAGAGCGCGTCTCGGCTTTATACCATGTTGGTAAAAACAAAATCTTAGGATTTAGTGAGGCAGTACCTGGTAGCTCAGTGTCTCCGATAGGCCAGGCCAAAAAGCCAGCCAGCTCTCTCACAGAAAGCCGCATCGGATAAAACCAGGGGCATGTGGCAAGGTTTAGGTTTTGTGGCTTGTCTGTGGCAGCACGCAGCCTCACCCCTGCGCTTTCTGCAACCTTGAGGGCACAAAAGACCGCACGCATTTGACTTTGTGCTTTTGTGGGAGAGGGACAAGCGCCTTCCTTGGCGAGAGCACCAATCCTCATGGCAAGTGCAAAGCCATGGTGTGCCACTCTGTCTTTTTGTAAGCTTATCGACTCAGAAGACGGAGGCGGCACAGAGCCGCGCAAGTAGTCAAGCCATGTGGCAGAAGGGTTAGCGGGTTTGGCTGCCAGCATAGAGGGTGCAAAAGAAGCGCCGAGTACAATTTGCAAAACAGTTTCTGCGCCAGTTGCCCTGGTTTGTGCTAAAGCTGCCAAGATGGCTCTCACCAGTGCCTCTTGGTTGTGTGTATTGGTTGCAAGCCCCTTGCTAGAAAGCTTGATGCTTTTGGCTGCTATCATGTCTGCGCGCTTTACCTTGCCCGCAAAGCGCAGCTCACTACAGAGCCCTTGCAGCAAAGCCTTAAGCCTCCAAAGCACACTGTCATGCGCTCCTAGTACATAGCGCACTCTTGCCTTTGCACACCTTACCTCAAAGACAATCTGCCCTCTGCGCGCCAGGGTTGCAAGGTGTGTCAGCAGCTCTAATACCTTCTTTTCTTCGAGCGGGCGCGGCCAAAAGATTTCTAACCAGCTAAGAGGCTCAGTCTTCCAAGGCATCTTTTGCTCCTGCTGGCTGCTGGCTGCTAAGCTCCTTGCCGCCTAGCTCTCGACCATCAGAGCGCTCGCCTGCGCCCTCTTCAGGTGGCGGCAGCTTCATAGCAATGGAAATGAGCGCCTTGCCCAAAAGCTCAATATCTAGGGGGTCTCTAAACTGAGGCACTAAGTACACAGTACTGCTCGAAGCAGGGCGTCCCATCTTGGCAGCCTTTGTACGGTTGCCATTTGCGGCGTCTTTTTGTGGTTGGGCTGTGCCACGTGACTTTTGTATGGGAGTCTCACTTGAGTTGTTGTTTTGCGCATTGTCCATGATAATTGCCTTTCTTGCCATTTCTACCAACGCCTGTTTTGCCACAGGCGATACCCTAAAAGCCCCAAAGCTGCCAGCACTGCTACAAGCAGTAGCATCCACCAGATTTGTGCGAGTTGGCTCAAGCTCCAGCTGACAAGCCACACACTTGCAGAAATCATGAGCACTGCCGTGAGCACTCGTTTCAATAGAGGTCTTTCGCTCATTCATATCGCCTCCGTCTTGGTGTTACTCAGGCTGCGGCTAAGATCTCCCAGCGCTGCCTGCCTTTGCATGTAGCGCCCATACTTTGTTGAGTAGCGCGGCACAGGGTATCTTGCCAGCTCTATATCAGAGGCTACTTCGTTACCCCAGATGTCCCAGCCCTGGCGAGGCCGCCTGGCAAAGAGCTCAAGGTAAGGCGCATTTGAGATACGCTCAATGACGGCAAACTGCTCTTCTGGTTTGTGGCTGTGTTCTTGCAAAGGTGCAAACATCCACGTGGGCTGCCCTTTGTAGTTAAGCGGAGCGCTTCCCTTTGTGCCAAACATGAGGTGTTCGGTGCTATTTCTCAAATACTGACCAAGGCCAATGCGTGGCTTTATCCAGGTAAGCAGGCTTCTTGGTGTAAAGCCCCAGGCTTCAAGCACCTCATAGCCATAGCGAAGCGAGGCATTTGTGACCCAGAGCCAGCAGTGAGCATCGTCTGCACTCAGCTCACTTACGGGCATGGCCTTAATCTCGTCTACGCTCATAAGCTTATAGTGGTGCACTGCTCCTCGCCGAGCTCCGTGTTGTTCTGTCTCCCAAGGCGGGTCAGCCATAATGGTTTTGTACTTCGTGATAGTTGTTGTTGGCATTGCGTGTCCTTTCTTCAAGGCCAGTTATTCTTTGCTCTGCTTGCGTTGGCCTTGCTATCTATTGCAACGCATAACGCTTGTTTTTGAAATGGTTGGGGCACGTGCTTATCCAAGCGATGAGACAGGTGTGTGCAAGCAGCTTACAGAGGTGCGTAAGGGCAAAGACTCAGTTTTGTGGCTACAAAAAACGCTGTTGTAAAATGAACAAGTAGGTCTGTCAAGAAGCCCTCAAATACACTCTTTAACGCCATTTTGGCTCGCAAGGCAGCACCTCAAACTCCATAGTTTTATTGGGAGATTGCTGAGCTGTGTTTGCCTGAGACGCAATAAAGGACTCACGAATCAGTGCTTGGCGCGCTTGCATACTGTCTGCATGAAGCTCAAAAAAAGAGCCCAGCAATCCCGCATTGCAAGCAAGCCTCTCTTCTTCTTGGCGCAAACGCTCTTTGCGCTCTTTTTGCCTACGGCGGCGAGACTCCAATGCTGAGTCCACCCAAGTTAAGGTGAGGCAAGCAACGAAGAAAAGAACGCCGAGCGCAATGAGAGCAGTAGTGATTATGTCGCATAAGCTCACCTCTACCACCTCGCTATCTTTTGGGCAGCGCCAAGAGCATAGGCATCCACAATATGGCGGTAGCGCTCTGCACCTTGAGGGGCTATTTGGGTGAGGTGCGCTTCAAGCGCTGAGAGTGCTCCAACGTTTTCCAGTGCGGTAGAGGTTAGGAGTCCTCTGCCTTGTTCGTGTAAGGTGGCAGCCATAGTGGCTTTGACTATCTGGCCGCATTGCTGGCGTGCCTCCCATTTTTTCAAGCCAGTCAGCTCCGTATACTCTCTGGCGGCACCCCCAAAAAGGGAGGGGCTTAAATCTGTTGTCTTTGCCATGAAATTCTCCTTTTCTTTTACCTTTGCCTCAGTGGTAAGAAGCAAAGGCATACGAATATAAACAAGCACGTTTGCCAGCCAGTATGAATGGCTCAGGTCTCTTTGTGGCAAAGTTGGATTAAACTTGGATGCATGAACAAAAACAGTGGCATATACGAAGATTTGATAACAGACCTCATGTATCTGAGAAAAGACAGGGGATTTGTTGCCGCGCGCCTGCGTAATGCCTCTACGCTTTTGGCAGTTCTTGGTGGGGCTAGTCAAGATTTCACTGACCTCAAGGTGCGCTTTGTGTCTGCAATTAACTCGCTGCCAGACAAACAAGCTGCTAGTTTGCTCATAGCAGTCTATGCCCTGACTAATGAGACAGCAGCCCTGCCAAAACTATCTGAGCGCCGCATTTCTTACGGAAAGCGAGTTGGTCTCAAAACCGACGCCATAGCCAAACACGAAAATGCAGCACTCAGAGAGCTTGCCATACAACTTTTGAGCGCGCGCTACACCATGGCACCTCTGCCTTTTAGTGCAAACGTCATGCCCCATAACGCTACCATTCAAGAATACGTTGAGGTAAAGACCTTGGTCAAAGACAAGCTCTGGCAAGAAACCAAGGAGACCTACAAGCTCATCTCTTTGGTTGATGATGTGGGGTGGCTAGAGATAAGCAGTTCTATTCCAGCGACAGTCACCTCGACTACTGCAAAAGTAAAGACAGAGCCAAGTAGTGGCGGGCTTCGCCATCGCTTCTACTATGACAAACCACTCATGCGCGGAGAGGCTACCACCTTAACCTTTAACATGTCCCCCGATGAAAAATTAGCAGATCCATCGAGCCTAATCTTGCTCGAAGAAACCAGGGCGTTTCATGAACCAACGCTCAAGGCAAGGTTTGAGGTGTTTTTCATTGGGCAAGTTCCAGAGATTATCTGGCAGTACAACCACCTGACCTTTTTCGAGCGCCCAGGCACACCCACCAAACAACAACTCCTACCCCTGGAAAAACACAACAGTGCCCAAACAACCTTCACCGATCTTTACGGAGGCATGTTTTCAGGCATTGCCTGGCAGTGGTAGGCAAAAAGGGCAAAAACGCGCGCAAAAACTATTGACTTTTGTGGCTCACCTTGCTTAAATAGAGGTATACCGACGCGGGCGATTCGAACGGAGAGATACCTAAGAAGAACCCGCTTTTTTCGTGTCTGAATACGCTGATTCCGATAAGACAATTTTACGCTTGATGTCTGGGCTATCGAGAAAGTCCACGTATTTCGGAGTTAGCGGCTTATATAGCGAGGACATAGATTTACGGTTTGGAGCAAGAACCTTTTCCAGCCTATCTTTCTTAACAAGATATTTGACCATTTTTATGTAGTCGCCATCACCAGAAACTAAGACCACTTTATCAAATTCTTCGCCCTCGGCTACCTTCTCCATTACCGTAAAAACAATATCGGTGTCAACATTGCCTTTCTTTTTTCCAATCATATTTCTGTTATGCTCGCGAAAAGCTAGTATAAAGCCTGCCCTTTGAATACTTTCATAGAGCTCCTGGTGCTCGTCATCGACTGCACCCAAGAAATAATAGGCTACATCAACAGCATACTTCTCTCGCAGATACACCCTAAATCGCACGAGGTTAACTTTCCAACCATGCGACTTGGTGTTCATGTAGAGGTTTTGTCCATCAATAAAGGCTTGATTCATAAATACGATTGTAACACAAATACATAATATTTCTATTTAGAAAGAGGGGCTTTTGAAACTCTCCTTTTGAAACTCGTGCAGCTCCTACAGCTTGGCAGTGGTAGAGCCAAAGCCAGCTGCTACTTGTCGTCGTAGTGACCCTTGCACTGGAGTATCTCTATGGAGTTATCCTTAATCTTGAAAACCAAGCGATTCTTCTCGTCAATACGCACACTCCACCATCCAGAAAGGTCGCCTTGGAGCTGCTCTGGCTTGCCAATGCACTGGTAACCATTGCGCACAATATCTTTAAGCAACGCGTTAATCCGCTTAAGCGTCTTCTTGTCTTGTTGCTGCCAATACAAGTACTCGCCCCAGGCGTTTTCCGAAAAGGCCAGCTTACTCATTGGCCAGCGCTTCGAGCTCATCAAGGGTCTTAACAACAAGATTGCCTTCGTCTAGTTGGCGCATGGATTTAGCAAGCGCCTCTCTGTTGCTCTCACTGTAAAAAGGATCAACAGACACCTCAAAGGGTATTCGTTTTTCTCTGCTCATTTTCTTTGCGAAGATGGTAAACGCGGTAGTCATATTCATTCCTAAATCGCGACAGGTCTCTTCCATGTCTGCCTTGAGATCGCTATCCATACGAAAGTTTACGAGAGATGAACTTGCCATAGAAATCACTTCCTTTCTGCAAGCAGATTAGCAGAGTGTAAAGATATTGTCAATGCGATGTCTTTACAACGAACTGAACATATCGCGATTGACGTTGCGCGCTCTTCTTGCTATATTTGCATCAATGAAACCCCCGAAAGGTGCGTTAGTCACCTCCTCCGGGGTTTCTTATCTAAAGCCCCCGAACGGCACAGGATGTGCCTGCCTCTGGGGCTTCCTTATTTGGGTCAATAGTAATAGTCGTATCTATACACCCTGCAAATGTCTTCTGGGTTGAGATTGGTTTTGGGGCAGGCGTAATGCAGACTCACCACATCGCCAGCTTTTAGAGGCGGCAGGTTTGTGCGGGTCAAATCAGGCGTGTTCTCATCAACAAGGGTCATCATCCCTGTTGGATTAACCGCAGCATAGCCCTCTGGCAAATTGGCCCTTAGTGGCAAAAACCTATCAAAATGATTAAAGCCTCCAGCAGAAAAAACCTCTCTTCCAGATTCATCAAATAGTTTGATTGACATTTTGAGATCTTCAGTTGTTTTTACACTCAGTTTAGTTTTATTCTCATCAAAGGCCACCTTGAAAGATGATGTCCTGCTATAGGGGGTGAGTGTATCATCAGACCTATTGTCAAAGCCATAACTATCTTTTACCAGGCTTACTCTCCAAGGTTTAACCCCTTCTTTCCTAGCATAAAGCTCAATAGCTGCCTCAACGGCGCTAATCCATCCAGGGTTGTGACGCTCCCTTAACTCATTAAACTCAAAATGTGTACCATCGCCAAAGAAGTACTTAATGAAGGAGTCAGGCATTCCAAGCAAAAAGAAGTCCTCAGCAGTCATGCCCTGGGTGTCTATGATTGGCCCTAAAACCAATTCATAACTCCCTCCACTCTTTTTCAGCGCAGAGTAGGCAATGTTTAGGTATGCATCCTCCGACGAAGTTCTCACCAATAGCCAATCTTGATCTTGGATAACAACCTCGCCGATGCTAAAGTCGCTTCGTCCAATCTCGCCAGAGATTGCCCTCTTCATTTTTGCTTCTGGAGTGAGCGAGGATATAACAGTAAAGAGAATGATGGCAATAACAACAGCGGCTAGTGTTGCTACGAAAACAACAGCACGTTTGTTGTATCTCAGTTGATTACTATTCTTGTTTGCCATACGACCCCTCCTATCCATTGCACCCGTCTACTGATATGTGAATATGATCTCTGTGCGCTTGAGTATCATTGCTCAGGTTGTGATATGCGTTCCAGCTGCTATACGGCGTTCCTGCGGCTCCATACCAAATTTTGTCGTAGTAGATGACGCCCACTACCGTAAGCATTGCCTTGTTGTCGCTAATCCACTCAGCAATCGCCTCTATCCGTTTGCGAACCACTGGATTGTGGTAATCGCTAATCATGAGGTCTATTCCTCTGCCCATGCCTCTGCTAGAGCCAACGTGGCAAGAAGTGCCGCTACCTTCATACGTACTCAATACCGAGAAGTCGTCTTTAAAGAAATGCCAGAGCACCTTGGCAACCTTGACGGTCTGAGGAGTGCTGTTTCCAGAATTGATTGCCGAGCCATCAGTGAGGCTATCCGCATTATCGAGCGCTCGCCTGAGCTCTTCTTCTGTGGGTAGGTCACCACTAGCGCCCACAACCTCGCAATCATCACCACTACCGCCGCCGCTCACCCCACCAAGATACTCAAAAACGGTCAGAGCGCCTAGTTGCACATTCACACTGCCAGCAATGTTATTTAAGCGGCTGCCTCGGTAAGACGAATCAGCCTCTATCCATTTCATATCCCAGTGATCTAAGTCATAGTAATTCATCACATAAGGTGATTTATTAAAGGGCTCTCCAACGTCTTGGTACATATAGCCTCGGTTATAGGCCAAAAATGCCCAGGCAAAATCGTCCGAAGAGGCAGAGGGCGAGGTAATATCTACATCATAAACACTCTTTGCTATGCTAACTAATTTGTTGGCGGCAATGACTGCATCTTCTGACAGTGTCTGTCCTATCGCCTGGCCATCAATGCTAGTGCCTCTACCTAAGGCCTCGCCATTGGCAATAGACCGATTAGGATCCATGCTCGCTTCGCGCCAGTGAACAGCCGCCATTGCCTGCCACGGTATTCCAGCGTCATTAGCCCCAGCCTCGTATGCAGCTTTGTTGCTATTGGCTTTGCCCTTGATGTCACTGGCCTCTAATTTGGCAATAGTTTCTTCTGGCAGAGACACTGAGCCGCCGCCTCCGCTGTTGCTTCCCGATGCAGAATCACCGCCGCCGCCCAGACTCTTGCACCAATCTATCTTTTCTATATAGGCCGCCAAGGCATCAACAGATTTCTTCATTTCGTTAATTAAGTGATAGCCTGCGTCGTTAACATCGCCCTGCACCCAAGTCGGCCCGATTTTTTCGAGATACTCTTTCGGGTCTTTGATGCCTATAGCCTGATCATGATAGCCGTTAGTGAGCGTTTTTCCATACTCATTAAAGCCTTCACCTAGATTTGCAGCTTTAATGCTAGCTTCACCATCGTGAGTTCCAGGAGGGCAGCCATTGCCCCAAAAGTTATTGGCGCCACATCTCGATTCGGGGTCTTCGTAGCGCATTTGCACCAATATGGCTACATAGGGCACATCGTACTTATTGCCTAGACGAACAGCAAGATCACCATAGTTATCGAGCAGCCTTTGCATGGATGCTTCATCTGTATCACTCCACGCCGCAGACAACTCACTAGGGCTGCCAAGAAAGAAAGACTTGTCGGCATTTTTTGCATTTTCGATGTCGCTATTGCTGCTGCAAGTGGTGCCACCTGCTGTCTCGCCACTACCGCAGCCATCCCCATAAAAGGGCAGCTCAAGCTCATGGTATCTTCGCATCTCAGCTGAGATGGTGCTTGCGCCATCGTCTTCGTTGGCTGCTAATGCCAGGCCGATAGGCATTGCTACCACCGATGAAAATATAAAGACCATCCCAATTATGACCAGCCGCCAGTTGGAGATGTGTTTGCCAAGCTCCCGCCTCATATACCCATCCCCAGCGTTTGACAATCGAACTCACCGTATATCAGCTCATGTGTGTCCAGGCATCGAACAAAGGTCGTTTGGTCGTAGAGCCCTGTGACTTCAGGGGGTAGTGGAGAGAAAAGGTCGCTGATGCGATACGATTGTTTGAGGCTCGTTATATCTACAATAAAGGTTGTATGAAAGATTTGTTTTGCAGCGTCTGCTACCGTTTGTTGGTAGCTGCCCTCACGAATTACGGCATCAGCAGGGTTTGGATTAGCACTGTTGAGTGCAATAGTTCCAAACAAATTTTCTTCGATTGACTTAATACGATCATCAGATATGTTCTCGGCTTGCTCGGCAAAGCCCTGAATAGCTACTGTGGCATTGGGAGTGGATGAGGGCGGGGACTGCGGGCTTGGGTTCGGCTCTTCGTTTGCATTGTTGTTAAGTGCTGCGGGGATAATTGTGACTGCTAGCAAAACGACTAGGGCAATCACTGATACCAGAATATACTTCTTCTGGGTACTCATAGTTGTTATTGCCTTAATCATTCTTCCTCCTATTTATCCTGTTAGAGCCCTAAATACGACCTAGGGTCAACAGGCGTGCTATTAACGTGAACCTCAAAATGTAAATGCACGCCCCGTGACCAGCCAGAGTTGGCCATCTTCATTATTTCTTGACCTACAACAACCGTGTCGCCAACGCTTACAGAAACACTGCCTTGTGCTCCATGTGCATACCTGGTGACTATCGTATTTCCGTTTATTTTGTCACTGTGCTCGATATACACATAGTTGCCGTATCCTCCACCACAACCATCATTTGGCGTGCTGGCACAGCCGTTGTTGGCAGCTGTTACCTTTCCTGCTCCAGCCGCATAGATGGGGTCGTTTAACGCTCCACCAAAATCTAAGCCAGAGTGAAGATTGGCTACTCCATCGAGTGTTCGCCACCCAAACTGACTTGTCATTGGGGTGCCTAGCTTAACTGGCAAGCTCAATTCGCCATCACCAATATGACCAGCGGATTGTGCTCCGCTACCACCCCCACTCGACATGCCATCGCTATAACACGCCTCGCCAACTTCATCCAAAATACATTGCATCATCTGATACACAGAGTCGTCGATGGTGTAGATAAAGAACATCTCGTCATAAGCGAACTTTCCGCCGCCCCTAATGCACTCCTGGGGCATAATGTCGTCGTCATCTAACTCCTCGTTATAAAAACCAATCGGGGCGGCATTGTTAACGCAATTTTCCAAGAAATCCTTGTAGGATTTTGATTTTGGACTGCCTGTGTCGTCGATATGGCCATTGTTGTACATATACAACATCACATCATCAGGATCAGCCTCCGCCAGGCTCAAGGGCAGTCCGTACACAGGATTACAAAATGGATCAGTTGCAATATTGAGGTCTCTGTAATCATCATCGTCACACACCTCGTAGTACCGCTCTGCGCTTTGAGCGCTGACGCTTGAAGAAAACACCTTGAATGGGTTAAACGCCAGGCTGCTCAAACTGGCAAGGTTTGATTTCCATGACACCCCGCTGAGATACGGAAATAGTCCGCCAGCAATACTGCCAACCACCGAGTACGGATTAGTAATATCCCAGGGGTTTGCCGCCAGCCGTTCGTCTTCTCTTACCTCGGCGAGGTAGGGCTGCCGTATATTGATGTCAAAGGAAATCGCTTCAGCTCTCGACATGGTGGTAAAGCCCAAAGAGTTGGCGCTTTTGCCCGAGAGTGCCCCCATGCCAGAGGTCATTGCGTTGCCCGCACTGCCACCCATGGTGTCTGGTCCAACTAAATCGCCTGTTAACATTCTAGTTACCACGGGCACGAGGAATGATATTGCCGCAAAAAGCCCTATAGCTATCCCCACAGTTACCGCGACCTTTGCGATTTGTGCAGCATTAACCCCGGGCACAAACATGGCTGCAACGCCTACGACTAAACTGCCAGCTCTCACGAATGGGTTTTGAATAACCCCGCAAGCATCGCGCACAGCATCGGGGTTGCCAGGAGATACCAAATTGATGACCTGGTTCTTTATATCTACCAAATCACCCACAAACCCACCACCGAGCTTGAACTCCATGGTGTCGAGCTCGTCACCCCAGAAATTTCCACTCATCATGCCATAGCCAAAGGACTGAAAGGCGTTTTGCCCTGTATTTGGGTCAACCTTAAACAGTAGCTCCCCAGCAGTATGCCAACCAGCCGTGGTGGCTTTACCAGCCTTTAGTCCATCAACCGATGATAAAAAGGTTGTTGTAAAGGCAATCAGTTGCTCTGCGCCTATTGCTTTTGATATGTAACCCATGGCGGCTATGATATTGAGCACCGTACAGGCAATATCTGCCGTACCGATAATACCAACCCCAGCAGTTACGCCTTTGGCGGCACCCCTGATAGCGCCTCTGGCAGCGGCCGAGGTGACATTTTTATCGAGGTCAAAACCCAGCTGTTTGCCCAGTACGTTTTCTTTGAAGTTTTGGGCAGCGGAGTTTTGTCTATTAGCGCCTGCATCTGCATCTGCGTCACCTGAAAGCGGTATCGGTTTCGTATTAACATTGGCCGTTGACCCCTTTTGCCGCGCCTTGATTTTATCCCTGGCCTTGTCCACCGTTCTTTCCTTGATGAACCCACCTGCTTTATCTATCTTGAGCTTGGTAAATAACGCCTTTGTTGCCTTGCCTGCCCATACGGCAACGCGTGGTTTCATCGCCTGGCGCATCATACGCCGCAGCTCGGGGTCGCCATTTTTGAGCAACCTGTCAAAATCCACGGCACTCAAAATCTTGCCATCAGGCATCCATAGACCCGCTACGGGGCTCTTTCCTGGCAAGCTGGCTCTGTTTGCAGTGATGACCCTGATGCCGGTGCGCCGCTCGAGGTTTTTGATGGCGCGGTTGCTCATGTCTTTGTACCGACAACCTATTTTGCCTGGCACACTGCACAGTGCCCCAGCACTCGGCGTGCGGTTGCTGCTGTTGATCTGCTTGGCTATGACCTTGTTTGCTCTGCGAGAAGAGATGGATTCAATGCCAATATTAAAGTGCCCGTTGAGCATCTCATAGAATTTAAGGATGCCTGTTGTACCTAGCATCCCAGGGCCAAAGATTCCCGCACTGCCAACAAGTAATGCCCCGCCGAGCGAGAGCCCAATCCTTCTTTTGATCCTGCCCGAAAAGCGCGCCTTGCCTTGCGTTTTGCTTTTATTGGTCTCTGTTGATTGAGGGCTTTTGCCATAGAGCCACCGCTCCATCTTGGCCAGCTCTTTGTTGTCCTTAATCTTTCCTGAACCTTTTTCTGACCCTTGCGCTTCTTTTTCTGCTTTACCTAGGAACTGGGAGTTGTCGGCTGGTTTAGAATAATCTGCTGGTTGGGAGTAGTCTTTTGCCTCTGAATAATCTCGCGGCTGCGAGTTGTCCTTTGGTTCATCCCCAGGAGCTGAGTCGTATCCCCACTGCATATGCTAGTATTATAGCATTAACATTATAGTATGCAAAGAGCTGACTTGTTTTTCGTACTCGGGTTTTACGTTAGATTATTGGATTATTGCCAGATAATCGCCAGTGTTAGCTATCCCCTTGAGCCAGCATGGTGATCAGTGATAGGTGCATTACATGTATTGATTCACGTTAGGAATGGTGCTGAGGCTGTTGCCCTCGCCGACTATTTTGTCTGAGACACGAACCACCCATCTAATGCTACCGTTGCTCGTATCGAAAAATGCGAGGAGGTGAGCGCCAGTGCTATTTCCAACAAACGCCACATCTTTTTTGATAACCCCATCAACATCTATCGTGCCCGTGTGTGCAAAACGCCATCCTTGGGCTTCGGCGGCGGCTCGAGCTTCTTGATAAAAATTCTCTTCGCTGACCTCTATATTATTCGCCGGGGTTTCGACGACTGTTGGCTCATCGACTGGGGGTTGCTCGACTGTTTGCTCCATTGGCGTGTTGCCTGGTAATTCATTGACCCCTTGATTGTTGCTGTTATCATCACACGCGGCCAATGTTGCGCCGCCTGTGACCAATGTAAATGTCAACGCGAGTTCTGTAATCCGCCGGAGTACTTTTCCTTTTGGTTGTTCTGCTTTGCCGCGCGCATTTATATTAGGGTTAGACATCATTGTCCTCCTCGCAATTAGTAATTATTCTATTGTGCTGTTGATTTTCTCTACCATTATACATATTATCACAAATATGTAAATAGCTAAAATGAGTGCAGAGCTTCATAACCGCAGCAACCAACCCTTCTTTTGGGAGATGCCGCCTCTTTGCTCCTGAGATATAAAGAAGGGCATCCGCTTTACAGTCGCTGAACTTACCCAGGTTATTGAAATACAATACCTAAAATGGGGACAGATGCCCTTCTTGACAGGTATTCATTTCATAACCAGGTTAAGTTAACCAAGTAAGTTCAGCACCTAAAGAATAGCATATCTATTTGCTTTTGGCTGTGGTGACTACTAATCCGCGCTGGAGCTCGCTGCTGAGCCAGTTTCCCTGAACCTTCTTCTACTGCCTTCTGGGATGCCGACAAATTCTGCTATTGCCACAGAGAGCGGTTCTTTCATGTAATACGACAGGTTGCTGTTGCCAGCGTATTCCCAATAGAGGGTTTCTGCGCACTCTCTTGCTTTTTGTATGTTTTTTTCGGAGTTGCCAGGGCTCATGCCAAGCATCTCTTGGGCAGCATCATCACCGCCACTGTCCCAAATCTGTTTGTAGAGACGAAAGGCATCAACCAACAGCCC
This sequence comes from Coriobacteriia bacterium, assembly GCA_009784945.1. Lineage (GTDB taxonomy): Bacteria > Actinomycetota > Coriobacteriia > Coriobacteriales > UBA8131 > WQXH01. Next base: position 13,213 of record WQXH01000015.1, on the reverse strand, counting down.
CTGGTCACTGCCGTCAAAGCCATTGATTACCGCGTTGGTTTTTTCCTTGAGCAAGGTGCGAGTAAATTCTGCCATTGCGTCAATGCGCCGCTTGCCAGAGTTGTTGAGTTGGCTGTAACTGTCCACTTTGTCGGGGAATTCAAGTGCTTCCATGCCTACTCTGTCAGGAAATACTTTGATTCCAATGTCTTTGGCAGTCTCAGTCTCAATAGCACCACCGCCAAATATTATCCCCTTTACCCCATCGCTTGTTTGGTCTGCCCATTTTTCTGAGTTCTTTCGGGTAAAGCCTCTGCCCTTGTATGCATGGGACTTGTCAACGCCGCTGGCATAGAAATCTGTGGAGGGGTCTTGAGATATGATAAATGCCGCATCAGCACCAAGGGTTGCTTCGTCGGCACCTGGATACGCATTGGTGCCGAGCTCGTTTAGGATGTTTTTAGCAAAGTAGACGGCGTCACTCTTTTCGCCCTTGCTGCCTGTCTTGACCAGGTACATGCCAATCATTGCGCGCAGGATATAGCGTATGCTCCTGTCGTATTTGCCGCGCTTAACCCATTCCAGGCTCAGCCTATTGGTTTTTTCTCCATCGCGCAGGGTTAGAATTGGCTGACAAAATATAATCTCGTCACCATTGAGAAAGTTGTTGATGTCGGCGTTGTTAACCGAACGGTCGTAGCTCTCACTGTCATTGCTATAGGTTTCTGCGCCTGCGGGCAGTGCCGCGTCGAGGCGATCCTTGATGATTTTGGTAATTTCCTTCTCAACCTGGGTGTTGTTAAGAATGTTTGCGGGGATGCCACTCGCTCGATGATTATCATCTTCTTTGAACCAGTCAATCCACTTTTGTTCTTCTGGGCCGATAGTGTCGTTAGGGCAGTTTGGGTTTTCTGGTTCGCATCCGCTCACAGCAGCGCTGCCCATTGACCCAGTGTTTGGGTTGGGTGCGTTAGAGTTGTTCGGTGGGGTATTGGGATTGCTGCTGGACATAATAATATCTTAACAGGCTAAGGCGTATTTATCAAGGTTGGTGAGGCGAGGGCTATGCGCCGCCCACGCCGCGACTTCGTGCGTCGATGATTGCTTTTCTGTCATCTGCGACACGACTCATTGCATCGAAATTCACGGCTGCGCCTATGTTTTTATTTGCCCCGTGTAACGAATTAGAAAGGGTTTTTAGTTCTGCAATTTGACCCTTGATTGCTTCCACCTCCCCCTCACCACTGGCTGAAGCGAGTTGCGTTGACAGCATTTTAGATGCCGCCTGTATTGCAATGTTCTGCTGGTCAGCACTGGCACCTGCGAGCGCTGCGCCTGTCCCTTCTCCCTTTAGCCCTGCAATTACATCGCTGGCGTTATTGCCGACGCTCACCCTTTGCTCATTACCGTTTGCGTCCCTCACGCTCATCGCGCCAGAGTTTTCAAGTATAGCTTGTGATTCTTGTGCAATCTTGTCTTGCACTTGGCTGAAGCGTGCCTGTGCGGCCACGCTGCTCGGGTTCATTGCGGCAGCCATCTGTGCAGTGCGATATTCTGAGCCTGTTACGCCAGATTTATATTTATCTTCCGCACCAAACTTGGCTGCTTCGTGCGCAATGACGCGATCACCACTTTTGCCAGTAGTCCTTACTCTCAATTCATACTCATGCTTGTCTAAATCTGCCTGTAGCGATGCTTTGTTGATGCCGAGCTTAACCTTTAGATTTTCGGTACCTGTTGCGCTGCTAGTGTTGCCTTTTGCACTATCAGCCATCAGCTTGGTTTTTTCTGTGAGGCCACCGTCACCAAAGCCAGCAGCAGCGCCTATACCTCGCCCAGCTCCCCCAATCAACGCTCCGCCAAACCTACGCAGACCTCGCCCCTTGCTAAAAGCGCTCTCAGGAATTACCTTATTATCATTTGCAATGTCACGAATATTTCCATCACCGTCTTTCATGTATCGCTTTCTCCCCTTGTTTTTTCCGCTCATTATTATTTCGTTCCTATTAAGAGGCGCTCTAACTTTGCTGCTTAAACTGCTGAGCCCTCGACCTGCCGCATTCAATCCGCCACTTTTTGCAGCCTGTCCCAGGTTGTTGCCAATGTCTTTGATTGGCGTCTTGGCCATGCCCTTTTCTGCCAGACCCTGTAGCTGCCCCAGAGCTTGGCCGCCCATTTTCATAATGGGAAGGATAGTGAGAGCTGGCACTACTTGTATTAAGCAGACCATGACAAACTTGAAGACATCTAAACCATCTGCAAGCAAGATTAAGGTAATCAGCTGTGTGGCACCCCAAACAAAGGCAATCATCGGAAAGACAAACAACATGCGGCTAAACTCACTGAGCCATTTTTTGAACCACTTCTCTGTGTTTGGCAGCAAATACATGACAAAGGCAATGGGTGAGATAATGATAAAGACCGTTATCAGCACCTCTCGCAAAGCCAGAGCTGCAAAGACCAGCAATATCCCAATGACCACCGTTCCAAGGTTCATGATTATGAGGAGGACGAGACCAATCCCAGCCAGTATGCCAACTGCTCCCCCAAAGATGTTTGCAACAATCTCGCCAAAGCCATCATGCTGACCAGGAAGAGTGCCACCAAAATTCACAACGAAGTCCTTGAGGTTTGCTCCCAAGATGTTGCTGATGTCCACAAAGACAGCACAAATATAAAAGGAAAGATTGACGGCAATGGCGATAATAATAAGCCGTGGCAGGATTTTCTTGACAGAGTAATTGCTAAACACTACTGCCTTCCTCCGCTTATGGCTGTTGAGTAAATGATAATGAGAAAGACAATGGCAAAGGCAATGTTAGCAATGGGAATGAACGCGCCATGAACGTTTTTGATGGTGTCGCCACCCTCATTGAGCGACTGGTAATCTAGAAAATCGGTGATGCCTTCCATTGCCCAGTCAACTATACCCTGCAATGCAGTGATTATTGGGCAGGCAACCCAGCCCCAGCCCTCGCTGGCCGCCTCACAGGGGCTTGGAGCGCCAGGGTCAGCGGCAACAGGCTTGAGGGCATAATGGGCGTAGATTCTGTCTGGGATTGCGCCATTGAGATCACCGCTCACACCACCTGCTGAGGCACCACCAGAAACCCGTCTTCCTCCCTCTCCCGTGTCTCGGTCATAATCCTTTTGATCCCACCATCCAGCAAACTTTAACTCATCATCGGGAGGCTCAGGACTGTCAGGTAACGTCAATGTCCACCCTGAGCTAATCCATGTGTTGGCCGTGCTGTCTCTATTCAGGGAATAATCAACTGTTTTTTCTGTGCTGCCGTCAGACCACTTGCCTCCATTGGCATCAAGAATTATTTGACCTCCCTGTAACCAGACTTCGCTGTGCCCCCCTGGGGAATGAGGTGTCTTTCCACTTACGTCTTTGAGCTGGCGACCGTTGAAGCGGTTGTTGTACAGATCTTGGACATATCTCTTGCCAGCATCCGAGCCAGTGTAGCTGGCTGGATTCATATCAGAGAGACATCGTAAGCTATTTGTCTCGTCGGCTGGATCGTATACGACTCCAGAATAAAGGCTCGTTTTATTTCGAAACCACGTATCATAGGTAACATCAAATATCATCGTACATGTCTTGCCACTATAGTCAAATTTGCCGTTAAAGCCATCGACTTTTACCCCCTTGCAGGTCAAGAGGAGTACGATGTAACCATTGCCGCTACTATCTTGAAAAGTGGGGCCTCCTGGCTGATAGACATGAATCTTGACAGTGTTATCATCATCACGATTAGCCCAATCTAGTACGCTACGGGAATAAACACTGCATTCGCTACCCGCTACATCAGTAACAAAAATCCTGTTGGGATCGTCGCTGTCACTCAGTCCGCGCGCACTTTCGCTCTCGACAAATCCAACTAACAAAAAGAGTGAAACAGCAAGAGCAGTCAGCACGAACGGAGCAGGGCGACGCAGTAGTGCCCAGAACACTCTTCTGATTGAATTCAGTTTTCTTGGATTGCTCTTCATGATAAATACATAACCATTATAGCAACATTATGCTATTAGTAAATAGTGTAGTGAGTTGACATGATTGCTGAGCGTTTGAACCTGGTCGATTATGTACTGATCATGTGCAGCGGCTTGCTTTTGCTGCGAGCACAAAACCGCTCCCCCAGCGAGCCGGTCAAGTTATGAAAACGCAGGCATGGGATTGCCAGTGTAAATGACCGACTCGCTCGAAGAGCGGCAGTATCCCTATGGATGATACATTAACATAATATCATACAATTATTGTGCATTGCAATGCTACCTGTGCGTAGCCATACAACTACTTAGCTTGTAGCCGCTTAGCATAAGCGCTCAAAACCTGATTCATCAAAGACTGATACTTTAGGTTATGTGCTTTAGCATAAGCTCTAAAGCTCTCTACTGCATGGCGATCAACGTTGAGACTAATCTTTTCTTTTGCCAGCATTTCTGCAAAGTATTCCGGTGATGGCAAAAAATCATCATTAACGCGCACTGCTGCGTCCATGGCAGCATCAACATCAGCTGGTGCATTGGTATATTTAACTGCGCTCATATATGCTCCTTCCTTTACGCCAATATCCAGCCCCAATGATACGGATATTGCCGTTTCTTATTGTGAATCTTACCGTTGCGATACCTCGACCTGTATCGCCGTAGAGAAAATATCGCGTTTCGGTAGAAGTTGAATGGGTGGTGTCGCGCTCGACAATACGTTTGTCGTCGGTAAAAGCTAGTGCCGCTTCCTCAAATGAGATGTCGTGCTTCTCAATGTTAGCTTGGCTCTTGGCTTTGTCCCATTCAAACTTCATGCATACTATTGTATAGATAATCGTATAGAAATGCAAGACTATTTTGCCTAACCACTGAAGCAGCAGCTTGGTTGTGACTAAACAGCCTCCCGTGGCACCCTCTGGGCTTCTCGCATTTCGATTCCTGCTTTTATCAACGCCTCATTAACAGTAGTCTTGGCAGACTTAATCTCTTGTGCAATCTCGCGCAGAGAGCGACCTGCTTGATAGAGCTCGGTGGCCTCTTTGACCTGGTCGGCAGTGAGCTTGCGTATGGTTATCTCAACCCCGCTGGCGTTGAGTGCCTTGCTGATGGTTGTTCTGTGACATGAGTAGTTGTCCGCAAGCTGATTAACAGTCAAACCATGCTCGGTATAGCCTCTAACAATTTCCTGGATTTCTTCCTGTGTAAATCTTTGTCTGTGCTGACGCGTGAGTTTGGTAACGACAACAGCACCCTCTGGCAATCCACAGGAATAGAGCGGCTCTTTGTTTGCTGGCAATTCTGTGCTACATTGGTTGTGTTGCCCGAGGCTCACCTGTCTAGCACGCTCAATGACGTTTATATCGGTGTTCGATAAGGCGACCAGTATTAATCACGACAAAGGATTTGAGGATCCTTTTCGTGAGTCCTCAAGAAGCTTTAACTAGGCGCGGGGCGTGGCTGATGGTCACGCCTTTTCTTGTGAGCAGGGTGGTCTCGCGCCCTACCTTCTGGACTCCTGCGGCGGGGACACGGAAGTCGCCAATGCAGTTGTAGAAGATATCAACCCTCTGCTGCCAGCGTCCGTCCACCTTTACTGCCTGATGTATCTTGTTGTAGTCGATGAAGCTATGGATGATCTCGGAAGTGAGCTTACGAATGCGCGAATGTTTGCGCACCAGTTCGATGAAGAACGCTAGGTTAGTTTCTCGCTCTGCCAGTTCTTTCAAACTACCTTGTGCTATTGCTATCTGCGATTCCAGTGTGGCTTGCTCGTCCTCGTAATTTGTCGTCAGCTTCAACATGCGTTCATGGGAGAGACTGCCCAGTGCAGAGTCCTCGTAGATGCGCTTGAACAACATATCTAGCTCTCTGTTGCGAGTCTCAAGTCTTTGCAGTTGAAGCTCCAGCGACTTCTTGTCTCTTATGGCAGCATCGCTGAGGGACTTCATTACTTTATCTGCAAAGAGCTCGATGTCTTGCGTGGCAAACCTGATCAGACTGTTGATCTCCTTTAGGACAATCTGTTCCAAGAAGTCTGCTCTCACGTAGTGCGTACTTTCGCACGACTTCCTTTTCTTATTGTTATTTGAGCAGTTGTAATAGGTAATCTCATGGTTAGTCTGATTGAAGTGAAAGCCAAGGGTGCCACCGCAGTCAGAGCAGCGAAGCAGACCAGAAAAGATGTTACGCTTCGTCTTTGCGGGGCGCCGTTTAGCGCCTGTGCACTTTTGCTGGACGCGCTTGTAATCCTCGCGGCTTATGATGGGCTCATGAACATCTTCAAACACCATTTGCTGGCCTTCAGAGACCTTCTTTCTGCTCTTGCTCCGAAATGACCTGCTTTCTGTCTTGAAGTTGACTACATCTCCGCAGTACTCACGTCTGGCAAGCATTGTAAGCACGGTTGTGTGAGACCAGTCGCATGGGTCTTGAGACATATACGCACCACCTCGCCCGATACCTTTGGATGCCCAGTAATGCTTTGGTACAAGCACTTTGTCTGCTGTGAGGATGTCGGCAATCTGGGAGATTCCTTTGCCCTCTAGGGCTAGTGCAAAGATGCGGCGTACCACTGAGGCTGCCTCAACATCTATTCTCCAGAACTTGGGGTTGTCTGGATCCCTCTCGTAGCCATAGGGAGGATGCCCCAAGGGCTCACCAGCACTTCCCCTGATGCGACAGGAGTTACGCACCTTCTTTGAGGCGTCACGGGCATACATCTCGTTCATGACGTTTCTGATGGCGGAAAATTCGTTGTCTCCATCTCTTGAGTCAATGCCGTCGTGGGCGGCAATAAAGCGGATGTCGTTTTCGACCAAGAAGCTATCAGTGAATAGTCCCACTTGAATATGGTCACGACCTAGACGTGATAAGTCCTTCACGATGACCGCAGCAATTAAACCATCTTCAATGTCACGCTCCATCTGATTAAGGGCTGGGCGGTTAAAGGTAGTACCACTCACTCCGTCATCAACGTACTCCTTTGTTTTTAGGTATCCCTGCTCTGCGGCCACCTGAGTCAAGACCTTGCGTTGATTAGTGATTGAGTTGGACTCACCTTTTAGCTCATCATCTCTTGAGAGTCTCATGTAAAGCGCCGCTATGCCTTGATTCCTTTTCATTTCTTACCTCCTTCCTGCACCGTGACCGTATGGCTTTTGCGATCTGAAGGTAGCATGAAGGAGCTTGGCTTAGCAAGGCTGCGATTGATGCGCTTGGATACTAACGGCAGAAGACTTTCCAAAGCAGAGAGGCTTGTGCCGACAGGCTGGTAAGTGCTGATGGTGAAGGTGTAATTCTCGACATCTGTAGTAGTTGTTTCGCAGAAACTGTAGCTGGTGTCCTCAAGTCTTATTTGTTCCGATTGGTGAGCTGGACTTTTGATTGTGGCCGTCATGGATTTAGCCTTTCGAATAGATACCATCTAAAGGCGTGGTATGTAAGGCCAGGCGGGCTTGAGGACAGAGCTGTATTTTGGGTGTACGACTTTTATGCGCCGCCTGGCGCTATACTGTCAACCGTCTACGAGGGCTATCTTCGCGTGGCGCGCTCCTGCCCTTACCCAGACAGTTGGCTATTGAGTTTTCAAGGTGCAGAGAAAAACTCTCTCACTTGTTTCCCCACTCAGAGGAAAAAAACGAAGTCAGAATTTTTCTCTTCTCATTAACTTCCACACTTAGAGGGGTAAATGGGCACCCTTACCAAGCAAGTTTTCGGTTAATGGCAAGTTTAGTGATTGGGATGTTTGATTAACCTATAAAGGTAGCAGGCAACAACAGTGCATCTTTCGAACAGGGAGCCGCTGTTTAGCTAGTTGCCACTAGGATGCTTGTCACATAGGCTGCTACTTTGTGCCTAAAGCTATTACGAGTCCACCCCAGTTATTCTCTTTGGTTGCTCTTGTAGTCCAAGATTCTCAAGGGCTGTTTGTAGGGTTATTAAACATGCGCTCCAAAATGCATTGATCGACTCGGTCATAAAAATGTTTTCCACCTTCGAGAAATCATAGATGGCCATTGTGACGATACTTACATATAGGTACGAGCCCACAGTACGAGTAATAATGTAAATCGGGTTGAACCCCGCTGAGGTAATCGTTATTACGTCTTCTTTTGTCCCCATAAACATGCCGCCAGATTTCATTTTTTGAACAGCAATCTGCACTGGTAGCGCACGCCTTTGTATTTCGTCTGCAACAGCTTGATATATGTGGTTCTCAAAGTGAGCCTGATGTTCAAAGACGAACATTCTTTTATTGATGATGTTGCCTGACTCTATTCTTGCCATGACTTCTCCTCAGTGCTATAACGAGTTCTATTGCTTTCAAAAATGATAGCACAGCACCGCACAGCTCTGCCTTCTCGCTGGCTATCATGAGCTGATAGTGTTTGTTTGCAACTGTGCAAGGGAGCTTTGCTCAGCGTTCATTGTTTGGTAAATGTTTCCTTCGGCTCTCTTGAAGCGGGGTGTTAGCAGCCCGCTCAATCTGGTCAATCTTGCTAAGGATTTCTCCTGAGCGATCAACGATGCGATTGTACTGGTGAATCTCTGCGCGATGTAGTTTAAGCTGACTGTTTATATGGACAATTTGCACCTTAGCATTGGTGGCTCTTTCAGGCTAATCAGTTAACCGCGCACTGTAGAGCGACTTGCGCTCATCAACCAGTTCCTCAATCGCGCGGCTGGTGCGGTGGTAAAAGCCATCGAGCTGACCTCTGTTTACAATACCTTCGCGTTTAAGCAGTCGGGCATCCTCAATGAAGGCATCAAGCTTCCTGATGTCATCTCTAAGGAGATAGTGTATTCGAGTGTTGGAGCTACTGCTCTGTTTTTGCCAATAGCCTAAGAGATACAGATAGTGACGATACAGAGCGAAAAGTGAGCCGCGAGCAAACTTAGGCAGCTTCCTCGGTTTCTCCACTGAGTGACTTTGCCTAGGTATCACCCTCTTTTGAGGCGTCTGATTTAGAATTCGCTGGGTAATGCTTTCATGAGTGTAACCATCTCCAAGGTTTCTTGCCAGTCTCACAAATCTCTCTTTGCCTGACGGCTTTACTGAGATATCCTTACCCACCTTGACTTCATATCCAAGCCTTTGCAGATTAGCAAGAAACTGCTTTGAGCTTGTTGCCTTTGTGATTGCCTCATCGACATCAGCCTTGATGATAGATAGCCAGGTCTTATTGCCGCTCCGCTCTGCTTTGACCTCAGCTGTGGATTTGTATCTCCCACGCCTTGGGTTTTCGATGACAGAAAGACCATGCTCTGAACAAAAAGAATCTGATGTCTCGCGTATCTGTTGGTAGCTCGTCTTGCAGGAATGATAGCGGTGTCCATCAATGAATGATGTTGAGCAAAGTGCGATGTGGTTATGGATAATGCCAGTGTTGAGATGGGTAGAGACAACCACTTGGAAGCTCTCACCAAATAGACGCTTCGCTAGCTTAACTCCTATCTCGTGCGTAGCAACTGGACTGACCTCATCTTTGGCAAAGCTCTGGATGATATGGTAGCCCTGCACACGAAGCGGCTTATCGTTTAATGCAAACGAAGCACTCATCGACTCATAGGCAGTTTCAGGTGCGCAGTTGATGCCTGTAACAAGAGTGCTGCCTACGGTCTTTGCCTCGTCAGTTATATAGGAAAGCACATGGTCAAAACGCTGGCGAACAGGAAATATCTTTGTGATCGCCATACTAGCACCCGTGCTTTCTGGGCAAGAAGGCTCTGGTTAAGTCGTCAGTAATCCTAGTGAGCACAGCATATTCCTTACAGTACGCCTCAGCTCTGATGTCGTCAGTCACGTTTGCACGGTGAGCTATTTGGTTGATGTTGTTGCCGATGGCGCGAAGCTCACCGAGTATGCGGTAATACTCTGTGGGCGGCGCAGAGATTGGTTCGTATCCATTAATGAAACATCGGACATATGCTGACTTGCTCATCTTGCAGCGTGCAGCCTTCTTCTCAAGTCTGTCTGCTTCTCTGTCATTCAGACAAAGCTGCAACTTGATATTTCGTATCCTCGTGAGGACTCCTTTCGATAGGGGGAATGATTGACCAGATGTCGCCAGTTAGCGGTAGGGGTATTAGGGGAAGGCACAAACCTTCCCCTAACCTGCGCCTGTGTACGTGGGAGTACACAGGCATTGCTGGCAAGTACCGTTACCTGACGAAGAGAAGAAACTCCTCACAGGAGCCTCTTTAGTGTGGGTTATTCGATTGTCAGATGGGATGCAGAGGATAAGTCAAACTAACGGGCTTGCTCTCGGCTGCGTTCGCGTTTACGGTACATATCAAGTGCCTTGATGATGACCTTGTTCATTTCCTCAGCTGAAGTGTTGGGCTTGAAGAGGCACTTCAGCTCCTCACAAGGAATACGATGCTGTTCTTTTTGGTTTGGCTTTTGCTGAGCCATCACAGAGGTGATGGTCTCTGGCGTGAGAACACCTTTAGCAGCAAGCTTTTTGAGCTTGATTGCTTGGGCAAGAGACGGAGTGCAAACCTCTCTTTCCATTGCAGAAAGAAGCTCTTTCTGAGCCTTCTTCGGAAGGCAGCTAGTTTCTATCGCAGGACGAAAGGCTATCTTGCCCTCGTCCACCATCTTGAGCAGTGGTGGCACCAGTTCGGTTAGGCGAATGAACCTCTGTATCTGCCTGGCGCTCTCTCCATTCTCTGAGCCTACGGCAACGGCGCTATTAGACTTCTCGACCACTGGTCGCAAAGTGAGGTCAGTACGCTGCCCCTGTTTTCTCAAGGCATCCATCTTAATTTTATGCGCATAAGCTTTCTCGCTTAGCAACAACTTCTCTCTTTGGCAGTTAGAATCAACCATGAAGATAGCTGCCTGCTCATTGCTAAACTCAAGTATGGTGACAGGCATCGTCGTAAGACCAGCAAGCTCGCTTGCTCTTTCTCCGATGCCCACTGATGAGCTCATAGTGTCCTTCATCTTTGATTCTTGCTATTGCTGGTGACAGCACCCCATACTCTTTGACGCTTACGACAAGTGCTGTCATTTCCTCATCGTCGCGTACATGAAATGGATGCCCAAGGTATGACACAAGGCTCTCTATTGGAACGCTGACTACCTCAATGTCCCCAAACTCAGTTTTTACCATCTGCTTTGCTCCTTTCACTTCCTCTTCTGGTGGGCATAATAATGTTGGATTGTTTGACATGTGCTCTCCTTTCGATTGTTGGATAATATGCGCAATGCATTGTTTCTTTTACTCAAAAACTTTCTTTTTCTCTTTCGGTCTTGCGGTTAGAATGAATGATCAATAAAGGACCGATGAACAGTTGGCGATGCTTATGAAGTAAAATTAGAAATGGCGACTTTTATTCCGCATGAAGGTTGCCCTCGAGGAAAGCGAAAAAAACTTTGTAGTTACTCGGATTATCTTGACTGCGAGAGAAGGAGGGCAGTAGTGGCGGACTATATCAGCTGCGATGAAAAGCTCGAGTTTTGGGACAATTGGACAAGGATTGAATATGATCCAGATCGTTACGGTTTTTCATCAGAAAAGGTGTGGGCGTCGCCAAGCAAAAAATTCTATTTGGCGACTGGTGGCTGTCTCGCAAACTTTGATGGCATCCTCGCGCTCTTTGATGGCGAGGAGCTGATTTGGAAAAAGAAAGCGCCTGTTTCGATAGAATATGCATTGGTCTTCGACAATGGACACTCTCTGGCAATCGTCTATGGAGATGCCACCAGTGCAGTTACATTATTTGACGAAAATGGAAAAATTCTAAAAAAAGTACAGTTCGAATGGGATCCCGAGAGTATCGTGTTTGACAACGGTGTTCTGTCTTTCACTGACGGCGAAACCAGAGTGACCTATGATTTGCATAGCGGTACTGTCACTAAAGCGAAAATTGAGCCGCTAGCGCCACCCACAGGCGCACCGATAGCAGGAGCGCATCTCCCACCAACTGGTACGCCAATAATTATACATAGCCCAAACGTTCAAACGGCACAGAGTGCATCATGGAAACATGTCAAGTGCGACACAAGGCAGCAGTATGATGATGAAAAAACTGTCTCTAATTGCTGAAACAACAGTAAGAGCAAATTGTGGAGAATGATTCTCATCAATTGGGAAAGAGGGTTAGTGGAAATTAAGCAAAACCAACATCAGCTTCATCGTGGTTATGCGCGAGCTTATTCAGAAACATACGAAGACACCGATCTGGTTTTTTATGATGTGCACGGAAATCGACAGCCACTTCAGAGCACCCGCTCTCTCACAGTTGAACCCAATTTATATGAATCTCGCGACACAAAGAAAAACCAGATAGAAAACTGGTTTTCTAGCAACGAGAAGATGTGGAGTGACTCTCTGAGGGCAGCAAGAGAGACTAAGTCTCTCGCTCCTCACGATTATTGCAATCTTATTGATTTTGCAATGCTGACCGCTCTTCGACAAAAGGAAACTATTGCTATTTACCACGGTATTTATGAGTGTTTTGGAGAAGCAAACGGTAAAGACATTTTTATGCAATCATTTAATACAGCGAGAGATCGCCTGAGGGAAAACTGGTTAAAGGCTAGTCCAACAATGGCAGTCGTATCTCTTGAAGAAGATGAAAGCAGTTGCTTTTATTTGACTTCTGACAATCCGGTATTGTTTTTTGATGAGTCACACAAGTATCAACCTCTTTGGACTGTGCCCATGGAAACTTATCGAGGGTTTTTCTTTCCTGTCTCTGGGACAAGGCTATTTATATCTTTCTTAGGAGACGATTTGCCAGAATTACTTGGTAAAAATAATACCCTGCAGCGTTACCAAGCACGAGAAACTATATTCTGTGATAGGTCAAAAGTAAGTATATTGATTTCAGAATGCCAAGAACCAATCTATGAACCTTTTCCAGGAATCGACATGTATCGTTTAACCCAATACATAGTAAAGCGGGATCAAATGAGAACTCCGGTGGACGGTATTATTGTGACAGAAGGTAGTGAAATAAGCATTGTTCCTAATTGCGGCCCCCAAATAGCGAAGGTGATCCAGGTGTACCCTGGAGTCTACGAAGAAATTGACTTAAGATGGCTTGAGTAATTGACTCGCCAACCCAATTCGAATCTGGCTCTATCAAGGGCTTCGTCAACGGTGGCCGATTGAAAATCACAACGCAAATCTTTTATTGATAGAAGAGACGAGCCTTTCCCTGCAGCACTCAGCGCATGAATCCATCAGGATTTGGAAAGTTATTGCAGCAGAGTCCTGCAACAGGG
>WQXH01000014.1 GCA_009784945.1 Coriobacteriia bacterium | reverse complement strand
GCTATAAGAGGGGGCTCTACCAGTGAACTTCCAACTGAACATTACTACTTTACAAGAAACCGTCGACACGCTTGATAAAGCAATTACAGAGGCAGCTACCATAGACCAGGAGTTTTCTAAAGCGCAAGGTGATTTGATACGTTCTTCATGGCACGGCAAAGCAGCTGACCGCTTTTCTGTCAATAGTGGTGAGTGGAAGGCAAGCTTTAAAGTCTTTAGACAAAACATCGAAGATGTTACCTGTCTTTTAAAGAAAGTGTTGCCGCTAGCCAAGGATCTTCATAGAGAGGCAGAAGGATTTGGAGCAATATTTGGTGCTGGTACAATAGGCCATAGCGAGCTCTTGTCTTATTGTGCTTCAGCCAAAGGAGAGCTTAGCGGTTGTTGTACTAAGCTAAAGACACGCTACGATGCCTATCGCAAAGAGCTCAATGAGCTCACTGGCATCAACTCTAAACTAAGCTATTCGCAGCTTTCTCTCACCTTTGATATACAAAGCATGCTCGCAGAAGCAAAAGACAATCAAGAAAAGCTTAGTAGGCTTACAAGTGCTGCAGATACTTATGCAAGTGGCATAGATGAACTTGAGTTCATGATAGCTCAAGGACAAGGCTCCATCACAAGACCTGAAGGCTGGGCTCAATTTACAGGTGCCTTCTTTGAAAAGATTCAAGGCATGGGACTAGGAGCACTTGATGCTTTGGCAGGCTCCATGTCTGCAGGAGAGCTTCTAGCGCAGCTTTTAGGACTAAACTTTACGAGCTGTGCTTACGGCGGAGACCCAGTAAACATGGCCACAGGAAACTTCGTCTATGAAAAAGAGTTCCTTGCCTCTAAAGGGCTCATGCCTCTGTCTTTTAAGATGTTTTATAACGCCCAAGAAAAAGAGCAGCACGGTTTGGGGCCTGGCTGGATGCATAGCTTAGCGGTCTTTCTTCAACTAGATGCAAGTAAGGCCACCTTAGCGTTTGAAGATGGCAGACGTGAATACTTTGTCAAAAACAAAAGTGGTGCTTATATCCAAAGCCAAAACCTGGATAATCATCTCTATGAAAGAGGGGGTAGGCTCGAGTATGTAAGTCATGAAGGTCTTAGCTATATCTTTGACAAAAATGGCAGACTGCTACGTAAAGAAGATAGAAATTCTAACCATATAGAGCTTTTCTATAGCGCTAAAGGAGTGCTCGAAAAAGTACAAAACAATTCGGGTCAAACCTTTCATTTTGAGTATGAAAAAGACAAGTTGGTTAAAGTCAGTGATTCTTCAAAACGTACGGTCAGCTTCATTTACACAGATGGCAACTTGGTCTGCATCACTGACGAAAACTCTGCCAAACACCAGTTTGCCTATGACGACACAAATAAACTCTCAAAGATTATTAACCCACAAGGAATCACCACCCTAAGTAATACCTACGAAGAAAACCACCGCATGAAAGAGCAGGTATTCCCAGACGGTGGCGCCATCTCATATCTCTACGATGATGAAGAAAACAAGCTGGTCTTAACTGAGCAAAACGGCAACGAAGTCGTATATATACATGATGATATGTTTAGAAGTGTAGAGACAGTTTACTCAGATGGTTCCGATAAGTACGAGTATAACGACATGAACCTGCGCACCAGTCATACCGATAAGCGTGGTAATACCACCAAGTATTCCTACGATAGGAGAGGTAATCTGATTAAATCAGAAAATGCGCTTGGGGAGCGGCTATTATTTGAGTACAACCATCTCAACAAACCAACAAGAGTACGCATGGATGACACGGTTACCCTTAGTACGCGATATGACAAGAAGGGCAATGCGGTAGAGGTCGTAGATGCCCTAGGCAGAACTACAAAGCTTGAATACAATGAAGACGGTCAACCATCTGTAATTATTCAGCCGGACTCAAGCGAAATACACCTCAACTACGATGAGCGTGGAAATATCCAAGCGGTTGTTAATCCATACTCAACAATCACATATGCCTATGACGAGTTAAACCGCGTCATCGAAACGACAGACGGTGAAGGAAACAAGACTAGCTACGAGCACAACAAGCAAGGAGATATCACCAAGGTTACTAACGCTGAAGGGCGTAAGCGCATCTACGAGTACAATTCAAAAGGCAAGGTTGCTCAGATAGTTGACTTTGACAACTCAACCTTGAAGTGGGAGTATAATTGTCTTGGAAAGCCGAGCAAAACAGTCAACCAAGAGGGTAGTGAGACCAACCTTGAATACGACTTGATGTGGAACGTGTCTAGGCAAACAGATGCTCTAGGTAACACCACAAGCTATGAATACGACAGGTTAAACAGGCTAGAGAGCGTTACAAACGCAAGAGGAGCCACTGTAAAATATGCCTATGACCCCAATGGTAACAAAACAGAGATATGTGGGCCTGAGGGAGAGAAGATATCTCTTGCATATGATCCGCTGAATAGAGTCAAGGATATAGTGGAGCCTTCTGGCGCAAAGACCAGTTTTGCATATAACCGTTTTGGCCAGGTAACGCAGATAACTGATGCAGTTGGACAGAAAAACTTGTTTGCCTACGACAAAGCTGGACAGATGACTAGCAAAGAAGATCCTTCAGGAAGCAAGACAAGCTATACCTATACTCCTCTCGGCAAGATAAACGAGATTACCGACAAAGCAGGCAGAATAACCAAACATGAATACTTTCCAGGAGGCCTACTCAAAAAGATACACCACCCAGATGGTAGAAGCACCATGTTTTCCTATGACAAGAACAAGAATCTGTTGTCCCAGGCTTCTCAAGATGGCTATGCACTCTACTATGACTATGATTGCCTGAACCAGATAATCAGGGTTTCTAGCAACTGCGGACAGGTCAAAACCTTTACCTATGATGCTACTGGCAATGTAGCCGCTGTAGTCGACACAAACGGCAATACTACAAGGTATGCCTACTCCCCAACAGGCAAACTAACCTCGGTCATCGATGCATTGGGCTGCAGGTCAGAGTACGAGTATGACAAGCTAGGCAACCTGACCAAGGTAGAGCAGTTTGCAGAGCTGCATGAAGCGCAAGGGATTAACAAGCAAAACTCCCACTTGCATATCACTAGATACATGCGTAGCGAGCTCGGCCAAATTGAAAAAGTCATCGACTCGCTGGGAAACAGCGAGTCATACACGTACGACATGTCGGGTAACCTCGGCTCCAAGCTAGACAAGGAAGGGTATCTGACACAATATGGCTACGACTTATCAGGGCAGCTTGAGCAAGTCACCTATGCTGACGGAAAGAGCGTCTATTTTTCCTACAATGCACTCAAGCAGCTGACAGAAATCAAGGACTGGTTGGGCATAACAACCATTGAGCTTGATGAGGCTGGTAGAGCTTTAAAGGTGGTAGACCACAATGGCAAGAGGGTTGAATATACCTATGGTTCTTCAGGTGAAAAAACTTCCATCGTTTACCCTGATGGCAAGACAGTAACCTACCTCTATGATGAAGCCTTGCGCTTGAAAACCTTAAATGACGGTAATAATCGAGTTAGCTACATCTATGACAAAGACAGCAGGCTTGCTGAGAAGTCATTCTCAAATGGACTGAGCACTCGGTTTTCCTACAACGATGTCGGCTTGCTTTCCGAACTTGTTCACAGTGACAGTCAGGGTGTATTGGATCGATACGCTTACGCCTATGACAACTCTTTGAATAAGACCTCGATTGATAAGTACCGGCGAAACCTAGGAGATGATAGCGGTGAATATCAATACACTTACGACGCTCTCTCTAGGCTTACCGGGGTCGCAAAGGACGGCGAGCAAATAAGAGAGTACGGCTTCGATGGGTTCGGCAACCGAGACTACATGGTAGATAGAGGCGTAAGGACAGAGTATAGCTACAACTCTCTCAACCAGCTTCTACGTGCTGAAAGCCCTGAGCTTGCCCAAGACTTCATCTATGATGCAAGGGGAAACCTGACGAGGATCCTTGAGGGTGACACCGTAATTCAAGCTTATGATTTTAGCCCGCTAAACAGGCTCGCCAAGGCAGCCAATGCAAGCGGACAGGTAGCAAGCTACGACTACAATGGCCTTGGGTTTAGAGTAGGTAAGCAGACAGCAGGCGCTCTCTGCCCAACCAATCAGATTAGCTATGTACTGGATTTAACCAAGCAATACCATAATCTATTACAGGTGACAGATAATGAAGAAGCCTGCAGTTTCTCATGGGACGACAATGTGGTGTTTTCTGATGGAAGTGCGTTCTTGCGCGATGAGCTGGGGAGCCCTTTACGCTACTATGACGAAGGGGGCACGCTCCTAGAAAGCTATGGCTACGATGAGTTCGGAAACGTTTTATTAGATAACCAGGGGGCAATGCAACCCTTTGGGTATTCGGGTTTTATCTCAGATAGTGTTACAGGAACCTATTTTGCGCAGGAGCGAGAATATCATCCTATGTCAGGCAGGTTCACTTCAGTAGATAGAATAAAAGGGTTCTTGGATACGCCCATAACAATGAACAATTATATTTATTGTTTTGAAAACCCTATGAAATACACTGATGACACTGGTAGATTTCCGTGGCTTCTCCCAGTTGTGATTGGAGGGCTATTGCTGCTGACAGGTTGCTCGCAGATTGAGCCTGAAGTACCTTCAGTTGAAATACCGCCTGCAACCAGCCCACATGTATTCCAGTTCTCGGCTGAAGACTATAATGATGAGCAATATGTTGAAAGAACTAACTGTTACGCATACGCATTCGATACGATCAATAATCCTGTAACCAATCAAGACTTGAAAACGCGGACAGAAGCATCTGGAGATGAAACATATGAATTTGCACTTCAACCAGGTTTGCTTAGTGGACAGTTCGATCCTTACGATGCTACATATATCTCTGGAACACCAGATGGAAACCAGCACTTGATTGATTTGGCCACAGCTGATGCAAAAGCAATGGGCTTGAACTTCCAAGCTTTCCAACCTGGAATGACAGGAGGATATGCGGTATTGCTGGTTGTAATGCCTAACGGAGACTACCATTGGTATAGAGAGGATGGCGATGGCACATGGTCTCATAAGAGAGGAGGCACACCTGTGATTAGTGGTGTAATAGATCCAGTGCAAGATGCAATTAGTCTTAACTATACTGAAATAGTTGGGTTTTTCTACATTACCAAAGAGGGGGATTGCAATGGCTAGGCATGCTTATAGAGGGCTACCTGTAGTCTTATCGTGCGCAATCTCTCTGATTCTTCTTATAGGCTGTATTGACAACAGAGAGGACGTGGAAATAGTGATTGGAGAAAATGGAGTGGCTACTTTGCTTAATACTGAAGTGAGTTATTTGGAGTTTGATAGGGAGTTAACTACAAAGGACTTTCGCAGCCTTAAACCAGGCAGCTCACTCGATGAGATCATAGAGGCTATTGGAGAGCCTAACGGTTGGGTCGGGGCAGGGGTGCTCGCACCTTACTATTACATTGGACATGGTAAATTCTCTATTCTTCGCTTCAAGTTCCCCTTGCCCAGCAAAAACCTTGAAAGAGTAGAGATAGTGACCGCTTCGGAGCTATTAGAGGTAATTGAGCTCTATTCCTGAAAAGTTCATAATAATAAGTGTACGCGAGAGCCGATAGCGCTCTGGGGGTGCAGCTTTATTCTAAGCCTATAAATGAAAAAAGGAAACTGAACTACAAAGAAGCGCACTGAGACAGCAAGTAGTAAGTAAGCGTCCACTGAATTCAGCTTAGTGGACGCTTACACTTAAACAACATGCTCACCAAGCTTAAACAAGAAGACTTTATGCTAATAAGCGAGCATTCAGGGCTTTCTGGCTCGCTCTTAGGCATGGCCACACCAAGCAACAGCAATTCTACAGCAGACAAGATTGCCCAATTACAAAAAAACATGGCTGGAAAAAAGAAAGGATTGGGTTCAATAATCATGCAAAAGAGCAGCGAACCTATAGGAAGGAACATGAGCCGAAGAAGGTTTTTACAATTAGGCGCTGTTGGGGGAGCACTGACAGCACCGAATAGTGTTTTTAGCGGCTGTAGCTCAGTTACACACAAGCTATTTGATGCCTCTATTCTTGATGACGTTTCTGCAGAAGACATCATTACCCTTGGCACTGTTCGCTTAACTGATAACTGGCTGAGACGTTTTTCAAAAGACTTGGAGTGGCGGGTGCTTGATGTTGAGGACAACCGCGTACTGGTCATTACAAGAAACATCATTGATCTCGTTGATTTCAATGAAAAAAGAAGAGGCTGGGAGGGCGTGAGATCTTGGGGAGTGAATAATATGCGCCAGTGGCTCAATAGTGAATTCCTTAGTGGCAATTCAGCCTGTCTTCGGGTAAAAATGTGCGCTTGCGGGTTAGTACTGGTTCTTTAGAAAGTTTCCTTTATAATGACCTTGTTGTTCCCCTTCTGTTACTTATTTCATGGTGTTATTGAGCAAAAGAAGTGTTTGATCCAGATGAGTTGCACCTTGGCTCTCCAGTCGTTGAAGGAAGATGGAATTGGAAATTATTGCTGCACTTATAGGTATCCCCCTGGTTACCGCACTGCTTTTGTTAGTGCTGCGCAACGATACCGTCAGGACAGTCCTGGTCATTACCTCGGTAGTGCTCATGTCTGCTTTGGCGGTTCTTCTTACCCTTGGGTATCTTGCGTCTCCAGAAGGATTTGTAGTTCCCTTTGCAGATAACCTGCATTATGTCACCTTGGGCACTTCGCTTGCCTGCTGCGTGTATATCATCTATCGCGGCATCAGGGATTCGAACCGCCTGGTTCTAGCGCTAGCGGGCATCCAGGCAGCACTTGTGCTGTTTTACGAGCTGGCGCTCTACCCCGATGTTGCGATTCAGGCCGATCTATACGTAGATCAGTTTGCCATCATCATGGCGCTCATCATAGCCTTTATCGGTGGTGGCATCTGCGTGTATGCGCTCAGCTATATGCGCGACCATCAAGACCACCTCAATCATGAGGCGCAGAGCCTGGCAACCAAGGATCCCTCTCTCGTCAAAGAGGCTCTCAGGCTTACGCGCGACAGGCGTCATATCTTCTTTGCCATCCTCTTCTTATTCCTTGGAGCGATGTTTGCCGTCGTCTTTTGCAACCGACTGTCTTGGCTTTTGGCTGGCTGGGAAGTGCTCACGCTTTGCTCCTTTGTTCTCATCGGGTACACCCGTACAGCGGAGGCAACCAAAAACTCCTTTAGAGCTGCCGCCATCAACGTATCGGGAGGTGTGGCCTTTACGCTGGCTCTTATCTTGCTGGCAAGCGGCGCCACGCCCGTCTTTGAGCTGGATGTGCTTGTGTCTACAGCGGCAGGCGGCGTGTTGGTATTGCCCGTCATGCTCATCGCCTTTGCCTGCATGACCAAGGCTGCTCAAATGCCCTTCCAGAGCTGGTTGCTTGGAGCCATGGTGGCACCTACGCCGGTGAGCGCCCTGCTCCACTCCGCAACCATGGTCAAGGCGGGCGTATATATCCTGCTTAAACTTGCCCCTGCTTTGGGTTGGACCATCCCCGGTTCTTTTGTGCTTATCATTGGAGGTCTCACCTTCCTTGGCTGTACAGCGCTCAGTATTTCTCAGTCCAATGCCAAGCGGGTGCTGGCCTACTCCACGGTGGCCAACCTGGGGCTCATTGCCTGTTGCGCAGGCATTGGCACCCCCGAGGCTGCTTGGGCGGGCATATTCCTCCTGGTATTTCATGCTGCGGCCAAGGCATTGCTCTTCTGCTGCGTGGGCACGGCCGAGCACCATCTGGGCAGTCGCGACATCGAACGCCTCGACAACATCTTTGTGCGCATGCCCTGGATAGCTTCCTGCTTGGCGCTGGGCATGATGGCAATGTTCATTGCGCCCTTTGGCATGCTGGTAAGCAAGTGGGCAACCATTGTTTCCATAGCCCAAAGCGGGCATTTTGAGCTCTTGTTCATTCTTGCCTTTGGCTCTGCTATGACCTTTGTGGTGTGGGCCAAGTGGTTGGGCAAGGTATTGGCCATTGGCAAGCCAGATCTCAAGGGAGTTGTGAGAGCTGCAAAAGACGAGCTCTTCTCTCTTACGCTTTTGGCCTTCTTGTTGGTTATCACTACGCTGGGGCTTCCCTATTTATCGGAGTTCTTTGTTGTTCCCTACTTAATGGGCACCGGCTTGGCGCTGGGCTCAAGTATGTGGGAGTCGGCCACTAATGTATTGGGCTCGGACAATCTCATCATCATGAGCATCATCTTTATGGCCATGCTTGCCTTACTGGCGGTGCAATTAATCAGGAAGCGTCCTACTCCCAACGACACGGTCTACCTTGCGGGCGTGGGCACCAGTAGCGAAGATCGCAGCTACCAAAACTCTTTGGGCGAGGTGGCTTTGGCAGGACAACGTAACTGGTACATGGACAAGATATTTGGCGAGGGTGCCATAGGCAGGCAGGCAACCATAATGATTGCTGCGGTGATGGCCCTCTTCTTTATTCTCGGAATTGTGCAGGAGTTGATGATGCTATGACACTGCTGAGCTTTACAATTGCCCTTGCGGCGTTCACAATACTGGCCCCGGTGTTAGGCTGCCTTATATGTGGCGTAGATCGCATCATCACTGCGCGTATGCAGGGGCGCGTTGGCCCACCCCTTTTGCAGCCCTACTATGATGTTCGTAAGCTTCTGGCCAAGGAAAAGCGCAGCCTTAATCAATACCAGGGGTATTATCTGGTGCTTGCGCTCATCTTTGCCATACTCTCGGGAACCATCTTCTTTGCCGGCGGCAATCTCTTGATGGTGGTGTTTTTACTCCTGTTATCAACGCTGCTCTTTGTTGTGGCTGCCTACTCCACGCGCAGCCCTTATGCAGAAATGGGAGCCCAGCGCGAGATCATCCAGGTGCTCTCCTACGAACCAATGATTATTTTGATGTCGGTTTTCTTCTTCCTGGTAACCAGCAGCTTTAATACCTCTGCTGTGCTGGAGTTGGATCTTCCCCTCGTCATAACACTTCCGCTTATCTTTTTTGGGTTGCTCTTTATTATCACGATTAAGCTGCGCAAATCGCCCTTTGATTTGAGCTACTCGCATCATGCTCACCAAGAGCTGGTCAAGGGAATTACTACCGAGATGAGTGGCAGGAATCTTGCCATTGTGGAGATTACCCATTGGTATGAAAACGTACTCTTCTTGGGCTATGTGGGACTCTTCTTTATGTGGATTCACCCGCTGGCCTTGCCCATTGCGGTAGTCGTTGCACTGGCGGTCTACTTCTTGGAGATTGTCATTGATAACAGCTTTGCGCGAGTCAAGTGGCAGCCTATGCTGCGCTGGAGCTGGATCGTTACGCTTATTTGCGCCGTGGCAAACTTGGGGCTGCTTGCCTTGATACAGTTGGTCTTCTGAGTTTTGAGGAGTGTGCATGTCTGCTACTACTAAGTCACCGTGGGTTTTACACTATGATGCGTCAAGCTGCAATGGCTGCGACATCGAGGTGTTGGCCGCGCTTACCCCGCTGTATGATGTTGAGCGCTTTGGCATCATCAACACGGGCAACCCCAAGCATGCCGATGTGTTTCTCATTACCGGCAGCGTTAATGACAGACAGGTGCCGGTAGTTCGCCAGCTCTATGAGCAGATGCTTGAGCCCAAGGTGGTTGTTGCCTGTGGTATCTGTGCTTGCACCGGCGGTGTATTTAAAGAGTGTTACAACACTTTGGGAGGCGTTGATGTGGCTATTCCCGTAGACGCCTATGCCCCTGGCTGTGCCGTGCGCCCCGAAACGCTCATTGACGCAGTGGTTGCGGGTCTGGGCATTCTGGAAGAAAAGCGTGCTTTGCTGGCAGAAGGCAAGCTGGTGACTCCCGAGCTGCCTGAGCTGCCCACCGTGGCAAAGAAGCTGGTGGAGGGCAAGAGCGTAGCGCAAGGCTGGAGAGGCGCAGTGAGCCAGGCTCAAGAGAGTCTTGAGCTCGCAGCAAAAGAAGCTCAGGCAAATGAGGCCTTGGCAAAAGAAGCTCAGGAGGAGCAATAATATGGAAGTACAGGAGTACATTGAAATTTCGCTCGACGAGTTTGCTCATCGAGTCAAGAGCTATAAGGAAAGTGGTTGGCGTTTTTCCAATCTCAATGGTTCTACCGTAGGCAACGAGGTGGAGATTATTTGTTCTTTTGCCAAAGGTCAGGAGCTGGAGAATCTCTTGTTTCTCGTTAAGAAAGGCGAGAAGGTGCCCGCGGTTAGCCCCCTGTTTCCC
This sequence comes from Coriobacteriia bacterium, assembly GCA_009784945.1. Lineage (GTDB taxonomy): Bacteria > Actinomycetota > Coriobacteriia > Coriobacteriales > UBA8131 > WQXH01. The sequence continues at coordinate 34,281 of WQXH01000014.1, read as the reverse complement.
AGTGCCTTTGTAGGCGAGAACGAAACGCACGATCTTTACGGTGTTATCTTTGAGGGTACGATTCTTGATTTTGGTGGCAAGTTTTACCCAACGAGCGTGCCTACTCCTATGAACCCCAGCTCTTTGGCAGCCGAGCAGTTCCTTGCTGAGGAGCAGCGAGCACCTGCAAGCGATATTCTGCAAGCAGCTCCGGCCGATGAATTGGAGCAGCGAGCACCTGCGAGTGATGAGCCACACCCAGTGCCTGTGAGTGATGAGGAGGTGGCTAATGGCTGAGCGTACTGTCATCCCCTTTGGCCCGCATCATCCCGTATTGCCCGAGCCTATTCACCTGGACTTGGTCATAGAAGACGAGAAGGTCGTTGAGGCTATTCCTCAGATTGGCTTTATACACCGTGGACTCGAGAAGCTCGTAGAAAAGCGCGACTACAAGAGCTACGTCTACATTACCGAACGCATCTGCGGCATCTGCGCCTTTGGGCACAGCCTGGGATACTCCGAGACCATAGAAGCGCTCATGGAAATAGAAGTTCCGCCGCGAGCCTTGGGGCTGCGCGTTGTATGGCATGAGCTCTCCAGGGTGCACAGCCATCTGCTGTGGCTCGGGCTTTTGGCCGATGCCTTTGGCTTTGAGAATCTCTTTATGCAGTGCTGGCGCCTGCGCGAGCGAGTGCTTGACATTTTTGAGCGCACCACCGGCGGTCGCGTCATCTTGAGCGCCTGCAACGTGGGCGGAGTTAACCATGACATTGCTGATGATGAGCTCAAGGGAATCGTCGAGGTGCTCGAAGGCATGATGCGCGAGTACAAGGTGCTCTGCAAGACCTTCCTCAAGGATAAGTCGGTGGCGAGCCGTTTGCGTGGCGTGGGCATTCTCACAAAAGAAGAAGCCGAGGGCTTTGGCGTGGTGGGCCCCTTTGCTCGTGCATCGGGCATTGCCGAAGATATTCGAATGTTTGGCTACGGAGGCTACGGCTTTCTTGAGAGCTTTGAGCCGGTGGTTTCTGATGAGTGCGACGGTTATGGACGTTGTAAGGTGCGTGCCGATGAGGTGTTTCAGTCCATAAATATCATCAAGGAAATCGTACAAAAGATGCCGAGCGGCGAGGTCATGATCAAGGTCAAGGGCTCTCCAGCAGCAGGCTCTCGTGCGGTCATGCGTTTTGAGCAGCCGCGCGGTGAGTGTTTCTATTACGCCAAGGGCAATGGAACCAAATTCTTGGAGCGCTTTAGAATCAGAACGCCTACGTTCATGAACGTTGCCGGCATGGCACATACGCTTCAGGGCTGCGATCTTGCCGATGTGCCCTTAAACATTTTGACAATAGACCCCTGTATTAGTTGTGCGGAGCGATAATGGGATACATAATTACGGGCATGGCCCTCAAAAACCTTTTTAGCAAGCCGGTAACCAAGCGCTATCCTCATGAGCCGATAGTGTATACCGAGCGCACCAGAGGTCATGTATATAACGACATGGAAAAGTGCATCATCTGCTCGATATGCGAGAAGGCCTGTCCTGCTGGTGCGCTGGGCGTGGACAAAGAGGCTCGCACCTGGACCATCGACCGCTTTTCGTGCGTGCAATGCGGCGCCTGCGTGCGCTCTTGTCCGCCTAAGGCTCAAAGCCTCATCATGAAGCCCGAGTATGCCCCCGTAGCCACTAAAATGACCTCCGAGGTCTTTACCAAGCCAGAAGACTCCCTGGAGGATTAGTATTGGCGTTGATAGAACTCAAGGGAATCTACAACATCGCCAAGGTCTTTACCGATACTGTTGAAAAGAGTACGCTTGCACAAATTGAGCACTTGCTCGATCAGCCCTTTGTAACGGGCAGTAAAATCAGGGTTATGCCTGATGCGCACGCAGGCATGGGCTGCACCATTGGCACTACTATGACAATCAGCAACAAGGTCGTGCCCAACTTAGTGGGAGTGGATATAGGTTGTGGTATGGAGACCGTACTCTTGAGTGACAAACGTATAGAGCTCGGACAGCTCGACAAAGCTATTCATCAATACATTCCCTCAGGCTTCAAGACTCGCCAAATGCCCCACCATTACAATGAGCACATCAACTTGGATGAGCTGCGTTGCGCCAAGCATGTTGACTTAAAGCGAGCGGTGCTCTCCATTGGAACGCTTGGCGGCGGCAATCACTTTATTGAGCTAGGTGCTGATGAAGAAGAGCAACTCTACCTCGTTGTGCACTCCGGAAGCCGCAATCTCGGCAAGCAGGTGTGCGAGCACTATCAAAATACTGCTGCTCGTGCGCTGGGCATCAAAGGCAAGGGCGCAGAAAAGGCGCTTGCTTATCTGGAAGGACAGCCTCTTGAGGACTATTTGCACGATATGGCGCTCGTTCAGCGCTACGCTGACATCAACCGCAAAGCCATAGTCAAAGAGCTCGAAAAGCGCATGAAGTTCAAGATTGCCGAGCAGTTTACCACCGTGCACAATTACATCGACCTCGACTCCATGATTTTGCGCAAGGGTGCCATCTCGGCGCGCGCCGGCGAGCGGGTGCTTATTCCCATGAACATGCGCGATGGCAGCCTCATCTGCCTGGGCAAGGGCAACGAAGACTGGAATTACTCGGCACCGCATGGTGCTGGTCGCATTATGAGCCGCACCGCGGCTAAAGGTGCCATCACTCTCACCCAGTTTCAAAAGTCCATGCAGGGCATCTACTCGTCCACAGTCAATAAAAGCACGATTGACGAGGCACCCTTTGCTTATAAGCCGATGAAGGAAATCCTCACTCATATCAGCGACACGGCGCACGTCATCAAAACCATCAAACCCCTCTACAACTTCAAAGCCGCAGAGTGACCTGTATGCCAGAGGGTATCAGGGGAAATGCTCCCTTGACACCCCCATAAGAGGTGACAAACTGGCCAAGTACGGGCTCTTTACAGACTGTAAGAAGAGTATCGTTGATGCGTTGACGTGTTGATGTGCAAAAGGGCAGGCACCAAGCGCTGGCGCAGAGAGGACATTATTTGTTACCGAGACCCTGGTCTGCTAGAAGACCGGGGTCTTGATGATATATGCCAAGTAGCATGCCAATAACACCCCGACCTCCTGTCACACTCGCTCTCTTGTCACTCCCGATGGCAGCCCAGCTGTACGCGGGGCATGAGGAGGGCAAGCACAACGGTGGCAATGCTTAAGGCCAGCATGATAATGAAGAGCAGGTCTATGCCGCTGTCCAGTGCAAAGGCAACCATCTCTTCGCTCACCAGTGCATCAACTGTGCCTCCTAGTGCATCAGATGTGCCTCCCTGCAGCAGATTGCTGGTGTCTAAATCACCGTGACCGGCATTGGCAAAGAACCCAGCAAGATACACGTTAAGCGCAATACCCAAGCCAGAGACCCCCACAGCCTGTCCTATGGTTTTAACCAGGCTGTTGATGCCTACTGCTGTTCCCCGCTTCTCATAGCCTACGGATTCCTGGATGATAATGGTGCTTACGGTGAGCAGGCCGCCCAAGCCAAAGCCGGTAAGAAAGGCATAGAAAATGGCCAGGTAAAGAGAGCTGTTTTGGTCAAGTGTAACCAGTAGTGCCCCTGCTACGACTTGGATAATGGCTGAGGAAATGAGCACCGCCTTGCCACCAAAGCGAATAGCGAGCTTTCCACTGAAGTATGAGGCGGCAAGCCACGAAAACGACATGGGCAAAACCGCAAGTCCTGCAATCAAGGGCGCCTGCCCTAATACGTCTTGCAGATAGAGCATGATGTAGACGTCTATCCCTAACAAGATGATGCAGGTGACAAAGGCAATGCAGTTGGTAAAGATCGACAAGCGTGTGATAATGCCAGCCCAATGATCCAGCTTGCGCTTATAGGTGGGAGGAGTAAAGTTTTCCTTGAGCGAAAAGCTCAAGAGCAATAGACTCACGATACCAATGGGAATGCCTACAAAGAAGACGGCTTGCCACGAGAAGGCCTCGATGAGAAAGCCTCCGATGACTGGCCCGGCTACTCCGGCCACTCCCCAAACTGCACTGAGCGCTCCCAGGATGGCCGCACGCTTCTCAACCGGAAACACGTCGCCGATAATCGTATAGGCAAGATTGAAAATCGCGCCAGCGCCCAGTCCTTTTACTGCCCGGTAGGCAATGAGCATTATCATGTTTTGAGCCAGGCCACAAAGCAAGCAACCAATGACAAAGATGACAATTCCAATAAAGAGCATGGGCTTTCGCCCATAGCGGTCGGCCAGGCGCCCAAAGATTGGAGTCGTTATGGCGCAGGCTACAAGATAGCTGGAAAAGACCAGGCTCATGAGTTCAAAGCCCGCCAGGTCTCTAGCAATGATTGGCGTTGCCAAAACAACGACAGTGCTCTCCATAGCAACCAAGAAAGCAATCATCATCAAGGCTACAACCAGTGGCCCTTTTTTAATCTGATGTTTGTTGGTCATAGAGCTTTAAAGGCCTCACGTTCTTGAGGGGTCTACAGCGGTAAGCGCTTTTCCAAACAGCTCTCTACCTATGTGACAGTAGCCGCCTGGGTTTTTAGCCAAGTACCTCTGGTGTTCTTCTTCTGTCCAGCATACTCCATTTGTCTTGAAGCTATTGAGGCTACTTTTTATATACGTGCAGGCCTAGTTGCTTGAGCATGGGAAAAATCCCTCTCACGGCGCTTCGGTCATAGTCCTTGATCTCTTCTGTAAGTGCTGCGTAGGGAATAAGGTAGGGGCTTTGCTTCTTATTGGCATCTCGCTCGCCATGAGTCCAGCCGTTGGCCAGGCGCTCGGCAACCCATTCGTCGTGTTCGTCACGAGCAAGTGCCTCGATTTGCTCTGGCAAAAACCCGGCAACCTCAACAGCATCTTCGATTGGCTTATCGGACACAAAGAACCCGTACTGGGCGAGCTTGCCATACACACTGCGAGCCTGTCTGATATTGGAATACTTGAGAGTGTCAGGCAAGTCCTCCCATGTAGGGTAATCCACGCTCATGTTATCGGCAACGCGCTTATTAACATAGCGAGCGTGAATGATTTGTGCCATTGCTTCAAGGTTGGAGAGCAAGGGTCGTGCAATGAGCTCGTCTTTTTGGGCAATTTCTTTGAGATACAGCTCTGAGCTGGTGGTTTGTGTAATTTTGATATCTTGCGAGAATACCTCTGGGATGTTGAGCACTTTGCGCAGGGAGCTGGCCTTATCTGCCCCAAAGGTCTCTGACATGATTCCCTCTGACGTGAGATAATGCACGCTCATTGACTCGTTGTTGATGTCTACGCTGCTCGCTTCTGCTAAAACTTTCAACTTATCTTTTATGCCGTAAGCTGTTCGGTTCCACTCTTGTAACTCGTCGCATAAAATGAGCAAGTAGCCAATGGGGTGATCACCTGCCGAGAGTGGGCCTAAAGAAAAAGGTGGCTTCATTAGCACATTGCGGTAATAGTTGTGCAAGAAGATGGCACCAGCAGATTCGAGCACAGGATTATATAAAACATCTGCTGGCAGACCGCTTCTCTGAATCAAATATCCATACCATTTAAGCAAAACAAGTGCACTATAAAAGCCGTGATCTACAAAACCAATCTTTTGCATTGTGGGTAAAAAAGTATTGATTGCATCTTGGACTTGAGCAAACGACACGCCGAGAAGATTATGGTAATTATATGCCAACAGATCCGTTGGCTTAAGAGCATCAAGTTCAATTTCGGCTGGTAGCGACTCAACAAACGTTTTGGTAAAAGCCGATTTATAAAGAATTTCGTCAATACTGTCAATTGTGCGAAAATCATAATAATCCAGGAAGGGGTGAGCATTGGCATCTTTAGTGGTTTGACTGATGAAGGCAATGAACTTCCTCAATTGGTTGTTGATAATTTCTACAGGATAGCCCACATCGTGCAGCAGGGCAGCGAGCCCCCAGCGATAGAGGAATTCCTCTGCCGCATGAGCAAGCGCGCCTTCATAAGAAATGGCATTGGCTCTTTCATCGGTATAGGTGCGAAAGTGCTCGTTTCTAGCATATACTGCAAGGCCAAGCACGAACACATTAACCGAATGAATCAAGTGATCGCGTTGCTTGTCTAATAGCACCGATGATTGCTCTTCATAGGAGTGCAGCACATCAAGCAGGTCAACAAAACTGCCGCCCTCAAGGTTGATACGAAAGCAATCAAAGAAGCTTTCATATACGGCAAACGCTTTTTCCTTGGTTTCGCTTGTCAAAAACTCATCCAGCGACGCCCAAAGGTACTGTATGCCATCAATGCAACTATCTGCCAAAAAGCCATCAAAACATTCCTTAATAAAACCATGCATCTTTTTCATCGTATAGCGTTTCCTCTCTAAATGTGCCTAAAGCTGGAATCAATTAAAGACTTCCTCCATTCAAGTAATGATCTCCATTCAAGTAATGATCCCATATTATGGGCAGCTCGACTGGATCAATATGGTTAGAGCCTTGTGGACGTGCAACTACAGCGCGTCTTGCAAGATCATAGATTGCCCAGGTAATTTTCTGATTCATATCTGAAAAAGGCACCCAAGAATACATAACTGCAATAGCAAAGCTATGGTCAGTTCCATTCTCGATAACACCAGTGACATAGTTTTTATGGGTAAGGTAGTCTTTGTGAGGGTTGCCCAAAAATCCCGTCATAAGTTTTGCGAGTCGAACACAAAACATAAAGGCCAGCTTTTCTTGCTCTGTCCAACTATGATGAAACTTATGCTGACTAAAGGCGTTCTTACCAGAAATAATCTGCTCGTTTTTGACAGATTCATAGTAGCCCCTGATTGTTTTCTTCACTGCTCTTTCTTCCTGCATCTCCCTGATTGAGCTGAATAGACCCATGTCCGTCTCCTTTCCCTATCTCAAAAAAAGTCTTGACGCAAACAGCCACACGTGCAAGCTGCGCTGTCATCACACTCCTTGCATTTCGAGCCATTGGTATAACTCTTCTTTGGATTTTCCACTCTGCATAAACATACCGGCTGTATTACTAAATGCAGCTTGGGTGTCGGGATGATCCGGACCATACACCCTCATCCATATCCTCAAAGCATTTACCAGCATTTCAAGCGCAGTGCCTGAGCTACCGGCATTTGCATACACAATTGCGATGTTGTTGTATGCTCTTGCGGTGGCAGGATGGTCTTTGCCAAGAATACGCTCACTGACGTCTACAGCCTTTTTGCACAGTTCGAGTGCTTTATCTCTTTGTCCTGTTTTGTCGTACAGCAGGCCAAGCGTGCTGTATGATGCTGCTGTGTCAGGGTGGTCAGTGCCGAGCGTTTTTTCCAAAATATCAAGCGACTTTTCGCACATACCAACAGCCGCCTCATAATTACCTATCTGGTGCTGCACAATGCCAATGTTGTTATAGACAGAGCCTGTTTCAGGGTGCTCTGCTCCCAGCACTTCTCTGCGTATGCCTAAAGCTCGTTCGTACATTTCCAGCGCCTTGCCATACTTGCCCGTATCGCGATATAACACGCCGAGGTTGTTGTAGGTAGTTGCAGTATCAGGGTGTTCGCTGCCATGCACACGCTCGCTTATGTCCAATGCCTGGCCTAGCATGTCAAAAGCTTTGTCAAAGCTGCCTGTCATTTTGTAGACTATGGCTATGTTATTGCATATCATGACAAAGTCAGGATGTGTGGAGTCAAAGCTCCTTTGTCCAATTTCTTTTGCCCTCTCAAACATCTCAAGGGCACCAGAATAGTCACCCTTATTCAAGTAAATGCTGCCTAAGGTATTGAAAGCAGAAACAGTCCACGGCTTTTTGGACTCCCCAAGGTCTTTGCTGAGCTCTATCGATTTTCTGCACATGGTAAGCGCTTCGTCGTATTTGCCGGCTTTGTTATAGAGCATGCCAACATTGTTGTAAAGAGTGGCTACATCGGGATGCGACTCGCCCAACACAGGCTCTAGGCAAACCAAAGATTTTTTGCATAGCTCCAGTGCTCTTTGGTGCTCGCCTCTCTTTTCGTAGACTCCTGCCAGCCCATTAGATGCGATAGCCGTATACGGGTGTGCCAGCCCTGCAAGCTCTTCCATCGTATCAACAGCCTTGCCGCACATTTCTTCGGCCTTGTCATAGTCTCCCAGCTTGGTAAAGAGAGCTCCGAGGTTGCTGTAAGCCATTGCAGTTTCTGGGTGCTTGGCGCCATAGGCACCTTCAAACACCAAAAGTGCTTTCTGAAAGTTCTCGAGCGCTTTATCATAAGCTCCCGTCTGCTGATACAACAGTGCCAGGTTGTTTAATGATGTAGCGGTGTGCACATGTTTCGAGCCCAGCGTTTCTTCTCGAATATGCAGAGCCTTACTGTGATACTCCAATGCCTTTTCGTATTCTCCTAGTTTTTGGTAAACCAAAGCAATATTGTTGTAAGAAATAGCAGTATCGGGATGTTGCTTGCCGTGAACCTTTTCGCTGATGGCAATATCCTTGAGTTGCCACTTAAGCGCACTTGTTAGATTGCCTCTCTTTTCTTGGAGCACAGCGAGATTGTTGTAGGCCTTTGCCGTTTGTGTGTGTTCTGGTCCACAGGCAGTCTCCGCTAGCTCGACTGCTCGTGTTTGCCACTTGAGCGCCTCTTCCAAGTGACAGTCCACCATGAAGCCAAATTCAAACATATCCGATAACTGGCTAGCAGCTTTAAGCGAAATCATCGAGTTACCCTCTGCCGAAAGCGAAAGCATTGCAATAGAACGCTCGATATTTCTCTCAACCAGCACGCCCTTCATAAAGGCCATGCCAAGTAGGTAGCTTTGTTCGGAGTCATAGCTGGCGAGGAAGGAGCTATCGGGCAAAGCAGAGCGAAACAGGCTTTCGTGCGCAGCAAGGGGTGCGTAATTAGTAACTGTAGGGTAACAGCTCAAAAACTCCGTTTTTTGTGTAGACACGGCTTCTACGCCCAGGAGAAGCTTGTTATTATCTACTGCATAGGGATACTCTTCTGCAAGAACATAGTTTCCTGACTCCTGTAAATGCGGCGTAACCAGCAAGACAAAGGCATCGCTCTTATCAATAGAGTCTCTTATTTCCTCGTCAAAAATTCTGCCTGCTGTGAGGAAGTTGTCATACCAAATGGCAATAGACCTAAAGTCATCAACGTCATAAAAAGCTCTCATAAAGCTACGGGCAGCGGCTATATCTTTTTTGCGGTAGCTGAGAAACAGGTTTGCCGTAAAGGCTTTTGTAGTGATGTCTTCAATCAGCGATTCTGAGGCAAGAAGTGCCTGCAACTGGTCTTGCAATTTAGCGCGATACTCGATGTCGGTCATGGCGATTCCATGAATGGCTCCAGCCAAATCAGTGAACTGCGCAAACAAACGCTCGTCACACACAACGGGAAGAATAGGCATACCAAGCTCTCTTGCAAGAGTGTATTCGACAGGTGCCCGACCCTTCTTCCAGCTCTCCAAAATCTCAGTAGAAACACAGAGGATAAGGGCCTGTGTATCAAAGAGCTCGTTTTGGAGGACCTTGCTATCAGTTTCATTTGGCTCTTCGTCGATAAAGGTAACGACGCAGTCGATTCCAGCATCATGCGATAAAATATCCGCTGCCAATGTGTTGCGCTTTGCGCTATCGACTAAGTCCCAACAAAGATAAACTCTTTGCGCCTTTCGAGGAATGTCGTCCCCCCTGGCTTGACGTACAAACGTCAGCTCTCTGCTGCTTTGCTGCGGGGCACTCTGAGCCAGATTCTCATAAGGCTTGTAGGGGTTTTGGCTGGCTTGTTCAATCGGCTGGACTTGTTCGGGACTGGCTTGTCCAGTTGGCTGGACTTGCTCGGCGCTTGCTTGGGACATATACTTCTTATTCTTACGCTTACCAAAAATTGCCATAGTTCTCTCCTAAAATACCTGTTGCCCTGGAGTACTCATGTACTGCGGTGTGCACCGGGCAATCTATGTGGTTTTGTGCTACCTGATTAATACTAATGGCTCTATAACAAACGTGCCAACAGCTGACACACTTGAGTTTATTGCTTGTCTTTTAGGATTTCCCAGTGCTTTTTTATTTCGTCAAAGAGCTTTTTGCCCTCACTTTGGGCGTTGGGGTTTTCCCAGACGCTCCCATCCGAATAGTATGCCTTGCCAATCCATGCACGAACAACATGGGGCCATACATCGTGCTCCAGAACGGAATCTTCGACTTCCATCATTACTTTTCCGATGCCAGGTATGAAGGAGTGAACAGTGCCGTGAGCCTGTGTGCCGGAAAGAATAATTCCTCTCCTGTTTGGAATATAGACGAAGTGCAATTCCACAATATCGGGAAGCACCCGCTTTCCTCTAGCGATATATAACTGAGCAACATTTAATTCGATCAAAAAACTGATTGTGTTTCTGCACCCTGGCTCAATTTGTCTCACAAAAACTGGGTCGGTGGCTGTGCCGCTGGAAAATTTGAGAGGCCCCGGCTTGTGTTTGCGACGGTATACGTCATCGCTTTCTTTTTTGAGCTGACGCGCCAGCTGTTCTTCCTCTGAAATGTTTTTTTTAAATAATCCCATAACTTTACCCTACCTTCTACCTCGATGTTGGCATTGTGCATGAGCGTGCACAGACACCTACAATCTTACACCATAGGCAGCAAGGTTCAAGTGGCAAAAGTGAAGCTAAGAAACAAGAGGGCAGGTTTTGACCATCCCGCCAAACAGAAGGCATGAAGGGGTTGTAACATAAGCCGATTCTGGGACAGAGGGAAGCTGACATCCCCCTTCTGTCTCCTCACGTCCCCACTGCCCATCGCGACTTTTCACACAGTCCCCCTGTCAACTTCATGCGATTATTATGGATGAGACCCTGCTCATGGCTCCTCCACATCAAGCGAACGAAGTCTACTATACTTGGGATTGCTACTAAACATTTGAGCCCTGCTGACACCTTGGAGCCAGAAAGGAAAACAAGATGAAGATTCTCATAGGAACCTTGCTTCTCATGATGGCATTAACCCTCATTATAGTTTTTTCAGATGGGCCTCAAGCGCTTTTGGAACGAGAGTGGATTATCTTTATGTTGACTATTGCAGTTTTAGGGGCGGCTTTCTCCTTGACCTCTCTGCTTAACCGAAGAAAATATGACTCGAGCACAGGCAAAGATCTTCCAGAGCTTGAGCCACGAGAGATTGAAGCAATGAAGGATCTCCTTAAGCAAAAAGAAGTGCCCTGCGTCAAACTTACTCCAGTAAGAAGATCCACGGGCATCTTTGAAAGCAAGTTTGGGGGAGCGCCCTATCTGCCACCAGGGTTTGAGTATCCGCACGAAAAGGGCATTAGAAGAAAGGCGCAGGCACTAAAGCTTCTCTGCCAGCTTAACTTGGCCGAGCTCCCGCCCCTGCCAGGCTTTCCGCAAAAAGGCATGCTTCAGTTTTATCTTCCTTCTAGGGAGGGTCCAGATCCATTTGGAGCAGATTTTGGCAACCCCACCGAACAAAGAGCCTGGAGAGCGGTCTACCATCCTGAGGTAATTACGGACAAATCGCTTCTGGGAAGCCCTCCCGATTCTATTGGTGAGGATTCGAACTTTCCCTTTAAAGGTGAGTTTGCACTCGAGATGGAGCAGAGCCTTATGCCCATACAGCCCTATGACTATGGATGGAAGGACTTTAAGAAAAACATCCTTAAGCCATCGCCCATGTGGCAATCCCTCATAGACAAGTATAAAGAGAAAGATCTGATAATCCTTATGCAAGGGATGTTAGAAAGAAGAGGCTGCCGAGTGGGCGGATACCCATACTTTACGCAAAGCGATCCTCGCTTTGGGGGAGGGACTATACACTCAAATCACTCAGTGTTGCTGCTGCAAATCGATGGCGATGAGCAGGCTTTGTGGGTAGAAGGCTACATTGCCAACTTCATCATTGCCCCAAAGGCGCTTGAAGGCTGCGATTTTTCTGATGTCATCTACACTTGGGAAAGCGCCTAGATTCCCAGCTGCCTGCGCAGCTGCATATGCTTCTCAAGCCACTTGGCGCTCCTCTTGTGCCTGAGCTGCTTGCCCAGGCAGGCAGAAAGCTGCATAGCAACACTTTCTACTTCTAAAACGCTACGCATTTGCAGCCTTGTCACAGAAATAACATGAATACCTTTTGAAAGCAGGTAGTTCTTCTTCTTTGAGTCTTTGGTCTTTTGCGCAGGAAGCAGGTGGTATATGTCACTGTCGTATTCTACCGCTAGCTTATTGTTCCGCCAATAGAGATCGCAGCGGTAGTCTTTTTCGTCTCTATTCAGTTTGCTCAAGCTCTTCTTGTTCTCGCTCCTCTTCGTGGGTCTGCCAGTTTTTACCGGTGCGTCCAGCTCCGGCAGCGGAAGGCCATAGCCGCCGTGGCGATAAGGCAAAGCTAGCACGATGAGGAGCCTGCTTTCCATCGGAGAGGCAGATCCGTTGGCGATGTAGCGTAGGACGCTTTGCAGATACCTTTGATTTAACGTGCCTCCAGAGCGAGCCAGGAATGATGAGAGTCTCTCAACGCTGGTCAACGGAGGACGGTTTTTAAAACCCTTTTCTTTCATCTCGGGATCCTCTTGAGCGGCATTGTTTGCTGGCAGAGTATAGGTTCCACAGAACTCAAGACCCAGGCGCAAGAGTTTTGCGAGCGGCAGCCTGTTAGCCAGCTGGAAGAAGCATAGTTCAGGGGAAGCTACGTAAAGACCCTCGCCAACACTAATGATGCTGCCCTCTGGCATAGTTGAAGACGCTACATGCATGCGCGCCATTTGCAGCCTCCTTACAGCTGCTGGCTCTCCAACCATTAGCTCCAAAGGAAGGGTAAGCCCTCTATCTTCCGCGAGCTTGAGTTCAGATGCTACGGGAGCTTTTCTAGGCGCAGCTCCTTTGCAGAGCTTGCTAGTGTAGTTCATACCTGCTGCGCCGTGCAAACGCCAATACTCCAAGGCTGATTTATGACTGATAAGGAGTTCCATTGCTTGATTGTAGCATCTTCTAGCCCAAATGCATCCAAAAAGGTAGATTTTGTGTGAGAGCTAAAACTTGCAACCTTCTGGCAAGCCATTTACCAGCGCTTTAGCCCAACGATAAAAGAGCAGCAAATCCGAGGCAGGATAAATCTACCTTTTTGGATGCATTTGGGCTAGACCTGACTGGGTTAGCGCTGCATTGCATGGTACATTGCGCGGTACTTTGCATAGCGCATTACACTGCCTCAAGTTTGCTCTGGGTTGCTGGGGTGCTTGCGGTTATACTGCAACAATGAACTACTTGATTCCTGATAGTGATGAAGAGCTCTTGCGCGAATGCCGCGTGCAAGTGTTTCGCGGGTCAGGGCCTGGCGGGCAAAGCGTAAATACCACCGACAGCGCAGTACGCCTCATTCATAAGCCCAGTGGGTTGATGGTAGTTGCACGGCGAGAGCGTAGTCAGTTATTGAACAAACGAGCAGCGCTAGCCAGGCTGCGAAGACGCCTGGAGGCTGCGAATCAACTGCCGCGTCTCAGACTAGCAACTCAGCCGAGTCGTACCTCTATTGAGCGCAGACTGGTAAACAAGCGACACCAGGCTCTTAAGAAGAAACAGCGCAGACAGGCACCTGACGAGTAGTGTTGCGTGCTAATAATTATTCTGCGCATTGCCTAGCGATGTTGCAGAACCTCATAGGTCTACAAAGAAGACCTGCAACACTTTGCTTCGCAAAATGCGACAGACAAATGTGTAACCCCTCGTGCTCTTGGGAGTAAGCGAATTTACTTTTCGTCTGTACTCTCGGCTGTGCGAGCCTTAAGCTCTTCTGAGAGAGCCTTCGCTCTTGTCCTGTCTTTTGAGAACTGCTGAGTGAGCATGTCATAGGCAAGCAGGATTAATATGCTAAAACGGTTAGCTAATAAGAAGCTTGCCACCTCCTCACTGAATATATCTGGATAGAACTCTGCAACCTGAGAGGCAATCAAGACCACGACGTAAAATAAATAGAGCACGGTTTTGTACGACACAAAGGAGTCTGCATAAAACCAAAAGAAGCGATCCTTTTCCAAGGCTTCACGACCCTCTTTTGTTGTAATAGCGGATTTAAATTGCTTAATCGCAAACTCGTCTGACCACAACGCAAAGATAATGAGCACGAGGTTTCCAACATAGGCCCAGAGGAGAGAATATCCAGCCAACCAGATGGTCACGAGGTAAAGAGCCAGCCCATAAAGGGCGCTCGAGAAGAGAACGTAAAGCACGTGCTTGCCTATTTGCTTGATCTTGTTTTTCATTAGGTTCTCCCGTCCCAAGGGTTGCCGAGCTCAAAAGCAGGTGCAAAACAAATTGAAGTAGCAGGTACGTTTTGGCAGTATATCAAAAGCAAACGGATAACTCTTGTTATACAATGCGCAGTTATATAATGCGTAGTTATACAATGCGCCGCTGCCCTGTAACACCCAAAAGTTTGCCAATATGAGCTGAGCATCTTTCGCAGGGCAAGGCGGACGATTGAGCGCTACTGGGCGTAACGTTAATAAGGACAACGCAGCCATGCGGAAGATGAGCAAGCAGATTGGTATACCTTTAGGTGTTACAGGGCACTAGTAGTCAGACCTTTGCATGTTGATGTAGTTGAGGAGGTCTGAGCGCTTGTTTATTTGGGTTTTTTCGTAGATGTGGCGGATGTGGGTATTGACTGTGTAGGGAGATATCACCAGCTTCTTGGCTATTGATTCGGCTCGGTGGCCAGAGGCAAGGAGCACGAGAATCTCGGACTCGCGCTTTGAAAGACTAAACTCCTTGGTAACTTCTTGGCAAATAGTTTGAAGCTCGTTGGCCTCTACTGGATCTGAAGTGAGGGAGACAATGCTGAATTGCTGCTTTACTAAGGGAATCAACAGAGCTGTGAGCAAGCCTATGAAGATGAGGCAGGTTTCTGGGGTGGCAATTTGGGCGAGAACGGGGTTTTGTTCATAACTCACCGCAAGAGAATTGCCCACTACGATGCCTGCTCTGATGAAACCACAGCTAAAGCAAAAGCCCCATGCTGGCGGTACATAGCCCTTTGAGGTCAGGATGCCAAAGTACATGATAAGGAAGATCTCAAAGATTGCACAAACTGCCAGTGCGAGCAAAAACGAAGGGTAGTAGAATTCCTCACCAACGAGGAAGAGGGTAAAGGCAACCACCTCAACCACTAAAAGCCAGGGAAGCAGCTTAAACACATTCATCTTCTTAAACACCAAGATGCAGGCGGCTGATATGATTAGCATGAGAAGGGCTCCCCCTATGATGCCGTAGGTAAAGCTTGCTTCGCGGTGAGGCAAAAGCTCCCACGGTATGATGGCGGCTAAGAAGTAGCACGCGGCAGAGGCAACAAAGCAAATCACACTTACTACCACAAGGCTTCTGAGGCCAGCCCGTGCAGTCTTTTTTGGCAGCAGGCAAGGATAGCTCGCTTTGTTCTTCTTTTTGAAGCCAATAGCCAGTAAGAGCAAGATGCCAGATGCCAAAGGCAGCAACATGACAAAGAGCGAAGCGAGGAGGGCAGGCAGCAGAGTGCTGATGAGTATGGTGGTGATAAGGGTCAGGCCAAATACCGTTCCTATATGCTTGATAGAAAACCCGGCCTTAACCGAGGCATAATGCTCTCCCCATAGTATCCACATGACTGCTCCAGCTGCGCCAAGCACTATGCTTAACGAGAGCGCAACACCCAGTGACGAAAATGAGGCCGGGTGCACGAGAAGCAACAGGGTTGCTACGCTGGCAACAAGCGGTGAGGCAAAGTAGAGCCAACGGTAGTTTGAAAGGTGGCGCCTGCGGCCAATGAACTTGGCTATACAAAAAAGTGCAAGCACCGTTGCTGCAAGGTTTGCCAGCCAGGTAAAGGTAACGCCGTCTTCAAGCAAACCTATGTGGTGAAAGACCTGGGGTACAAACCACAGACAATAGTGCCATGCCAACACGAGCGCAAAGCCTATATATTTAGCTGGTGTGGAAACAAGGCTTAAAGAAGAGGCACCGCTCTTTGACGATTGTACTTTTTGTTCTGCCAACTCTGTTACCTCCTTGAACGCCTGACTTAGCGTGCCCCCAGCTCCTGAAGCGCGAGCTATGGACACTGGTGCTCTGTAATGTCACGGAGAGTTTGTGAGCAAAAAACACCACAAAACACCACAAAACATTGCAAAACTCGAATAGACCCTCACTAGTTTTTTAGTATATCCGATTTCATCGTATTCATGCGATGTTTCTTGACCAATATGCGTGCACTATACGCCGTATCAAAAAGGCATCTGATACCCCGGTGCATCAGTGCAAGAGCAGGAAAGTCAACAAGAGATTTATAGCAAGAAGCAGCAACTACCAAACAGGAGGAAACAAAAATGGATTTTAAACTTAACGACGAACAGCAGCTCTTTGTAGAAAACATCAACGAACTCATGCAGCGCGAAAACTGGGAAGCATATTTTGCAGAGTGCGAGAACAAGCACGAGTACCCCATCCGCTGGACAGAAGCCATCTGCGAACTCGGCTTTGATCAGATCATGCTACCCGAGGCTCACGGCGGACTTGAGCTTGGCCTCGTAACCTTACTTGCGATGTACGAAGAGCTGGGACGCCTGGGAGCTCCCACCTATGTACTGTATCAACTGCCCGGCTTTGAGACTATCTTGCGCGAGGGCACCCAAGAGCAAATCGATGCCGTCATGGCCTATGTGGGCACCGGTAAGCAGATCTGGAACGCAGCCTGCACCGAGCCAGGCGCTGGCTCCGATGTTGGTGGCCTGCAAACCACCTACCAGCGCCGCGATGGCAAGATCTACCTCAACGGTCACAAGACCTTCATCACCAGTGCAGCCGGTGTGCCTTACTTGATCATCATGGCACGCGATGCAGATAACTACGACTGCTTTACTGAGTTCTTTGTAGACCTGAGCCTGCCCGGCGTAAAGCTAGAGCCACTCGAGAAGCTGGGGCTTCGCATGGACAGCTGCTGCGAGGTCTACCTAAACGAAGTAGAACTGGGAGAAAAGGACATCTTTGGCACCGAGGGCAACGGCTTTAAGCGCGGCATAGGCGACTTTGATTTTGAGCGCTTCTTGGTGGGTGCCAGTGACTATGGCATGGCGCTTTGCGCTTTTGAAGATGCCGTTAAGTATGCAAACCAACGCGAGCAGTTTGGCAAGCCCATTGGCCGCTTTCAGCTCAATCAGCTCAAAATATGCGAGATGGCAATAAAGCTCAACGCCATGAAGAACATGCTTTACGAAACTGCTTGTGCCTATGACGCCGGCGAGATGACTTCTGCCCAGGCAGCCATGTGCAAATACTACTGCGCAAATGCCTCATTTTCTGTAGTAGATGATGCCATGCAGATTATGGCGGGAGTAGCGGTAGCAGGTGACCATCGCATTCAGCGCATTTGGCGCGACCTGAGAGTAGATCGCGTTTCGGGTGGTACCGATGAGATGATGATTCTCACCGTTGCCAAGGGCATATTGAGAAAGTATATGGCTTAGTTTCGTTAATGCCTGCTTGAGGTCAGAGCCTCCAGCAGGCAAACAACGTAAGCGAGAATAAAGGAGATGGAAACAATGACCATGCAAACAAATAAACCAAGCTTTGGAGTGTTAGACGGCGTCAAGATCGTTTATGCCGCAGTAGAGCTGGCCGTACCGAAGGCCTGTTGCATCATGGCCGACTGGGGAGCAGACGTAACCTGGCTCGAAAACACCGGCGCAGGCGACACAATTCGCGACACCGCCTGGGTCAAGCAGGCCGAGCGCCGCAATCAGCGCAGTGTGGCCTTAGACTACTTCTCGCCAGAGGGTAAAGAAGTACTCTTTAAAATGCTCAAGGATGCTGATATATTCATAGAGGCAAGCAAGGGCGGAACCTATGCCAAAAAAGGTATCACCGATGAGCTGCTCTGGGAGATCAACCCCAAACTCGTTATCGTGCATGTTTCTGGCTTTGGACAAAGCGGCGAGCCCGCAATGGTAACAAGGGCAGCCTACGACCTTACCGTAATGGCCTACAGCGGCTACATGAGTCAAAACGGCACACCGGCTCAGCCAATGAACCCTGGCCCCTATGCTGGCGACTACTTTAATACTCTCATGATAACCGGCGCCACCCTGGCCGCCCTGTATCGTGCAGAAAAGACCGGCAAGGGCGAGAGTATCGACCTCGCCATGTTTGAGACCCTGTTGGCCATAGGGCAGTATTACCTCGTCGACTATCTCAATGAGGACATTATCTGGCCGCGCCCCGGAGCTCGCAATCAAAACCTCTGCGCCATTGGAGAATACCAATGCTCAGACGGCTTCATTGGGCTTTGTGTGTACGGTGTTTCTCAAAACAAGTACCTGCTTGAGTGCATCGGACTGGGCGACCTTTGGGGCACAGAGCATATCCCCGAGGATTGCAGCGCACTTTGGCTCTCGAATCCCCACGCCATCGAGATTGAAGAAAAGCTCGAGGCCTACTGTCTTGCGCACAGGCGCAAGGATATAGAAGCAGACTTTGCAGCAAACCGCATTGCTGCTCAAATCGTCATGGAGTTTCCCGATTTGGTGCAAGATGAGCACTACAAGGCGCGCGAGGTGTGGCTGGATTGGCAGACTCAGGAAGGCGAGGAATTCAAAGGGCTCAACGTATTTCCGCGCTTTAAGAACAATCCCGGGCAGGTGTGGCGCCCCATGCCCGCACAAGGGCAAGACACGCAAGACGTGCTCGCAGGCCTTGGCTATAGCAACGAGCAGGTAAGCCAGCTGGCCAGTAACGGCGTAGTGAAGTTAGCCTAAGCAAGCACTAACCAGTTGACCGTAAGCAACTTAAAGCTTTACACCGAGAGGAGGTGGCATGATGTGTGACATAGTAGGCAACGAGACCCTGAGGAGCCTTTGGGACAATCTGGCCGCCTCCTGTCCAGAGCAAAGCTTCCTGATATTTCAAGATCACAAAGGAGCGATTTGCGAGTATAGCTATGGCAGCTTCAACGAAGAAATCAATAAAGCTGCCAATCTATTCTTGAGCTTGGGCATCAAAGCAGGCCAAAAGGTTGCTATTCATATGCAAACCTGTCCAGAGTTTTTAATGTGCCTTTTTGGCCTTGCAAAGATTGCTGCGGTTGCCGTTCCTATCAACGAACAATATCTGCAAGAAGAGTGCGAGTATGTGCTTGACACCTGCCAGATTGAATGCGCAATAATTGAGAAGAAGTATGAAGCTCTCTATAGCAGTATTGTCTCTTCTGGCCGAGAGTTTGCACAAGGTCTCTTGATTGCACGGCAGTCAAAAGACCCCGGCCAGCTTAGTAACCACGGTCAGCTCAAGGGCAACGAAGGTGCACAGAGCTTCGAGAGCCTTTGTGCTGGGCAGCCAGCCAAGCTTAAGGAGCAACGACCCCTCAGCTCTGATGACACCGCAGAAATCCTCTTTACTTCTGGCACCACCTCGTGTCCCAAGGGCGTAGAGCTCACCCATGCCAACATGATATTTTCAGGCTATTACGGATGCTGGCAGCTCAGTCTCACCCAGGCGGACCGCTACCTCTCCACCATGCCAGCCTGTCATTCCAACTTCCAGTTGGCTGCTCTTACTCCGGTGTTGCTGGCCGGCGCTACGCTCATCATTGTAGAGAAGTACTCGGCAAGTAGATTTTGGGAGCAAATTTGTACGTATCGTGCAACGGTTACCCAGATTGTCTCCATGATAGTGCGCACGCTCCTGCTACAGCCCACAAAACCCTGGGAGTGCGAGCATAGCCTGCGCGAAATCCTCTACTTCTTGCCTCTTTCTACTGAAGAGAAGGATGCCTTTGAAAAGCGCTACCATACCCACCTCATGAATACCTACGGCTCCACCGAGTCGGTAGGCTGGGTCATTACTGACCCTCCAGTGGGCAAGAGAAACTGGCCTTCTATCGGCAGGGTCGGGCTTGGCTACGAAGCAAAGATTGTTGATGAGTACGGCGTAGAAGTGCCAGCAGGCGAGGTAGGGGAGATACTCGTAAAGGGCGTGCCAGGCAGAAGTATCATGAAGGGATACTACAACGATAAGGCCGAGACCCAGCGAGTATTAGATGACCAGGGCTGGCTCAGAACCGATGACAAGGGTTACCAAGATGAGCTGGGCTGGTTTTACTTTGTAGACCGCAAGGTCAACATGATTAAACGAGCTGGTCAAAATATCTCGACTACCGAGCTGGAAAATGTCTTGGTTTTGCATCCGCTCATCGAAGAAGCGGCAGTTATAGGTGTACAAGACCCTATGAGAGATCAGGCGGTCAAGGCCTTCGTCTTGCCCCAGACCGGTGCCTCATTGAGTCAGGATGAAGTGCTTGCCTATTGCAAAGAGCACATGGCTGCCTATAAGGTGCCTTCGTTTATAGAAATAGTAGATTCTTTTCCAAGAACCTGTAGTTTGAAGATCGAAAAGAAGCTTCTCTCGTAAGCTTGAAAGAGCACTCAAAGCTGCTCTTCATACGCAAAGATTTTTACCGATTGCAGCAAGAAGCTGCACAAACAGAAAGGAAGCAAAAATGGCAATCAGTACAGAAATAGTAGGCAGGGAGTTTGGTCCTTTTGTGCGTGAGTACACCTTTAAGGATCTCGAAATCTGCGCTCTTGGCTGCAACGCAGCCTTTGATGGCAAGACCGACCTCGAATATGTCAACGAAAAAGACGCTCACAACCCCGACCTCAAGGTACTCCCAATCTTTGGCGTGCCTCTTACGGTGCACGAGGAGATGACCCTGACCCTTGATTATGGCTACAACTACGCGGGCTCTCTTCACTTTGGCTTTGAAATCCTCTTTCATGCCCCCTTCAAGATGAGTGATCGCATCGAGACTTTTGTGACCCAGGATGCACTCTATGATCGTGGAGAAGGCAGGGGATCGCTCTCCAAGCAAACCGGTAAGTCTTATAGTGCGGATGGCACGCATCTGTGCACGGTTGAGACCTGGGACGTGTGCATTTACGACGGCGGCTGGGGCGGCGAGGCTCCTCCAAAAGACATCGTCGAAATGCCCGAGCGCGAGCCCGATGCCTTTGTAGAAGAGACCATGCCCTACAACATGCCCTTGATTTACCGCTTGATGGGCGACTGGCACCAGCAGCACGTCGACTGGTCGTATACCGAGCAGACTGGTCTCGATAGACCCATCGCTCATGCCATCAGCTATGCAGGTATAGTGATGCGTCACGCCATTGCCACGTATTTTCCTGGGCAGCCCGAGCGCATGACTCGCTTTAAAACGCGGGTAACCTCCCCCTTGATTCCTGGCACCAAGCTCCATACCAGGATGTGGAAGGTTGGAGAAAAAGAGATTCGCTTTCAGCTTTCAGATGCCGATGCAGCCGAGACCGGTGCCAAGCCCCACCTTAACTGGGGTATCATTGAGTGGAGCTAAGAAACACGAGCCAGCGTGCTCCTGTGTGGAGCCGGTTAACCAAGCGTAATACGTGAGGAGATGACCATGAGCAAGAGGGCAGATGAAGCCAAAATGACCGGCTTCTTGAAGAAGGTCACCGCTTTTTCGAGCGGAGGAGCATTTCTTGATGGCTACGTCCTTGCGCTCATGGGAGTTGCTCTTACGCAGATCGTACCCAGCTTTGAACTCACCGTACAATGGAGCGCCGCAATAGGCGCTTCTGTATTAGCGGGCATTTTTGTAGGTGTCATTCTTGGTGGCTATCTGACGGACCGCATTGGCAGGCGGCGCATGTTTATTATCGACATTGTGGCCATTGGCATCTTCTCGGTGCTGAGCATCTTTGCCACAACGCCGTTGCAGCTGGTGTTGGCGCGGTTTTTTATTGGCGTGTTTGTGGGCGCAGACTATCCCATTGCCACCTCTCTGATTGCTGAGTTTAGCCCTAAGCGCCACCGCGCCGTTTCTATGGGAATCGTCTCGGCTGCCTGGTATCTGGGCGCCACCGTAGCCGCCTTTGTGGGCTTTGCACTGTACGGCATAGATGGTGGATGGAAGTGGATGCTTGGCTCTGCCGTGATTCCCTGCATTATCTTGTTGATAGGTCGCCACGATATTCCCGAGTCTCCCATTTGGCTTGCCAAGAAGGGCAGAACAGCCGAGGCACGTGCGGTGGTAGACAGGGTCTATGGCAAGGAGTACGAACTCGAAGCCGAACCTGTTGATACCAAAACCGATTTACGCAAGGTGTTTTCCAAGGGCTACTTCAGGCGCATTATATTTCTCGGTACGATACAGCTTTGCCAGGTAGTGCCCATGTATGCCATCTACACCTTTGGTCCTGACATCATGACGGCCTTTGGTCTTGGGGTGGGCAAGGATGCCATACTGGGCGAGAGTGTCGTCAGCCTCTTTTTTCTCATAGGTTCCATTCCTGCAATGTTTTGGCTTAACTCCATGGGCAGGCGCAAGCTATTAATACGCTCCTTTGCTCTGATGTCGATTGGCCTGCTGATTTTGGGCATCTTTCCTACGGCTCCCATCCTGGTCATCATCTTGGCTTTTGGCCTCTATGCCTTCTTTAGCGGAGGGCCAGGAATTTTGCAGTGGCTGTATCCCAATGAGCTCTTTCCAACCGAGATACGTGCCTCAGCCGTGGGCATAGCCATAGCTTTCTCGCGCATAGGCACCATTATTGCCACCTACGGCCTGCCAATCTTTTTGGTGAGCTTTGGCATTGGCCCCACCATGCTTGTGGCCGCCGGCTTAATGGTCTTGGGTTTTACGCTCTCGGTCATCATGGCGCCAGAAACCAAGAATCAATCCCTTGTAGAGGCCAGTGCCCTCTAGCAATTACTCTTAAAAAACTCTCAAAACCCTCTTCTTGAGCATAGCAAGTTTTTAAGTAAGCTCTACTTCATGCCATTTTGGGGATGTTTTGCCCCCTCTTCTGCTGATAAAACTGTTTCAACACAAAACGCCGCACAGCGGCACTGACCAAATTACAAGAACCAGATTGTTAATCAGTAAAAGGACAGAACAAAAGGAAGGTGATTACATGAAGATCGTAGTTTCATTTAAGGTAGTACCCGATGATCAAGACATTCAGATAGCTGGAGATGGAAGTCTTGACTACTCCAAGGCACATCAAGTTGTTTCCAGCTATGACCTCAATGCCATAGAGGCTGCTGCACAGCTTGCTGCAAGCAACGACGCCTCACTGGTTGGCATGTCCGTAGGCAAGGCAGCCATCGATGACTCAAAACTCAAGAAAAATGTGCTTGCACGCGGAGTGGACGAGTTGTTTATGACAGCTGACGATGCCTGTGCAGATATGGATGCATACTCAACTGCCAGTGCGCTCGCAAGCCTGCTCACAAAGATTGACTCCTATGATCTGATTATTTGTGGTGATGGCTCTGCTGATAACTATGCTCAGCAAGTCGATGTTCAGCTGGCTGCAAAGCTTGACCTTCCGGTAGTGAGTTCGGTTACCAGGCTCAGCGTTGAAAACGGAGTGCTCAAAGCAGAGCGCACATTAGAAGATGTAGTAGAAGTTGTGCGCGTAGCTCTGCCAGCAGTGGTTTCTGTGACACCAGACGCAGCGCTTCCCCGCATACCGGGCATGAAGGATATTGTCTCTGCAGGAAAGAAGCCTTCTGATGTGAGTGCTGCCGTGGCTGCCTACACCAGTGGCATAGAGGTGCTCGACTGTCGTGCTCCCAAGCAGGCCGAGCGTCGCGGCGAGATTATTGACCTATCAGAAGACGGTGCAGTGGCGCGTTTTGCAGCCGCCATCAAGGCCGCCCAATAGTCTGCTAGAAAAGGAGAGAATCAAAATGAAAGCATTAGTTATTATCAAGGGTCGTGAGGCAGCTGCCAAGCTTTGTTCGGCTGCTCGCAAGAATGCAGACGAGGTGGTATTGGTAGTCATAGGTGACACCCCGCTACCTGGCGCAGTGGCAGACAAGACACTGCACATTGCCCTGCCAACGGGCAGTGTCTACGATGACGCTGCTGATACCATCAAGGCAATCTATGATGCAGAGACTCCGGATTTCGTATACCTGGAGGCAACACGCTCGCTTAAGGTTATCACCGGCAAACTGGCTGCACACGCCAATACATCAGCCATCGTTGATGTGCTTGAGCTGGCAGACGATGTGGCATCAAACAGGTATTTTGGTGGCATCGGTCAGCGCAGCCTCAAGGCAACAGGCGCAAAGATCTATACCATCTCGGTAAGCGATCTTCCAGACGGCGCTGCAAGCGGCACCGATCTCGTCGAGGAGGCAAGCTGGGTTGCACCCGAAAAGCCACTCGAATTAGTAGAAACCCGTCCCATAGAAAAGAGTGGCACAGATCTGTTTAAGGCCGAGACCGTCATCAGCGTTGGCAGAGGCTTTGCAGAAGAAGCACAACTCGAGCTGGCCTATGCACTACGCGACAAGCTCGGTGCCGGTCTTGGCTGCACGCGCCCCCTCACCGAGGGTGTTGACTGGTTGCCCAGAGATATCTATATTGGGGTCACTGGCCTTCAGCTTGCACCCACTACCTATATTGCCATTGGCATCTCAGGTCAGATGCAGCACATGGTAGGCTGCAACAGAGCAACCACCTTATTGGCCATCAATAAGGACAAGAACGCTCCCATTTTTAAGCAATGCGATGTTGGTCTCATTGGCGACATCAAAGAGGTATTGCCCGCGCTTATTGAAGCTCTGTAATTATTCTTGGTGGATTATCCGCCTGGTAGATGGTGCACCCGGCGGATTGCTCACCTCAAATCCTTGAAGGAGGTTAACATGTCAGATTTTGACGCAATTGTAGTGGGTTCGGGATGCGCAGGATCAATTGCTGCATACGAGCTAGCCAAGGCCGGCAAGGAGGTGCTCGTAGTTGAACGCGCAAACTTTGCCGGAGGCAAGAACATGACGGGAGGGCGACTCTATTCCCATGCACTCAAGGAGGTTTTTCCTGACTTTGAGTCTGAGGCTCCGCTGGAAAGGCGCATAACTCATGAGCGCATCTCCATGATGAGCCCTGACGCCAATCTGACGGTGGATTTTTCCAGCCAGGCCATGCTGGTTCCTGGTCAGGATTCCTACTCGGTGTTGCGCGCCTCCTTTGATCAGTGGCTTGCCGAGCAAGCAGAAAACGCAGGGGCGGAATACATCTATGGCATTACTGTAGAAGAGCTTCTTAAAGAGGGAGACCGAGTAACCGGCATCAAGGCTGGCTCAGATGAGCTTACTGCCGAGGTAGTGCTTCTGTGCGATGGTGCCAACTCCTTGCTCACACAAGATGCGGTAGGCTTTGATACCCCTTCGGCAGATCACATGGCCGTTGGCATCAAGCAGGTCATAGAGCTTCCTGCTTCTGTTATTGAAGACCGCGTATTGGCAGCCGAGGGAGAAGGTGCCGCCTGGCTGTTTGCCGGAGACGCCACCAAGGGTCATATCGGTGGTGGATTCATGTACACCAATAAGGAGTCAATCTCGCTAGGCATAGTTGCCACCATCTCGGATGTGGCCACTGCGAGTACCCCTATCTATCAGATGCTTGAAGATCTCAAGGCTCACCCTGCTGTGGCTCCCCTTATCAAGGGCGGAAAGCTCGTAGAGCACTCTGGTCATATGGTGCCAGAGGGCGGTCGCTCAATGATGCCTTCTTTGGTTGGCAACGGCGTCATCCTTGCAGGAGAGTCTGCCATGATGTGCCTGAACCTGGGGTATATGGTCAGAGGCATGGACTATGCCATTGCCGCAGGAATGCACGCAGGCAGATCCGCAGTTGCCGCCCTTGAGGCAGGCGACACCTCAGCTCAAGGTCTTGCGATATACGAAAAGGCACTCGAAAACTCCTTTGTACTCAAGGATCTGGAGCAGTTCAAGAACTTCCCACACTTTATGGAATCAACCACCCGCATGTTTAATGAGTACCCGGCGCTTGCGCGCGATGTTATGAACACGCTATTCATTGTAGACGGGAGCCCCATGCCGCCTCTTAAGAAGTCGATCATGCCTCTCGTCAAAAAGCTAGGCTTCATGAATATTCTCAAGGATGCACGAAAGGGGATGAAAGCACTATGAGCAAGAATGAAACAATCGAGTTTACGGTAAACGTAGACGAGTTTTTGAGCCTCAACAAGTATGAGGTAGATGAAGAATGTGCCCACATTGAGTTGGAGAGCAATCCCGACATGAATGAGTTTAGAAAGCTGGTTTGTGTGTGCCCTGCTGCGCTTTACAAGATCGAAGAAGACGGCAAAACCAGCTTTGACTATGCCGGCTGCCTCGAATGCGGCACCTGTAGAATCATCTGTGGCAAGACAATAGTAAACAAATGGCTTTATCCCAGCGCAACCAAAGGAGTCGAATACCGCTACGGGTAATCGGCTCACAAGGGGACAGGAGTGTGACAATAACACCTCGACCTTTTAGCTGACACAGTGTACTAGTGTTATTTCTCAATGACCTTGCCCACGAGATTGTAGAGGGTGTAGCGAATCTTGCTTACGGGCAGCTCCCAGGTTCCAGGGTAGGCAATGCGCACACCACCAAAGGACTCCTTGAACTGGGTAAAGCCTGCCCAGGCATGATCCTTGCCAGCTCCTGCAGGTGCTACACCGTAGGTGTCCACCAGGGTGTGCCCACTTGCACGCGCAAAAAGCTGCAAGTGCATGAAGAGGCCGCTGGGTGGGCTCAGCTTGCGATGACCTTCCACACTGCCTGCATGGGCATAGCCTGCCGTAGTGCCATCGGAGTAGAAGATCAAACTGGCTATTGGCTTGTCGTCTAAGACAGAGAGCAAAAGGCCGGCTGCTTTTTGAGGAAAGAGTGTAGCGGCCATGACTTCAAAGTAAGCATCTTCGTGAGGTTTGATGCCGGTGCGCTCGGCCACCGTATGCATCATGTCAAGGAAGTGCACCATGTCCTCTGGATCATAGGAGGTTTTGTATTCAACGCCGTCGCGTAGGCTGTAGCGGTAGAGTTGGCGCCGGGTGGTAGAGCCGCAAAGCAAAATGTCTTCTTCTGACACGGCATCTGCGCGCACGTCGTTGATGACCGAGTTGGGGGGCTGCACGTTGCGGGCTGCGGGTCTCAGTCCCAACACCTTGAGTTCTTCGGCATCCAACGTGCCTCTTGGCTCCACTCGAGCAAAGTCCACCAGGAAGCTCTCTGATTCTTTCTTAAGTGAGCTCAATGCCTCTTGCAAGGCCGCCTTGGAGCTATAGAGCGGGCCGTAAGGGCAGTACAGCCGCGAAGAAAACCTTCCCCGCTCAACTATGGCGAGGTATTCCCAGGTACCGCCGTCTGCCGCAGTGCCACTTCGTGCAACAACTTGGTTGCCATATGCCTGCTGAAACTCACCCCAGGCCTTTGTTTGCAGGAAGTGTCTATGCTCTTGGTAAAAGCGCACAAGGTCAAAGCTCGGGCATTCAGTAGTTGTCATGGCTTCCTTTCTCAGGAAAGTACGTGCTAAAAACGGTTACCATTGTAGCAAATGACTTGGACACCCCAAACAACCACGCTTATCGACTGCGCCGAGCTCCTCGCCACCAGTGCCAGGGGCAGTGCCAGGGGGACGTTTCCCTTGTCACCCTCTCCTGTGACACATCTTGCTTACGACTCACGTGATATCAAGCCAGGCACGCTCTTCTTTTGCAAGGGTGCACACTTTGAGCCCGAGTATCTTGTACAGGCAGTCACTGCTGGCGCAGTTGCTTATGTGAGTGAGCAAGACTACACAGAGTTCCTCACCCAGGCTGGGATCCAGCCAGTACCTGTCTTATTGGTGCAGAGCATCAGAACCGCCATAGCAGACATTGCTGCGCTTTACTATCGCGGACTGCTCGATAATCTCACCATTGTGGGCTTTACTGGAACCAAGGGCAAGTCCACTACCACGTATCTGCTCAAGGCAATACTTGACAGCTGGCTTACCAGGCAGGGCAAGCCCAGGAGTGCCTGGCTTTCGAGCGTAGAGAACTACGATGGTCTTGCTTGCACACGTTCGCTGCTTACGACCCAGGATGTCTTAGAGCTCTATACGCACTTTGCCAATGCGGTGGCTTGTGGTATCGAATACCTCACTATGGAGGTTTCCAGCCAGGCGCTTAAATATCATCGCACTCGGGGTATTGGTTTTGAGGTGGCCGGCTTTTTAAACATTGGCCAAGATCACATAAGCGACATAGAACATCCCAGTCACGAGGACTACCTTGCCTCCAAGTTGTTGATATTCAAGCAGTGTGGCAAGGCTGTCATTAACAAAGAGAGTGATGTGTTTGAGCGTGCCTATGCGGCAGCTGAGGAGTGCGCACAAGTTGCCAGCATAACGACTTACGGTCAGTGCAAAGAAGCAGAGGTTGTTGCATCAGATGTCCAGTCCTCGCCCCAGGGGCTCAGCTTTACCCTGCAGTGTCCGCTTTGGAAGAGGCGGCTCGCCCTCCCTATGGCAGGGCTGTTTAACGTGGATAACGCCCTGGCTGCCATCAGCGCCGCCATTGCGTTGGGTGTTCCACCAGAGCATATTGAACAGGGGCTGGCGCACTCTGAGGTAAGCGGGCGCATGCAGCTGGTGGCTGGACCAGATGACAAACTCATCATCATCGACTACGCCCATAACAAGCTGAGCTTTGAGACCATCTTTGCCACGACGGAGCGAGAATATCCAGGCAGACCTATTGCCTGCGTCTTTGGCGCTACGGGCAGCAAGGGCGTCGAAAGACGCGTGGATCTTCCTACCGTGGCAGTACAGTACTCGGATCATATCTACGTTACCGAAGACGACCCCCTTGAAGAGCCGCTTGAGCACATCAATGAGCACATAGCTCAAGTGGTGAGAGCCGCAGGCAAGAGCCCGGTAATTATCGAAGACCGCACCGAGGCTATTAGACGCGCAATACAGGACTCCCCCGCTGGCAGTGTCATACTGGTGCTCGGCAAGGGTCACGAAACCCTCATGAAACGCGGCCTCGAAGCCATCACCGTACCCTCAGACAAAGAGCGAGTAGAAGAGATTCTGTCCACTGAGTAAACCCAAAAGCGGCTTATGATACAGCCCTGTCAACTTTTTAACTGAAACGATTTCAAAGGAAAACTTTATGAAAGCTTTACATTTGAGTGTCCAAAACTGCGGGCTTGCGCTACACTATGCAAGTCTGTTTTCTACGTGAAAGGGCTTGAGTGTACCTGACCGAAGAGAATGTGCGCACTATAGCTGCGTACACTCGTATTGCCTTGGCTGATGATGAGGTCTCTCATCTAACGGCCGATCTTAACGCAATCATAGAAGAGCTTAAGCCTATCACCGAGTATGATCTCTCTGATGTTGAGCCCACCTATCATCCTATTGCTGGCCTTGCCAACGTTATGCGCGATGATCAGGTCAAACCTGGTCTCCAGCAGAGTGAGGCTTTGGCGCTCGCCTCTGCAACTGAGGCGGGGCACTATCGCATTCCTTCGATTCTTAGTGAGGGCGGCAACTGATGAATTATCCCCAGCTTTCTGTCGCAGCCATACGCGACGGTCTCTTAGCGCGGCAGTTTTCAGCTCAAGAGCTGGCCAAAGTGGCACTCGATACGGTCAAAAGCATCGACCCCGCCATACATGCCTATTTAGAGCTCTGCCCAGAGCTCGCCCACCTAGCGGCCGAAAAGCTTGACGCTGCCTTGGTTGCTGGCACGGAGCTGCCTGGTTTGGCTGGCGTACCCATAGCCTACAAAGACAACATGAACTTGCAAGGCACACATACTACCTGCGCCTCCAAGATGCTGGAGAACTATCAGTCTCCTTATACGGCCACCTGTGTGGCTAAGACCCTGGAGGCAGGAGCACTTCCTCTCGGCAAGCTCAACATGGATGAATTTGCTTTTGGCTCATCAAGTGAGACCTCCTACTTTGGCCCCACTCTTAACCCCTGGGATCTTAAAAGGGTTCCCGGTGGTTCAAGCAGCGGAAGCGCCGCTGCGGTAGCTGCAGGCCTCGCTACGGTTACCCTTGGCTCAGACACAGGAGGATCCATCAGGCAGCCGGCTGCTTTTTGCGGTGTTGTTGGCTTTAAACCCTCGTACGGCGTGGTGTCGCGCTATGGCGTGGTGGCTTTTGGTTCGTCGCTCGATCAAGTGGGAGCGCTGGGTCGCTCGGTTAATGACGTGGCAGCTACCATAGACGCTATAAGCGGACTTGATCCTCTTGATGGCACCTCGCAGGCTTTAAAGGCGGTCTACTCACAAACGACCCAACTGGGGGTCAAGGGCATGCGCATAGGCGTAGTGACCGCATTCATGGAGGCTGTAGACGTTGAAGCAGACATCAGCACGGCCTTTACAGGGGCTCTTGCCCATCTTGAGGCATTGGGCGCAGAGATTGTCGAGATTACTTTGCCCAACGCCAAGGCAGCCCTGAGTGCCTACTACGTCATAGGGCCCTCAGAGGCCTTCTCTAATATGAGCCGCTTTGACGGCATCCGCTACGGCTACCAAAATGAAGGTGCCAGCTGCCTGGATGAACTTTATGAGCAGGGACGCGCCAACGGATTTGGCAAAGAGACGCGCCGCCGCATCATGCTTGGCAGCTATCTGCTTTCAAGTGGTGCCTACGATACCTATTATTATCCTGCCCAGCAGGTACGAACGCTCATCACGCAGGACTACCATAAGGCCTTCGAGAAGGTCGATGCCTTACTCACTCCCACTACGGCTCGCACCGCTTTTGAATTTGGCGAGGTAGCCGACCCTGTTTCGATGTATCTCTCAGACATCTTTACCATTCCCTCTAATATTGCAGGCAACGGTGGCATGCATGTGCCAGTAGGCCTCGGCAAAGAGAGTGGTCTGCCGGTGGGTGTGCAGATTACCGGGCCGCAGCTTAAGGATGAAAACATCTTTCGCGCAGCTGCCGCCCTCGAGTCGTGCTATCCCAGCATTGCCCGCCTTGCTCCTGTTGGTAGCACAGAGGGGAGTGCGCTATGAAGAACCTCCTCGCCGTACTACAAGACTGGGAGGCAGTCATTGGCCTTGAGGTTCACACAGAGCTCACCAGCCTGAATACCAAGATGTTCTGTTCTTGCCCAGTGGCTTTTGGGGAGGAGCCTAACACGCTGGTTTGTCCCGTGTGCCTGGGCTTGCCGGGAACGCTCCCTATGCCCAACAAGGCTGCCATTGAGAGCATCCTCCTGGCTGGCATGGCAACCAACTGCAGCATTGAGCAGCGCACGATGTTTTATCGCAAGAATTACTTTTACCCAGACATCAGCAGTAATTATCAGATTACTCAAGGTCCCGTGGCCTTTTGCATGCGCGGCTGGCTCGACTTGCACGTAACCGGCAAAGCTGCTCTTGAGAGAGAAGACCGCCTGGGCACCAGCGAGCTGCCAAAGGCCTGTGCCAGTGAGGGATACGCAACGCGCATCAACATCACGCGTATTCATATGGAAGAAGATGCTGGAAAGCTTATACACGTCGGAGGTGCCGACGGTAGAATAACCGGTGCCAGCCACTCTCTGGTTGACTATAACCGATGCGGCACACCGCTCATCGAACTGGTAACCGAGCCCGACCTGCGTACGCCAGAAGAGGCGCGTCTTTTCTTGCAGAGCCTGCGTCAGATATGGCTTACGCTGGGCATCAGTGACTGTTCGATGGAAGAGGGCTCGCTCAGATGCGATGGCAATGTAAGCCTTCGTAGGCGCGGCGAGGTGGAGTTTGGCACCAAGACCGAACTCAAAAACATGAACTCCTTTAAGAATCTGCACGACGGCCTAGCCTATGAGATATGTCGCCAGGCCGATGTGCTCGAAAGTGGTGGGTGCGTCTTGCAGGAAACCAGACATTGGGAGCCTGCCAGCAAGCACACCACCTCGATGCGCGTCAAAGAAACCGCAGATGACTATCGCTACGTTCCTGACCCCAATCTTGCACCCTTTGACTTGAGTGACGACTTTGTTGCCTCTGTGCGCACCCAGCTCCCCGAGCTGCCAGATGAAAAGCGCGCACGGTATGTAGACAGCTTTGCGTTGCCTTACGCCGATGCAGTCTCGCTTGCTGGCGATGTTGAACTGGCAGCCTTCTTTGACGAAGGTGTCAAACGCCCCGTCCCCTTGTCACCTCCCCTGTCACCTTCCTTGGCGCCTCAGGCGCTCAAGCTTGCCAATCTATTGCTCAACGATGTTTTAGCGTACCTCAACGCCTCGGGTCTGACCTTAAGTAAAACCAAGCTTACTCCTCAGGGTCTTATGGAACTGGCTCAACTCATAGCAGAGGGCACGCTCTCTTCAAAACAGGGCAAAGAGGTGTTTGCGCTCATGCTTGAGTCTGGCGAGGCACCCCAAAAGATTGTTGAGCAAGAAGGCATGCAGCAGGTGAGCGATGCACAGTCGTTAGAAGCAATTGCGCTGGGCATACTCGAGCAGTTCCCCGATAAAGTTAGTGAATACCAGGCTGGTAAAACAGGCCTGTTGGGTCTATTTGTGGGTCAAGCCATGAAGGCCACCCAGGGGCAGGGAAACCCCAAGCTCATTAATGAAACCTTTGTACGCCTCCTGGAAGGAGGGTGATGAAATATGACAACCATACTATTATGCGTAATCTTCTTTGCTCTGGTTTTTGAATTCATTAACGGATTCCATGACACGGCAAATTCGATAGCTACCACAGTCTTTACCAAGGCCTTGCCTGTTGGGGGTGCCATTGCGCTTGCTTCTATCATGAACTTCTGCGGCGCGCTTGTTGCTGATGATGTAGCAAAGACTATTTCATCGGGTCTGGTTAACCCAGAGATTCAGCTTGCCGAGTACGTTGTCCTGGCAGCTTTGTTGGGAGCCATCACCTGGAATCTCTTTACCTGGTGGAAGGGAATACCCTCGTCATCGTCTCATGCGCTCATCGGTGGGCTCATTGGTGCAACCATTGCCTTTACTGTGGGAGTCCAGGGAGTTTTGTGGAGTGGGCTCTTGCAAAAAGTGGTCATCCCCATGTTTACCTCTCCTCTCATTGGTCTTGTATTGGCGTTTTTCCTCATGAAACTCATCTGTAAGTTTTGCGCGCGGCTCAATCACCGCAAGACCTCGGGTGTCTTTTTGAGATTGCAGATACTCTCTGCGGCAGCGGTAGCCTTTGCACACGGCTCAAACGATGCTCAAAAGACCATGGGAATTATCACACTGGCGCTGATTGCTGGTGGAGTGATTACTGCTGCAGATGGAATACTCCTGCCCGTCAAAATCATTTGCGCCTTTACCATGGCGGCAGGCACTGCTGCTGGCGGCTGGCGTATTATGCGCACGATGGGTCACGGCATCACTAAGCTTGATTCGGTTAAGGGCTTTGCGGCAGAAACGACCTCCGCCATTGTTATCCAAGTCATGACCATGCTTGCTGCCCCCATTTCCACTACGCAGGCAATCAGCTCTGCGGTTATGGGAGTTGGCCTGGCCAGACGTGTGTCAGCAGTCAAGTGGGGCAAGGCCAAGGATATTCTTACGACCTGGGTACTCACGCTGCCCGCAACCATGATACTCGGCGCACTCTTTGTATTTGCCATTCAGATTTTTGTTTAGAAACCTTCGTATAACCAGACAACGCTCACTTAACAAAGGAGACTGAAATGTACTTTAAAGAAAAATATGACTACTTTTTGACCCTGGAAAAACTCGGGGACTTTGCCTGCCAAGAGGCAGAGCTGCTTGTTGAAATCCTCAAGGGCTTTGACCCAACAACTCTGATGCAAAAGGTTGACGAGATGCACGCAATTGAAAATGCAGCCGATCAGCTCATGCACGAGCTCTTTACCCATGTGGCAACTGAGTTTCTCACGCCCATCGAGCGTGAGGACATCGCCTCAATTGCCTACAGGCTCGACGACATTGTCGATTACATAGACGACGTTGTTCACCAGCTGTATATGTACGACGTCAAGAAGATTTACGAGCCAACCTTTGCGATGGCCGACGTCATTGTCAAGGCAACCGCAGCTCTGAGTGAGGCACTCAAGGAGTTTCGTAATTTTAAGAAGTCCAAGACGCTCAGCGAGAAGATTATCGTGGTTAATGATCTTGAAGATGAGGCAGACGAACTCTTCTTTCGAACGGTGCGCGAGCTCTATACCAACTATGCGGACTCTCCAGTCTTCATCATGGCATGGAACAACATTTTCATTCACATGGAGCGTTGCATCGACGCCTGCGAAAGTGCCACTGACATCATGGCCGCAGTAGCTCTAAAGAACAGTTAGTTCAGACAACCCAGACAGAAAATCACATTGTTTTATTGTCTCAAGCCCTGCTGGTGACACTCGCCTGGAGCATACCCTGTTTCAGGTTCTGGAGCGCGTGCGGGGCAATTCGCAAAGCGAATTAAGCCCCGCAGTTGGCGGAGGCCTCCGGGTTTTGAAACAGGGTATGCTCCAGGCGAGTGTCTGATT
>WQXH01000013.1 GCA_009784945.1 Coriobacteriia bacterium | reverse complement strand
GCCGAATCAGTCAAACCGCACTTTGTAAAAACCAAAACCCCAGTAGTACCAGGAAGCGGCGATGAGCAGTCATCGTCCAGTGAGTCTGGTGACTTCCTTGGAGACGCACTGAGAAACAAGAGATAAGGAGAAATAATGTCAGACTTTAACAACATTATCGGAAGACCTGATGTAGCAGGGGCACTGATGCCCGATCAGACTATTTCAGGAATCATTCAAGAGCTTCCCAAGTCCTCAGTATTGATGGAACGCGCAAAAAAGGTCAGGTTGTCTGCCAAAAAAGCCAAGCAAGCTGTGTTGACCACGCTACCTGAGGCATTTTGGCTGGACGGCGATACGGGTCTCAAGAAGACCACGAAAGCCGACTGGAAAGATCAGTGGATTACGGCAGAGGAGCTGGCCGTTATCGTACCTGTGCCCAACGCTGTGATCGATGATGCGAGCATTGATATTTGGCAAGAGATTAAACCCCTTCTTGCTGAGGCCATTGGGCTTAAGCTTGATGTGGCTGCCCTCTTTGGCGTAGACAAGCCTACATCTTGGCCTGAGGCTATTATTCCTGCGGCTGCGGCTGCTGGAAATGTGGTAACCAGCGGCACGGTCAAAGACCTCGGCGTAGACGTGGCCGCACTAGGCAAAATGATTGCCAAGCAGGGCTTTGGTATCAACGGCTTTGCCTCGATGCCTGGTCTACAGTGGGAGCTTATCGGTCTTAGAAATGAGCAAGGCACCCCTATTTATACCCCATCGCTTTCTGCGGGGACTCCCAGCGGTCTGTATGGATATGCTCTCAATGAGGTGCTTAATGGTTCTTGGGATAGCGATAGGGCAGAATTGCTGGCTATTGACTGGAGCAAGTTCCTCGTTGGTATTCGCCAAGATGTGACCTATGACATCTTTAGCGAGGGTGTAATCTCTGACTCTGATGGCAAGGTTGTTCTTAACCTGATGCAGCAAGACTCCAAGGCAGTACGTGTTGTTATGCGCGTTGGCTTTGCTTCTGCTGTGCCTGTCACCCGCATCGGTGAGGGTCAGAAATACCCTGCTGGCATCATCGCACCTGCTGGAGCGACTTTTGATACAGAAGATACAGAAAGTGGCGAAGAGGAGCCCGTAGGCTAAGGAGGTCACAACATGGAACCCTTTGCTGACATTATGAGGTTGAAGGGCTACTACCCCATGGCACCTGCCCAGGAGGAAAGAGCAATCAATCTGTTATCTATGGCTTCCTCCCTCTTGGTGGGGGAGTGTCTAGAAACAGGCACTCCCTTGCCTGATAAAGAGAAGGATGAGCATAGGTACGAACTATTTGCCAGGATCACCCCCGCGTATGCGGGGAACACGTGAGGATGGATTGCTGATCTTGCCTACCTCAAGGATCACCCCCGCGTATGCGGGGAACACTGTTAGAGCCCTCAGTTGCCTGAGTGTTAGTGCTATCGGGCATAATGCCCTCCTTCCCGTCATATGACGTATGCAAAACCCCGCGATGAAATAAGCCCTGCGCGGTTCAAGGCACAAAAAAACCGCCTTTGTGGCGGTTTAGGTGTCTGGTTTGTGATACAATGCAGTTAACGAAAAGACTGGATGGCTCTGAATAGGGACTTCTGGTCTTTTCCTATTTTGCAAAGTGCCTAATAGATCCGTCACCAAGCACATGCACCACCTCGTCTATTCCGTGTACCTGCATCTGCCTTACTATCTCTCTTGAGACTACAGCATCATCTATTGCTAGGTATTTGCCATTAAAAACAACACTCACTGGTCTGGCTGGTGCATCGTATTGCGAGGCAAACTGGGACTTTGCAGCCCTCAGCCCTGATTCAACGGCTCTGATATTGCCGCCATCAGGACTTTTTACCTCCCACCTAATGCCGTTGATTATCAGATCAATGTTGGAAAACCCATCTGGTGCTGTCTCATCACGAACAATGACCTTGTATCCGTTTGCCTGTAATACGTCATGTGCAAACAGATCGCGCCACTGCCTTTTGTCATTTTCAAATGTGGCTCTTGGGGATCACCCCCGCGTATGCGGGGAACACCGAAATCGTCAGAGGTGGAGCAGACACCTTCAAGGATCACCCCCGCGTATGCGGGGAACACCCTATTGGAATACACAAGGGAGCTTGCCTCAAAGGGATCACCCCCGCGTATGCGGGGAACACGAGAGTAGTAGCGCCAATGGTGCCTACGAGGGCGGATCACCCCCGCGTATGCGGGGAACACCCTGAGGCTTTGTCTGACGGCAAAGGCTGAGGCACAACGCTGGCCAATGGTAGCTTTATGGCTGACAGCCAGTTTGGGAAAAAAGCCAGAAAGCATATGCGAGAGTACGGATTGAACCCCGGTATAGAATCAGATAGACACGCATTTCTCGGAATTATTGATGGTATACTATCCAAACCAGAAGAAGTGGTTACTGGAACATGGCGCAGGCAAAATGGTAACTGTGACTTCTATGTTAGGAACGATGATGTAGTTGTCATCAATAAAGATACTAATGAGTTTGTTACTATCTTACAGGGAGGTGTGAACAATGAGCGAATCAAGCAGGCTAGGTATCAGAAATAGCGAGTCCAAAGAGTTTCTCAAGTTCTTTGATATTGTTGAGGCTGAGGCGAAGAAGCATGAATCAGTCTTTATTATAGAAAGCGGAGAAGGTAACCAAGAATTCTTTGATGGTATGGAGGCTGAAGACCTTTCTGGCTGGCTTGTGCCCACACATCTATTAGATAAGATAATGCCTCTATATGAGGCCAGCCAAGATAATGCCATAGATGAAGCATTTCCAGAACTGGCTACTTTTGCGATTTGGGAGAAATCTGAAGGTGGAGTTACTATTCAATTTCAAAAGGCGCTCGACCTCTTTGATTGGACTGAGCCAGGTATAAAACTTTACTAACCGTGACTAACTATTAGGGAATCAGGCCGCTTTATGCGGCCTTTCTATATTACGGCAGCGTCCCGGTAAAGACGCAACTTACAGCAGCGCCCTGGTCAAGGCGCTTTTTTTACGCCCTGTGGCGGAAAGGAGACAGAGATGTCTAAAGAACTCACTGCAACTAAGCAGGAACCCACTCAAACGGCGGCTGCGGATAAGGACGCTCCAGAGCAATCGAATGAGGTAAAGACCTTTACTCAAGAACAGGTCAACAAGCTTATAGACGAACGGGTTAAGCGTGAGGGCATTCAAGAGGACAGGGACAAAGCTAGGAAGTACGATGAGCTCGTTGAAGAAGTTGGCGACATTGATGAGTTCAAAAAGAGCCTTGGTGCGGCAAAGGAAAGGACGACCTTGCTTGAACAAAGAGAGCAGGTGCGTTGCTGGAAGGATGAAGTAGCAAAGGAGCATGGAGGGATCACCCCCGCGTATGCGGGGAACACCTTTGCCAACGGGCAAGCACGCCGGGTGGGATAGGATCACCCCCGCGTATGCGGGGAACACCAAACGAAGAGGCTGAGCTCATCGCAAGAGATAGGATCACCCCCGCGTATGCGGGGAACACCCCTATACCGTCTGATTTTGAGAATTTTGCGAGGGATCACCCCCGCGTATGCGGGGAACACCAAGCTGGCTGGTAACGCACCAGGGCGAGGGAGACAAATCCCTCGCCCGCGACTTATAAGGAGTATAGCATGAAGCAGAGAGGATCACCCCCGCGTATGCGGGGAACACTGAATAGGGACTTCTGGTCTTTTCCTATTTTGCAAAGTGCTGGATTGTGGTACAATGGGCTCAGAGAAAGGCACCCGTTTGAACTTCGTATTCTGTGCGGGTGTCCTTTTATTTTACAAAGAGTCGAATGGTTCCATCGCGAAGCACATGTAGAGCACTTCACTAACTTAATTGTGGCATCGAACTCAGCTTGCTTTTAGCTTCTGTTTTTGCTCTTTTCCACGTTTAATCGCTTCTTCTAGTGTTTGGCGCGCCTTTCTGCCTCGCTCTTCTGCTTCCTCTTTTGTGATATTTGCTGGCTCCCAATTACCAGAATCAACAAATCTATCTTCGTATTTAGCCTTCATCAGTCACCAACCTTCCGTGGAGAATTACACGAATACCATACTCATTAGCAACAACCCTATCATCAACACTTACGCCGATAATCCTAATGCTCGTTCCGCGAGCAAATAATATTTCACGTTCTACCTCAGATCCCGACAGGCTCTCAATAAAGACTCCGTTTGAGCCCTTTGGTGCTTCAAGGATCATCTCAATAGGGCGGCTTACTCCATAACGGTTGCGTTGAAATGAAGTAGACATGAACCCAGCACTTGGTATTTCAACTCCATTATACGCATCGCTAAAGACTCTTACAAGGTCTGATTTGGTCACACGGATCACCCCCGCGTATGCGGGGAACACTTGCAGCAGCAGCATCACCGATGGATTTAAGGGGGATCACCCCCGCGTATGCGGGGAACACCAACTTTCTACTCTTGCGTCAGGGATGCTACCAAGGATCACCCCCGCGTATGCGGGGAACACGATAGCACCCACACATCGGAGACTTTCTTTGCGGGATCACCCCCGCGTATGCGGGGAACACTGTAGGTTTTTTCATTTTGTTTCATCATAATGAGGATCACCCCCGCGTATGCGGGGAACACCCTTCGCGTCCGTCTATGGCTTCTATAACAGCAGGATCACCCCCGCGTATGCGGGGAACACTTCCCGCTTTTTCCAAGAACTACCATATTACTGGGATCACCCCCGCGTATGCGGGGAACACTGACATTCCCAACCCCGAGCTCCAAAATATCTAGGATCACCCCCGCGTATGCGGGGAACACGTATGAACCAAAAAATAAAGAGGATCCCCACTAGGATCACCCCCGCGTATGCGGGGAACACTCTAAAATCTCCCTGTCAAAACACCAGTTTATCAGATTTACAAGACTTTTTTATTCAGTTTCCAAGGTGCTGGGCTTGTGTATAACAGCATAACATCTGCCTTTCGATTACAGTGGCATTGCTGGTAAACTAAAGCCTCCCAATTGCATAGTGTGTCAAAGCCTGGCTACTCGCTTTTTTAGACTCCGATATTTACTGGCCTTGCTATACCCAAGTCGTAATTGTCCAAGCTTTTTAGTTCTAGCTGCAC
This sequence comes from Coriobacteriia bacterium, assembly GCA_009784945.1. Lineage (GTDB taxonomy): Bacteria > Actinomycetota > Coriobacteriia > Coriobacteriales > UBA8131 > WQXH01. Next base: position 40,433 of record WQXH01000013.1, on the reverse strand, counting down.
TTGGTCGCAATAAAAGCTTTATCCCATCAAAATCGATGGGCTCCCACTCACTCTTATGTATACGAAAATCAAGACGCTGCTCATTGCGTGACTCAAAGACCATTGTTGCTTTACCTTCTTTGATTAATTCGCAGACTCTTAACCATAGATTATCTCGTACTCGACTGTTTAGCTGCCCAACATATACACCTGGGGCTATCTCAAGTAGCCATTTTGTCAGATCGCCTCTGAGCGCTTTTGGGCAATTGCTCAATGTGATAACGACTATTCTAATCACCTTCCTTGCGCTCATCAGGCAGTATTAAACCATTACAAACTCCAACAAGCATGGTAGCATCGTCTTGCTCGTTAAAAGCACTAGTGTCAGCGTAAGTGGTGTTTGAAGTATAAGAAACCCCACTGTCAACAGAGTCTGCCTTGTCATCCCATAGTTTTAATAGATCTCCCAAGAAGACAAATTCATCGTCTGGGGGCTCATTCGAGACTTCGCGCAACAAAAGCCGACGAATATCTTTAGCTGCGCGTAGAAGAATTTTTCCATTGGATATTGCATCTCGTACTGCTCTGCGTGTTTCCGAGCCAACATCTTCTGGTTTTTGCGAGGCAATATTGAATGCGATGGGAATGGTGATCTCTGCCTTGTAAAGGTCTGCAATGTCATAAACAAAGGACCGCTCATGTCCAGTGTGGATGAATCCTAAACCAGGCGAGCAGCCTAGAGCGACGATTACACAATGTGCGACACCATATAGACAGGCATGTGCAGCGGATAGTGCCATATTAACCGTTGTACTGCCAGCATAGTTATCAGGGTCATAGTCTCGCCCAGACCATGGCACACCTTTTTCTTTAGACAGCTTTCGATACAAGGAGCGAATGCGAGACCCCTCTCTGCCCCGCAATTGCTGCATAGTCAGTGTTGATACATCTTCGTTTGGAAATCTCATTTGGTACATATCACGTGCCACAGCGAGGCGGCTTCGTGTGTTTGACACCAGCTGAGCTTGTGCAACAAGTAATCTCGAGGAATGAGTTAGAGGGCGTCCGTGAGCATAGTAACGAACACCTCGCTCTCCAACCCACGCAACGCTGGTTCCAGTATCACTTATCAGCTCCATAGCACGATGTGTAACACTAGTGCCTGGACCGAGCATGACCACTCCAAGTGCTGCTGCCGGCATATGCACGGATCCGCGCTCGTCTGTTATGGTTATCGCACTATCTTGGCGGCTAATCAGGCAGCGCTCAAGGTAGAGAAAAGACACACGGTCCTTTATTTGCGGCAGCTCTTGAAGCTCTGCCTTCTCTGCGCCTTTGAGTTCAGTCATCTTGATGCCCGAGCTAACGTCAATAGCCCACAGCCATAGCCCTTTGCGCGCCCGATACCGTTTACCATAGCTTGGCGCAACAAGCCTGCATCAACAATAGTGAGAATGCCTTCATATGTTGCCGTGCTAATTGTGACCGTCTTTTTGTTTCGTGCAAATTGATCCACCGAACGATTCGTGAGATCGTAACTATCCAAAGAAGCTCCGCTCTTTTGCATCTTCCTCTCCAGCCACTCTTTTTGTTCATCTATGCCTGAGCAAGGAGTAACCTTTCCTCGCACACCCGGTTCTTCTCCATGCTTTTTACTCCATGTTGGATTTGCGCGCAGTCTAAACTGCCATTTTTGCCCTGAGTCTAAGCGTGTCAAAAAGGGGCTGTAGGATGCAGTTTCCCAGGATTGCTCGGAAGCTGGCCAACCAATCTGTTCAATAAGGTGAGAGAAATCAGGCTTTTTTGGGCTTGTAACAAGGATGAATAAGGATTGATCAATCTTATCAATTCGCCAAAGGTATAATCTCTCTCCGGCATGATGAGCTGACAGCGGAAAGCTAGCCGCAATCATGGCATGAAGTTGCTGTGGAGAATTTAAGGCTGTTATGCAAGTGCGCAGCCTCGGATTGATTTCAACTCTCGAAAGATACATTATTAACCTCCCAAATCAAGGTAAGGGTCATGCTCGGTCTTATACTTTGTTTGCGATTCTTCTAGAATTCGTTGATATGCTTCAGAAGCTCTAGGGTTGTCAACAGAAGCCCCTTTGATATCACTTGCTAGACTTCTCAATCCGTATCTCCGATGCTTTTCGTTAAATGACAGCGGTATATCTTTTCTTATGAAGGAGCCTGTCGATTCAAAGGGCACATCTAGCACTACTTCTAAATTGACAATAGGCTCCGATCTCTTCCTTTTCATATACCACTCGTGCGCTTGCCACTCCTGGCTTTTGAGAGCATCCTCCAGGCAGAGCTCAGAAATACCGAGAACGATTTGTCCTGTTGGAGGGCACGACCTTCTGCCCAAGTAGAGAGGAAAACGTGGACTCATCAAAGCCGCGCTGATTCCTCTTAGAAATGCTTCATCTTCTGACTCCAAGCCAGCAACAAAGACAGCGTCACTGAGATAATAGCGTTCAGAGATAAATGCCCTCTTGACATCATTAGGATGACGAGCCGTGTGGTAGTCGCGCAAAATCCTTCCAGGCTGATCAATGCGAACACCAAATCGTAGAGCGCATAAATCTTTAATGTCCTCGCCTCGCTCTCTACCGAGCGCAGCAGCTAGAAGGCCGATCAGACCGCTCTTAGTTGGCTCCCGCTCGGTTGCAAGCTTTTTGAATCGACTTGAAGCTCCCCATGATTGCATGGGAGCGGCAAGCCGAAGTAGCAAAGTGCTCATGGTAGACCTCGCTTTACTGCGCTGTGAGATTAAGAAGCGCCATTGTTTCTTCCTTGAGAGAGCTCAGTAGTTCCTGCATATTTACTGGCTTGCCTAAGTCCAGCAGATACTTGCCAACTATGAAGGTATTAACAGGCTGCTCTGCAAAACTCATGTAGGCACTCTGAGCATATTCGCGCAACATGGAGCATGATCCATTGACAAATCCTTCTCCGCCACTTTTTATTGGCGTTTCAAAGGCGCCGACGAGATTAATTGGTTGATCTGTTCTCATGCAAACCAAAACACTGTCTGGCAAAGTCTGATTTGCAAACGTGTTCTGTTTGCCAGTAGGCATAGACAAGATAAATGCGCGGGTAAACTCTTGGATTGTTTTTCCTACAACCTCCAGGTCCTCAATTTGCCTGAACAGCTCATGAACTGCAACAGTGGCATAGCGATAGAGAGTTGCCGAATTGAATTCAATTGTTCCCATCATGCCAGCACCTGCATGGTCTTCGTTTGAGCAATCATCAACTGCTGTGTAAAAGTCAAACTCATTATCAACCTTGTGCGTAGAGATGCTATGGGCAACTTGGGCGCATGCATCTGTGTTGAGCGAAGGATCGTCGGCTACCATTCGCCCAAAGAGAGCAATGTCGACTCCATAACCCGCATTGATTGCTGCCTTTGCCTCTTTGGGAGTTGGACTATCGTTCTCAAGAGCCAGGCTTGCCAGACACTCAGCCTGTTTTTTACTCATGAAGAACAAAGCTTTTGCCTCCATCTCCTGGGTTTTGTCATTGCCCTTGAGCCCTACACCTGCCTTTTCTATAATCATTGAGGCCAGCTTCTTTGCGTCATCCTCGTCCTTGGTTTCATCAAGAGAAAGGATTGCCTCTGCTACCATGTCAACGATTTTTTTAGTGCGTACTCCTAATGTTGACTCATCAAAATAATCTTTAAACATTTGACGCATGGCCTTTTTCCAACACTGCGACGATACACGAGCGCGTTGCACTCCACCGTACTGTGCTGTCTTGGGGCTTCCTGTATCATCACGATTAACACAACTAGGCGGTACGGTTTGAATTACGTGGAAATCAATAAATAGTTTTTTCATGATTACTCTCCTTCGCTTTGGTCTTCATTATTTTTTGTGGAAACCCAGAAATCTTTACCCCAAGCAAGCATAACCTTTGTCCTCAGTTCTGGATTCTGATACAAGAATAGGTCTTTGGCAAAGCGAGGATAGTCTAAATAGACTTCGTTTGCTTTTGCTATTTGTATGAGACTGCGAGCATGTCTTGAGAACTCTACAAAGTCTTTGGAAGTGAGCACCGCATCAAAGCGACGCTTAACAGTTTGCTCATTGCTTTTTTCTGGGTTTACAATCCAACGAGCCATCTTTCCAAAAGAAATATTCTTGCGGCTGACGCATTCGATTCTGCCTTGTTGATGAAGGGCAAATAAGGTTAGTGAGGTGTAGATTGCCTGCTCTGCCCATGAGATAGCATCCTTTTTTCCTATAAGTTCTTCGGGCATATCAACCAAAGTGACCTCCCAAGACTCGGGAACTCCTCCTATTTCTTTGCCAACTCCTCGTCGCAGCTTTGCTAAAGCTGCCCTCTGTTTTGATTCCAAACCAGGTCGACTGCTCGTGAGGGCGCTGATTTTTTTTGCAACAAACCCTTCAACGCTTTTTGCCTTACTCATCGTTTCCTCCCGTCTGAAAGGCGCACAATTGGTTTACCTTGATTTCAAATTTTCGATAGGATCTTGGTACGTTTTCGATAGTTGGTCTGCTGTCTCCAGCTTTGTAAATGCCTACTCTGGCTTTTTCTCCTGCTTCTTCGATCATGTCGTTTGCTATAGTAATGATAATTTGACGCATTTCGTTAATCCATTCTTCCTGTTTCTCTATGTGATCATCTTTTTTAGGGTCAATACCTGCAAGCCAAGTACGAAAGGGTATGTCTAGTGCAGAGTAGGCTCTTTCTTGGGCGCTTGCTTTTACCCCTGCTCTGTTCTTGTCATCACTATTGCCAGAGGCAAGTGCTATATCAAGTGCAAGAATTCCAAGTTGACGCACGCAGTTATCTGTGGTTTTGAGATGTCTTCCAATCTCTACTATCCAATCATTTCCCAGGTCGGCAAGCAGTTCAAAACTCATAGTGAGCGAGTCACTGATAATGCCGTCAACATAGAAGTCCTTATCAGCAAATTGTATACCTGCGATGCGCACGCTAAAGAGCTTTTTATCGATCAAGTTATCAGTATAAAGCCTAGAAATCCATGATATTACCCCAGGTTGGCGTTGAGTATTGGAGGTCTTTGCAAGAAGTGATGAGAATCCCCTCCAAGCTTGCTGCGCCTCGCGATGACGTTTTGGGCTAAAGGTATCTGTCTTTGTAGAGGAATCCTCTCGCCATACCGTCATCTGCTCGATGAACGCATTTTCTCTATCGAAAAAATCACCTCCCATCAAGAGATACCCTGTAACAAGCCGATCTTCTCTTTGCAACAGTATTCTTCTAGATTGAAGAGTAAGAAGCTCTAAGGGGCATGCTGGTCTTGGTATTTTTACACGCTCTCCTTGGCGAACTTCATCAAGCTCCCATGTTGCTCTTGAAGTAGAGAATACTCCACCATCAGAATCTATTAGAACGAGATTCAATACAAGCGTTTCAAAAAGGTTTTTGCCTTCTATTGCAATTAGGCCAAGCTTGCCAAGCCACCCAGCTCCTACTGATGGTAATCCTGCGCCTCGAACAGATGGCTTTGCTGAGGTGTCGTCGAAGGCATTAAGGTACAGCAACCAACGAGCAGCCTCGGAATCACTCAAGCATTCTTTTGCATTTCCAGACCGCAGAGGAAATAAGCGTGGCTTGTTGCCACTTTCCGACAAATCTCCTATTAGTTTTGCAGCTGTATATTCTGTTCCTCGCTCCATGCCGCCTACTTGATAAAATGGACGCTCAGAATGAAAAAGGAAGAAGCGTTCTTTATAGGGAATCAATCGATCCTTGATAACCTCAATAGGAAATGCCCCTGCATCCCATAGTTTTTTCCAACGGGTCAAAGCTTTATCACTTGTATCAATCCTGCCAAGCCCTCCATCAACATCAGCCCTCGTGAATGTTGCATACATAACTGCCAGCAGCAGCCTCAGCACAGCAAAATCTTGAGTTGGCAATTCGCCAGCAAGCGATCGATACTCGTGCGCATGTTCAAATACGTCTAATAGCGACACCTCTTTTTCTTCCCCCTGGTTAGTTATCACCGCCACCCAGGGTTCATAAAGCAAATTGAATTCCATATTACTCATACCTCACCGTCCTTTCGTTGTAGTTTTTCATGGCAAAGGCCTAGTCTCTCATCGTAGTGAACCTTAAATCCGCACAGTTCTGCTTCAAGGTCTTTGTTAAGAATGAGAAAGAGCTCGCCCTTTAGCCAAGGTGATTTTTGCCAATTATTGGGAAGTCGCTCCAGGTTGTCCTTTCCAAGCGCTTTAATCACTCCATCTATCTGCCAGCTCATACTGACTGGGAGCGTAACGCTGCTTTTTGCTACTGCCTGTGCCATCTTGTTATTGCTACAAAGGTTATCAGGGATTTCGCAAGCTGCATACTCATCCCCCCAAGGAAGAAAGTAAAATACTCCGTCTTGCAGCTCTTGAATTAGAAGTATATGGACAGAGTCCGTGCCATCGCGCATTGTTGCTTCGGCTCGCTTTCCGCTCGGATCTTTTTCAGAATTGTCAGTGTTAAGCCAATTCGCAATGGTAGCCGTTGAGCTGTGCTCACCATCTGCTGGGTCACCAATCTGATATTCCTGAGCCTTTTTTGCGTCCTCATCATTTTTTTCTTTGTACTTCAACTTGGCATCATCGTATTGGCTTTGAATGTCTGATGCTACGCCTACACCGTCTTTGTTGTAGGCAGACTGAACCAGTTGCGGAATATCATCAGGCAAAACGATAGACTCGGGGAGTAGTGCCTGAGTGTTCATTAGCATATACTTGCCATAGATCAGCTCAGAGCCTTTGAAGAATTCGCCGTTTCCCTCAATGCTTGCAACATAGCATTTTGCTTCTTTTAGCAGGGGTGGTCTCATGCGTCTCGCATGACGATGTAGTCTTCCAATGCGCTGAATCAGCAAGTCCATAGGGCATATGTCAGTAATCATCACATCAAAGTCAATATCCAAAGATTGCTCCAGCACCTGCGTTCCTACCACGATCAGTATCTCTGGGCGACTAGTTCCCTCAGGCCCCAATAGCTCCCTAAGCCTCATTTCTTTTCTGATGCGATCAGGCGCAATAAATCTAGAGTGAAGAAGCAAAACGGTCTCTTCTCCAAAATGTTCAGCTAGCTCGCAGGCAAGGCTTTGTGCTCGAGATACTGTGTTGACAATGATGCCTATGCAACCGCCTTCTGCCAGTAGTTCAGAGATGCTAGAGCGTATATCCTGTTCACTCAATTGTTTAATCTTGACTGTCAGATTGCGTCCAGAGGCCGTCGGAGTAGCGCTCTCGACTTGTTTGTCAGCAGTGTAGGTGATGAGTGGATAGGCAGTTGTAAGAGCCCAAGTAGGTGCCGTACTGGCATCTTTATTTGTGTCTAGAAGTGGATCCTCGAAAGGTATAGTCTCCTGATTGAGGTATGCATCAACCAGCGCTTGCCTGCTGTCTATAGGCAGTGTGGCGGAGAGCACGACTACGGGAACTTGATACGAACCCAGCCAATTAAGAGCCTTATAAAGATACTGGCTCATATAGGCGTCATAGGCATGACATTCGTCGATTATCACCACTTTATTTGCGAGGCCTAGATGACGCAGCATGAGGTGCCTTTGCTTGAGTCCTGCCATAAGGACTTGGTCAATGGTGCCCACGACAAAGTCATTAAGAAGCGCACGCTTGCGTCCATATGCCCATTCGCTCACGTAGACAGTGTCGGCAATCTCATCAAAATTCTCATCAAAATTTGTAGACGCTAACCCTATCCCTTTAAATTCTTTATTAAACTGCGCCTTTCCATGAACGAGATTAATAGTTTTATGCCCTTTGAGTTTTTGTGTCCAGTTAAGAATGCGCGGAAAGACACCATCTGAGGTGGCCTGAGTAGGGAGCGCAAAGAAGATGCCCTTGCGTCCACTTTTCTCTGCCAGAATTTCTGCGGCCACTAGAGCTGCTTCGGTCTTACCCTCACCCATGGGGGCTTCAATAATCATGATGCCAGGGTTTTCAATACCCGCCAGTATTTCTGGTATGGCTGTCTGCACGGGTCGTGGCATTTCAATTGAAAAGCGCTTGTCATAGATGTCATTGTAGTTATCAACAACATGCTCCAGCTCGATCCTTTCATACGTGGAGAGATCGAGGTTCTCCCATGCTCTTAAAGCACGCATTGTTGACGGTTCAGCTTGATGACCGATTTCTATCAAAGGGAAGAGCTTTTCGTCGCTGGCAATCCAATCTGCCATGATGAGCAAAGCGGTAAGCAGAACTTGTGCGCGGCGAGACAGCCGTGCTTTTTTTAAAACGAGGAGAGTATCTACGGGTAAAAGGCTTTCAGCCCATAAGGCCAGCTCATCTTGCACGGCCGTCCAAGCGCTGTCCGTGAAGCCCGTGTTACCAGTCCAGGTGCTGGCCACTTCATCGAGCTTAGTAAGCGACGGTGGCATGCCGTGGTGTGCGCCAGTTATTATCGCATGACTATCACTCCAGCCGTGTCTAGCCAAAATGCAATGAGAGGCCCAACTGTGGTGCACATCGCTATAGCTACGCAGCTTTGAGGGAATTCGAAGTCCTGCAGACTCTACGAAGCCTGCAAGCATGCTGCCATTTCTGCCTCTAAACTGGCTATTGAATGCAGCCTGAAAAGCGGGAATTGCTTTGCCGATATCGTGTTGGGTAGCTAGAAGTGCAAAAAGCATACCCGCCAGCTCAATTCTTTCCTTGAGAGTTAGTGGGGGAAACTCCAAAGGCAGCTCTGAGGGCAGTTCAATGATGCCCTCAGCTATTACACGCTTTGTTCCCAATGGAACCCATTCACTCCACAGAACCTCTGCGATTGCAGCTGTGTCTGCAAGGTGAACATAGAGGGGGAGCCAGAGCTCAGTATCCTGTGGGCCAGTTTTCCCCCAAAGTATTAACGCATGCTGGGATAAGCTTCTGTTTACGCCCTTCGTTGCGTCGTCCAGCATATGCTGCACCTCCTTAAATCTCTCGGTTCACACACATTGCTTGAATCCCTGTTTGGCTAGGGCTAACTGTAGCTCTTATAGCCATCTTATGGCCACTTTGGTAGTATAACATCAGAATTGTAATCTTGTAAACCATCTCAAGTCATATTCATCATTCTAGTATCATGGTTGAATTGCTATAATCATTTAAATCCTTTATTGTGTACACACCAACTACCTTTACCCGAATTATCGGGTGTGATCCGATGACATGAGAAGGTTTTGTGTCTTCCCTGCATTTGCGGGGCTTCAAGGGTATGACAGTTCCATATTTTTTGCTGCGCGCTAAAACGCTCGTCGTGAGTCATTTTTTTATAGCAACTCAAGGTTGTCCTTGCATCGACAAGAGCATTGTGTGCGCCTTCTGCCGACAAGCCAAAAAAGGATGCGCAGGCTGCAAGCGACTTAAACTCTGCTCGCCCTCCCTTGCGTTTTCGTGCGCTGGATGCTTGCGCAAACATTTCCATTGCGCAGATATAAGGCTTTTGGCGCAAGCAGACTCCTTCTGCATGCAGGAACTGCAAGTCAAAGTCTGCGTTAAAGGCAATGAGGATATCAGCTCGATTGACAATGCTTTGAATTTCCTCAAGCCTCCTAGAGAAGGACTGCTTATGCGCAACAGATTCAGGCGAAATACTGTTAATGGCCTCTGCAGCTTTCCATGAAGCTCTTTTGGAGGGCTTGAAACTGTCATAGAACAGCACCTCCTCAGTATGGTCAATAATTGCTAACTGGATAACCTCATCCACTTTTGGCTCATCCAAATTTGATGCTTGCTCCCTCCTTTTACCCTTATATACCAAAGCGGGAAGATTAAGCCCGGTGGTTTCAACGTCAAGCGATACGTATTTGGTCATGTCTGCTCACCTCCTTCTAGCCGTGTTGGACATCCTTCCTTATTTGAGAGCCCTATCGAGATTAATATGACCAGAGAGACTGGAAACTAACTCGCCTTGGCTACTCCTCGGTATCATGCCTCTCAGTAGTACAGAGCAGTAGTAACTGAAGGGCAGTGCTCTCACTTTAGAAACAGTACCACAAACGATTGACTAAAAAGGGTACATCGAATGTGGTATGCAAATGCATATGGCTGATGTGCTTTCCGGTTGGAGCTGGCGCACCTGCATTAACCGCTCTAATCCATCACTGCGTCCATACTTACCTAAAGAGACGTGACATTAAAAAAGAGGACTAATCAAGGATGCCTCTCTTCGTTTGGCTTAGAAATAGTGGCAATACCGCGCGTCTCGAGCAGGGCAATTTAACCAGTAACTAGCGCCTATGCATCTCTGAGTATGCTTTCAAGCTTGGAGAGGTAGGCTTGCAGCGCGGGTTTGGCGGCGCTTGGGGAGGCGTTTTGGCTGGTGAGGGAGGCGAGCTCAAGGTCGAAGGTGGTGCGGATTTGGTTGATCTGAGCTTTGAGATCTTGGAGGGTTGCGGGTGGTGCTATTGTGGCAGGCGTGCCGCTTCCAAGTGCGCTGCTGGAGCTGCCGTTGGGCTCAGGCGTTGCATTGGCGGACTCTTTTGTTGTATAGTTGCCGTCCTCGATGGCTTTTGCTACTTCAGTCAGCTCCTTTTGTGAGGCAGTTGCCAGCTCGGTGAGTTTCTTTTTGCTGATGCGCACGTCTCCGGAGATAATCTTCTTTCGGGCATCGTTTGACACTGAGGCGATGGCGTCTATTCCTTCTGACATTTTGGCGGCGCGCTCGACGGTGCTTTTAGACACTTTGTACTTTTCTGCAAGGCGTTTTGCGGTTGGAAGAAAAACTCCCTCATTTTGATGGAGTTTTTCTTCCACTGTATCTAAACTCGGTCTACCGCTAATCAATTTGTCTGCTCGATAGTGCAAACCCACGTAGTAACTAAACTGCAAAGGCGGCAGATTGCGCCTCGAAATCTGATTAGATACGATGAAAATGAGGACTGCCTCACGTGAGTCAAACTCCACCTCTACCACGTTGAAGGAGAGGCCGTGCTGTATGGCAATTCCGTAGCGGTTGTGCCCGTCAACCAAGATGTTGTGACCCCTCCAAACCACCAGTGAATCGCGTACTCCATGCTCTAAGAGGCTTGCCTCCAGTGCGGCATATGATTCTGGGCTCAGCGGTGGCAGCAGGTCTCTGAACTCTGGATCGATGATGACGGTGTGCATCTTGACTCCTCTCCCACTCTCTTTTTAGATGTGCCTATTGTCGCACATTGCCGTTATGGCTTTCTCCAGGACGAACAATACGATGAGCACAATTTGAGCGAACGTTGCAGGGCTTACATGCATTATTGGCAGACCTGAGGTAGCTCCTGTAACATTGCTTCGCAATGCGCAGGACGACAGTGGGGATTGCTTCGCAATGCGCGGGACGACAGTGGGGATTGCTTCGCAATGCGTGGGCATAGCCATGACCTACCTTGCAGCGGAACAATCGAGAGGGCTTGCTACGCGACGCAGGGGCGGCAGTGAGGGAGTAGTCTTGACCGCGAGTTGCTTCGTCGGGATTGCTTCGCAATGCGCGGGTGGCAGTGTGTAATCAGTTGCTCAAACTGTTCACTAGTCAGACTGTAGTCCGTCATTGCGGCCTCCGAGCCGCAATCTAACCAAAGTGCGTCTCAGATTGCGGGTCAAGCCCGCAATGACGAATTGGTCTGATCAGTAACCTCAAACTCTCGTATTAGCTAACAGCTTGGTGACAAAACTTGACATGGAGGCACTTAGATAATATTCTTAGTGCTATTCAAATAAAGAGCTTCCCTTTGCATGAGGAAAACTACTGAAAAATAGCATGGCAGAGCCAAAGAGCTTGGGCGCAAGAGGGAAGCTTCAAAAGAAGGGGATGCTGCGTGCCAGCGCATGAGCTCCAAAAAGAAACGAAAGGAAGAAACATGGCAAAAGTATTAGGAATTGACCTGGGCACCACCAACTCTGCTATGGCAGTCATGGAGGGTGGCGAGCCCACTATCATCGTTAACTCCGAGGGCGATCGCACTACTCCCAGTGTCGTAGGTTTTCGTAAAGACGGCGAGCGTGTAGTAGGCAAGGCCGCAAAGAATCAAGCTGTTACCAATCCAGAAAATACCGTATCTTCTATCAAGCGCTTCATTGGTCGTAAGTTTTCTGAAACTGCAAGTGAGCGCAAGACGGTCTCTTATAAGGTTGCCAGCGGCAAGGACGGGCGCGTTGAGGTAGAAATCGAAGGCAAGATGTTTACCCCAGAAGAAATCAGCGCCATGACACTGCAAAAGCTCAAAGCCGATGCAGAAAAACATGTGGGCGGCGCCATTAAGCAGGCTGTTATCACGGTGCCCGCCTACTTTAACGACTCGCAAAGACAAGCCACCAAGGACGCAGGCAAGATTGCCGGCCTTGAAGTGCTGCGTATCGTCAATGAGCCTACAGCAGCAGCACTTGCCTACGGCCTCGACAAGGCAGGCAGAGACGAGAAGGTGCTCATCTTTGACCTCGGCGGCGGCACCTTTGACGTCTCCATTCTGGAGCTCTCCGATGGCGTTTTTGAAGTACTCTCAACCAATGGAGACAATCACCTGGGCGGAGACGACTGGGATCAAGTCGTCATCAACTGGCTGGCCGACAAGTTCCAAAGCGACAACCAAATAGACCTGCGTGCCGACAAGATGGCGCTCCAGCGCCTTAAAGAGGCAGCCGAAAAGGCCAAGATGGAGCTCTCTTCTACGCAGCAGTCCAACATCAACCTCCCCTTTATCACTGCCGATGCCAATGGCCCCAAGCACTTGGACTACACCCTTACCAGGGCAGAGTTTGAAAAGATTACCGGCGACCTGCTTCAGCGTTGTAAAGCCCCCGTGCAAAACGCCATGAAGGATGCAGGCATTGCCATGGGAGACGTTTCTGAGGTCATTCTTGTTGGTGGCTCTACTCGCATGCCTGCCGTGCAGGAGCTGGTCAAGCGCCTTACCGGCAAGGATCCCAACATGAGTGTAAACCCCGACGAAGTAGTAGCCTTGGGCGCAGCGGTACAGGCCGGCGTGTTGGCTGGAGACGTTGAGGGTATTTTGCTCCTGGACGTAACTCCGCTCTCGCTGGGCGTTGAGACCATGGGTGGCGTTATGACCAAGATGATTGAGCGCAACACCACCATTCCCACCAAGAAGGCCGAGATTTATTCCACGGCTGCAGATGGTCAGACTTCGGTTGAGATCCACGTACTGCAAGGCGAGCGCGAGATGGCCGCAGGCAACAAGACGCTGGGTAAGTTCCAGTTGGCCGATATTCCTCCGGCTCCACGCGGCATTCCGCAGATCGAGGTGACCTTTGACATAGATGCCAACGGCATCGTCAACGTGTCTGCAAAGGACAAAGGTACAGGCAGAGAGCAAAAGATTACCATCTCGGGCTCTACTGCACTCAGTGATGACGAAGTTAACCGCATGGTCAAAGATGCAGAGCTTCACGCAGAAGAAGACGCAGCTCGCAAGAGCGAGGTTGAGGTACGCAACACTGCTGACTCCCTGGTCTATTCCACGCAAAAAACGATGGACGACCTGGGCGAGAAGGTTCCCGAGGAAACCAAGACTGCCGTTACGGCTGCCCTGGAAGACCTTAACAAGGCCCTTGAGGGCAGTGACGTTGAAGACATTAAAGCCAAGACAGAGGTTTTGCAGCAGGCAGGCTATAAGCTGGCCGAGATCGTATACGCCGATGCACAGGCCGCAAGCCCCGAGGGTAGTGCCCCTGCGGGAGAGAGCGCCCAGAGCGATGGAGTTGTTGAGGCAGACTACGAGGTTGTAGAGCCTGAGTCTGAGGATGAGAAATAAGGCGGGTGCCTCATGAAAAAAGACACCCATAATGGCTCCCCGTTTGCCGGGGAGCCCACTTCCAACAAGACATCCAAGATAACGCCAGAGATAGGCAACGAAGCAAGCTATGTCTCTGATGGAGAACCGGCAAACGGCGAGCAAGCACAGGGCAAGCGAGCACAACACGAGTCTGCCGCAAGCGAGCCAGCAAGCGGCGAGCTTGCACAAGAAATAGAAAGCAACATCGAAGCAGAGTCAGAGCACCTTGATGAGCTTGCCAAAGCCCTGGCCGAGGCAAATGAACTGCGAGACAAGCATCTGCGCCTTAAGGCCGAATGGGATAACTATCGCAAGCGTACCGAGGCGGAGCGTGCCGATGAACGAAGCAGAGCAACGCAGCGCCTGGTAGAGAAGATTCTTCCCGTTTTAGATGACATGGAACGCGCTCTTGAACACAGCGAAAACAACTCTGCCCAAGACTCTTTGGCTGAGGGTATTGCCCAGGTATATAGCAAGCTGCAATGCGTTTTGCAGAGCGAAGGGGTGAGCACCATTGACCCCCGTGGCGAGCCTTTTGATGCCAATTTGCATTGTGCAGTTTCCAGGCTTGAAGATAAGCGGGTTCCTGATGAAACGGTGTTGGAGGTGCTCCAAAAGGGCTACTCAATGGGTAGTCGCATAGTGAGACCTGCCACCGTTGTTGTTAGCCACAAATAAGGTGGTAAGTCATGGTCCAAACAACCGACAAATCATATTATGAAGTGTTGGGGGTAGACAAAAACGCTACCACTGAGGAGATAAAGAAGGTCTTCAAGAAGCTTGCGCGCAAGCATCATCCCGATGCTGGTGGCGATGAGGCTATCTTCAAGGAAATCAGCGAGGCCTATGAAGTGCTCTCTGATGCAGATAAGCGCAAAGAGTACGACACCTTGCTTCGCTACGGAGCTTTTACAGCTGCAGGCGCACGAGGCGCAGGCATGCCCCATAACTGGGGCGGCAGAGGCGGCGGTTATACCGTAACAGATTTTGGTGGAGATACCGGCGCCTTTAGCTCCATTGGCGACCTCTTCAGCCGCATGGCTGCAGGCGAGGGTGCCTTTGGTACCGATTGGGATTTTGGTCGAAAGAAGGCTCAGGGTCAAGACATAGAAGTTACCCTTGAGGTGAGTTTTGAAGAAGCATTCAGAGGTGTTGAGAAGCGAGTGACTATCAAAAGCTCGGATGGTGGCAATCAGACCATAAATGTCAAAGTGCCCAAGGGTGCGGTTGAAGGCGGAAAACTGCGCTACCGCGGCAAGGGCGCTGCCGGCAGTAATGGAGGAGAAAATGGCGACCTGCTGATTGTTACCTCCATCAAGCCTCATGAGATGTATGCTCGCAGTGGTGCCGATGTGTTAATCGACATGCCACTTTCCATAGACGAGGCTGCTCTGGGCGCTTCTGTAGTGGTGCCTGCTCCTGATGGTTCAAAAGTCAAGCTCAAGGTGCCTGCTGGCACCCAGGAGGGCAAGACCTTTCTCATTAGGGGTAAAGGTGCCAAACGTGCGCCCGGCAAGGCAGACTCTGTGGAGTATGGAGACCTCAAGGTGAGAACCACGATTGTTGTTCCCCAGGAACTGAGTGATGCACAAAAAGAGGCGCTTTTAGCCTTTGCGGCAGAGAGTACCGAAGAGCTTCGAAAGGGGTGGAACTGATGGATGACAGAGATCGCCCTCTGTATATGATTAGCGTTGCAGCAGACCTTGCTGGCATGCACCCGCAAACTTTGCGCGTCTACGAAAGCAAGGGCCTGGTAACACCTAAACGTTCGGGAGGCAACACCCGCCTGTATTCGCAGGCAGACATTGAGCAACTCGAGCTCATCAGCCAGTTGACCGATGAGGGTATTAACTTGGCGGGAGTCCTGCGAATCCTCGATTTGGAAGGACGCCTTGAAGAAAGAGAAAAACGTGTCGAGCGTCTGGAGCACCGCGTACGCGTCATAACCAAGCGCTTGCACGAGCTGGAAGTGCGTCATCGAATTACTGCTATGGTGCGCTATGAGCCTGGTGGCTTGCGCGTGCTTGACTAGTCGGCTTTATCTGGACGGCATCTTGGCTTTCAAATTGATTCTGTGTCTCGGTCATGTATTCTGATATACACTCCCTCGACCCAGAATCGATTTTCAAGCCAATCTGCTCGCTCAGATAAACCCGATGCGTTGCAGAGTTATTAGCTAAGATGCCGCTTACAGGAAGCCTAAAACAGGGTTTCTGAAGGCTAAGATGTCGCTTACAGGAAGCCGAAAAATAGGGTTCTGCAAGCGAGTAGATTGGCTTGAAAACAGAGCTAGAGTCGTAAGGAGTGTATATGAGACCTGACAAATGGGCCGTCTCAACCCAGGAAGTATTTCAAGAGTCGATGGGCGTGGCGGCAGATGCCGAGAGCGCTTTTATTGAGCCTGAGCATATGCTCAAGGCATTGTTGAGTGCTGGCGAAAGCAATATCAACGCCATCATCGAGCGTGTAGGTGCTTCGCCAGGGGCGCTTGATGCCACTATTACTGCCGAGATAGAGGCTTCTCCCAAGGCGCACAACCAGATGATGACCATGCCCTCTCAGGCGTTGCTCAACCTTATGACTACTGCCGAAAAAGTGGCTACAAAGATGGGGGACAGCTTTGTAACCACGGAGCATCTGTTGATAGCGCTTGCCGAAGACAAGGGAAAGGCGGGCAAGGCGCTTTCGGTTGCAGGCATTACAAAAGAGCGCGTGGAGCAGGCCTATGAGGACTTGCGAGGCAGCACCCGTGTGACCGACCAATCCTCCAAACCGACCCTGGATGCCTTAGAGCAATTTGGACGCAACCTCACCGAGGATGCTCGTGCTGGCAAGCTTGACCCGGTCATTGGGCGCAGCGAGGAGATTCGTCGCACCATACAGGTGTTGAGTCGCCGCACCAAAAACAATCCGGTGCTCATTGGAGAGCCGGGTACGGGCAAGACGGCCATTGTTGAAGGACTGGCTCAGCGCATTGTTGCAGGCGACGTGCCCAGCACGCTTAAAGACCGCGATGTAGTGGTGCTCGACATTGCCGCCATGTTGGCGGGCTCCAAATACCGCGGTGAGTTTGAAGACCGCTTCAAGGCGGTATTGCGCGAGGTACAAGAGGCCGCTGGCCAGGTCATCCTCTTTATTGACGAGCTGCATATCATCGTGGGCGCTGGCGCTGGCAGCGAGGGCAGCCTCGATGCAGGCAACATGCTCAAACCCGCGCTCTCACGAGGCGAGCTCCATGCCATTGGCGCCACCACACTGGATGAGTACCGTAAGTACATCGAGAAGGACGCCGCCTTGGAGCGCCGTTTTCAGCCAGTGCTCATCAATGAGCCCAGTGTTGAGGATACCATCTCCATACTGCGCGGCTTAAAGGAAAAGTACGAAATCCATCATGGTGTGCGTATTACCGATGGCGCCATCGTGGCTGCCGCAGAGCTCTCCAATCGCTATATTTCCGAGCGCTTTTTGCCCGACAAGGCCATTGACCTCATGGATGAGGCGGCAAGCCGTCTGCGTATGGAAATTGACTCCATGCCCGAAGAAATCGACACCATCGAGCGCGATCTCATCCAAATGCAGATTGAAGAACAGGCGCTCCTCAAAGAGAGCGACGATGCCTCTGCCGAGCGCCTGGAAGCACTGCGAAAAGACATGGCAGAGGTGCAGCAACAGCTCGACAGCGTCAAGGCTGTTTGGGCCAATGAAAAAGATGCCATCACCTTGGTGCAAAAGCTTAAGGTCGAGCTTGACCAGGCACAAATCGACTACGAGCGCTCCACGCGCGAGGGCGATTTACAGGCGGCGAGTGAGCTTCGCTACGGACTCATCCCCAGTTTGGAAACCAGACTCGCCAAAGCCACCGAGCAGCTGGAGGCACGAGAAGACGAAAACACCCTGCTCAAAGAGGAGGTTACCTCAGAAGAAATTGCCATCGTCGTGAGCACCTGGACGGGCATCCCCGTTACCAAGGTGATGCAAGGCGAGCTCGAAAAGCTCATCAACCTCGAAGACGAACTACATAAGCGGGTCGTAGGACAAGATGAGGCCGTACAAGCAGTTGCAGGCGCTATCAGGCGCAGCCGAGCCGGTTTGGCAGACCCCAACAAGCCCATTGGCACCTTTCTCTTCCTGGGACCTACGGGTGTCGGAAAAACCGAGCTGGCCAAGAGCCTGGCGCAGTTCCTCTTTGATGACGAAAAGTCACTCGTGCGCATAGATATGAGTGAGTACATGGAGAAGTTCTCTGTACAGCGCCTCATCGGAGCCCCTCCAGGTTATGTTGGATACGATGAAGGCGGACAACTCACCGAGGCTGTGCGCCGCCGCCCCTACTGCGTCATCTTGCTTGACGAAATAGAAAAAGCACACCCCGATGTCTATAACATCTTGCTACAGGTCTTTGATGACGGCCGCCTTACTGATGGTCAGGGCAGGGTAGTGAGCTTTAAGAATGCGGTTATCATCATGACCTCCAATGTGGGCTCACAATTCATCAGAGACTTTTATTTGCATGGCTCAGGTGGATCGTCCACTCTCGCCAAGCTCAATCCCAGCTCTTTGGCAGACAAAGGCGATCTGGCAGCCTCGATGGACGCAACCGGCGGCTTTAAGGGCATGGTTGATGACATGATGGAAGAAATCACTTCTCATATGGATCCAGAAGATGCTGCCAGACTCAGGAGCAAGAAGCCCAAGAAGCCAGAGGAAGCCTCCCTCGGATTTGATGGAAACGATGACAAGCGCAAGTTAGAACGAGCCATCGACGAGGCTTTGCGTGCTACCTTCCGTCCGGAATTCATCAATCGAGTTGATGATGTCATCATCTTCCAAACCCTTGATATTGCCAACATTGACGCCATTGTTGCCTTGCAGCTGCAAGAGGTGAGCAAGCGCCTTGCCAACAAGCGCATTGAGCTTGAAGTGAGCCCGGCTGCTACCGAGCGCCTTTCCATAGACGGTTTTGACCCTGTGTACGGCGCACGCCCCTTAAAGCGCCTGGTGCAGCGCAACATCGTCGACACCATGGCAAATGCCCTCGTCTCCAGCGAAATCTCAGACGGCGACAACATCAAGATAGACATAGACCAAGACGGCAACTACATAGTCATCAAGCGATAAGACAAAAGTGGACGCTGCCTGAAGGGGACGTTCCCTGTGTCCTGCCTCAAGTCAGACGGCAAAAGGCAACTGTGAGGCCACTGGATAGTTTTTGGTCAAATGTGTGCATCCTGTGGATTTCCCTAAAAAATCAATAAGCGATACTATTCTGGTGCCATAAGCCGGTGTTTAGACTATGCACCTAAACACTAAAGAAGCAAAGTAATCAAAATAGTGCACCACTAAGGCACCCAGTATCTTGGAGTGGAAGATTATGGGTATGCGGGGTAATCATATCTTTAGTTCAAGAGAGAACTTGGGTAAGAAGACAAGGGCCGTGGGCACAGTTTACGCTAAGGAGATGATTCGGCTATGGCTCAAGAAGAGAGAAGCGATACAGCTGCATCAGGGGTAACGCAAACAAATATGCAAACCGTATGTGATGAGGCGCATCGTAGGAAAATACCAAGATTTACTCTTGCTTTTATTGGCACAGCAGCTTTTTGGACCCTGGTCATTGGTGTGTTGTTGACCCTTAACATCAGCCAGGCCTATGACAATGCCCACCAAAGCGCCTTTATCCAAGCCCAGGCTTCCTTTGAAGGCGACGTTGCCTATAGGCACTGGGCTTCTGAGCTTGGTGGTGTGTACGCTCCCGTATCGGAGGGTGGGCTCCAACCCAACCCCTATCTCCCCAATGATGGTACTCGCGATATACCCGGACCCAACGACACTACGCTCACCAAGGTCAACCCTGCCTATATGACTCGCCTGGTTTATGAGCAGCAAGAAAACAATAGCGGAGTAGTGGGGCATATCACCTCAAATGACCCTATTCGTCACGCCAACGTACCTGATATGTGGGAGAGCAAGGCGCTTACCCTTATTGAGGAATCTGAGGAACTCGAAAACGTGTCGTCCGTCATCGATATGGACGACCAGAAGTACATGCGCTTCATGGGTGCCTTGTGGGTTGGAGAGGGCTGTCTTAAGTGCCACGCTGCCCAAGGCTACCAGGTGGGCGATCTACGCGGCGGCATATCGATTACTCTGCCTATGGAGCCTTATTTGGCAGCCACGGGAGAATACGTTAAGACTCTTGCCATGACCCATATTTTCATTTGGCTCCTAGGCTTGGCCATCATCGTCCTGCTCACCCATCGCCTCTTTCTCAATTTAAGAAAACGCGAGGCTACAAAGACAGAGCTGGTCAACCTCAATAACGAGCTGGAAGCGCGCGTCGAAGAACGCACCAGCGACCTGGAGGCAGCTCGCCTCAGCGCTGTGGCCTCTTCTCAAGCCAAGAGTGTCTTTCTTTCTAACATGAGTCATGAGATTCGCACACCAATGAATGCCATCATCGGTATGACCACCCTCGGCTTGCGCGCAGACGATGTGGAGCACAAGAACAAGTCTTTTGAGCACATTGGCGTGGCCTCAGATCACTTACTGGGTGTCATTAATGATATTTTGGATATGAGCAAGATTGAAGCCAATTGCCTGGAATTGTCGCGCCTGCCTTTCAGTTTGGCTCAGGCTTTGGAAAAGATTGCCCTTATAAACGACCACAAGCTCAAAGAAAAATACATCGAGTTTTCTCTCGAGATTGACCCTGGCTTGCCAGAGGCCATCAGCGGAGACGAGCAGCGTTTTGCCCAGATAGTAACCAACTTCTTGGGCAATGCCATCAAGTTTACTCCACAGTTTGGTCAAATTTCGTTAAGAGCCTTATTGGCAGAAGATGGCAAGGAGGATTGTCTACTGCGTATAGAGGTTGAGGATAACGGCATTGGCATTACGCCCGAGCAAAGTGAGCGGATCTTCCAATCCTTCGTCCAGGCAACCCCCGACACCACCCGCAAATATGGAGGCACAGGCCTGGGGCTTGCCATATCCATGAGGCTTGCCAAGATGATGGGCGGCGAAGTAGGAGTAGAAAGCGAGTACGGCTCGGGCTCGATATTTTACCTCAGTTTTCGCGCTCCAAAAATCGATGCAGGCAAGCTCGAAGATGAAAACCAAGAAGAGCACGCCGAGGAAATAAAGATGCCTGATTTCAAAGGAAGGCGACTGCTCTTGGTTGACGATGTAGAGGTTAATAGAGAAATTGTCACCGCATTGCTTGAGCCTACAGAAATCAGCATCGTCAATGCCGCAAATGGTGCAGACGCAGTGCAAATCTACACCCAAGACCCCCTGAGCTTTGACTTGATCTTTATGGATATTCAGATGCCCGTTTTGGATGGGGTCAAGGCCACTCAGCAGATACGCACCCTCGAGATAGCCCAGAGTCTGCGACCAGTACCTATTGTTGCTATGACCGCCAACGTCTTTGCTGAGGATATCGCCGGCTATCTTAATGAAGGCATGAGCAGCTTTGTAGGCAAGCCGGTCGACTTGGTCGAGATGATCAAAGCTATGTGCGAGCAGCTTAAAAGTGCGCCCAAGCTCCGCACTTGTCAATCGTCTGCTGCCGCATAGCGTTTTGCAGAGCACCTCTGTCTCACTCGCAAAAATAGTACAATTAGCATTTGGCAAGTGAGAGCTAGTGAGGAGCCTAACAATGCAAGGCAGCGTATGCGATTATTATGGGAGCATGGTCTTTGACGAGCAGGTTATGAAGGAGATGCTGCCCCAGGCAATCTATGAAGAGCTGGTCAAGACCATCAAAGAAAACAGTCCCCTCAATATTGAGGTGGCCAATGCTGTTGCCGACGCCATGAAGGAGTGGGCGCTTGAGCATGGTGCCACTCATTTTACCCACTGGTTTCAGCCGCTTACAGGTCTTACCTCAGAAAAGCACGACAGCTTCCTTGCGCCTCAGCCAGATGATACAGCCAACTTGAGCTTTTCGGGCAAAGAGCTCATTCATGGCGAGCCCGATGCCTCGAGCTTTCCCTCGGGCGGGCTGCGTGCCACCTTTGAGGCTCGTGGTTATACAGCCTGGGATCCTACCAGCTATGCTTTTATCAAAGACAATGTGCTCTGTATACCCACCGCCTTTGTGAGTTATACCGGCGAGGCTCTGGACAAGAAGACCCCGCTTTTGCGTTCTATGGATGCCATAGGCCACGAGGTGCGCCGCGTCTTGGCGCTTTTTGGCAAAGAACCCACGAATGTGTCCATTACGATGGGCCCCGAGCAGGAGTACTTTCTGATAAAGGAAGAAGACTACGAGCAGCGATTGGATTTGTTGCTTACAGGGCGTACGCTTTTTGGGGCAAGCCCCTGCAAGGGTCAAGAGCTCGAAGATCACTATTTTGGTGCCATCAGACCTACGGTTAATCGCTTCATGCAAGATCTTGACGAGGAGCTATGGAAGCTGGGCATTCCGGCCAATACCAAGCATAATGAGGTAGCCCCCTCTCAACATGAACTGGCAACCATCTATCGTCCTGCCAACGCTGCGGTTGATGCCAACTTACTCACCATGGAGTTGATGCGCAAGCTGGCGAGCCGTCATGGCCTGGTGTGCCTACAGCACGAAAAGCCCTTTGAGGGAGTCAATGGCAGTGGTAAGCACAATAACTGGTCTATCAGTGTAGACGGAGCCAATCTCTTTGACCCGGGCTCTACGCCCGAGGAAAACCTACAGTTCCTCCTTTTTCTTACGGCCATAATCAAGGCTGTTGATGAGTATCAGGGGCTTTTGCGCATGAGCGTTGCCACGGCGGGTAACGACTTGCGCCTGGGCGCTGATGAGGCACCACCGGCCATCGTGTCCATTTTTTTGGGAGACGAGCTTGAGGCGCTGGTGCGCTCCATCATTGAAACCACCCCCTATACCACCGATGGCGAAAAGACGATGGATCTGGGCTCACAGGTGCTGCCTCGCCTCATCATAGACAATACCGACCGCAATCGTACTTCTCCCTTTGCCTTTACGGGCAACAAGTTTGAGTTTCGTATGCCCGGCTCACAAATCAATCTATCCGACGCAAACATGGTGCTCAACACCATTGTAGCCAGTGCTCTGTCCAACTGCGCTGATGCCCTGGAAGGATCCAAGGATGTTGAACTAGATGCCAAGGCGTATATGAGGCAGGTGCTCAGCTCGCATCAACGCATTATCTTCAATGGCGACAACTACGGCGAGGACTGGACTGCTGAAGCTGCCAGGCGCGGCTTGCTTAATCTGGTGAGTACACCAGAGGCCTTGCCGCAGTATATCAAGCCTGAGAGTATAGAACTGTTTGAGCGCCTCAATGTACTTTCCAAAGCAGAGGTGGAAAGCAGGTATGAGGTCAAGCTCGAGAACTACTCCAAGAAAATCAACATAGAAGCCCAGGTGAGTACGCGCATGGTACGCGCCCGCTACATTCCTGCCCTCATTGAGTTTTCTACAGTGGTGGCAAGTGGCATCAATACAAAGCGGCAGGCTCTGGAGAGCTTAGACTTGTCTCAAGAAACAGCTTTGTTGACTCAGCTTAATGAGGGGCTCAACGACTTGATTATCAAGGTAGAGGCCTTAGACCAAGCTCTCATAAAAGCGCAGTTCATCCAAGGTGCCCAAGAAAAGGCAGAAGCCTACCTTGCCCAAGTCATTCCTGCCATGAACGCCCTTCGCTCCGTGGTTGATGAGATGGAAATCATCGTAGGTCACGACTACTGGCCCGTACCAAGCTACAACCACATGCTCTTTTATGCTTGAGGCCTGTGCTAAAAACAGCCCTTGTAAAGACAGTCTAGCTGACACAGTGTACTAATGGCTGCGACGTTTGTTAAGCAGGTGCTTGAGTGCAGCAATGGGATGGCAAAATATCATGCGTGGCCCTGCGTAGCGCATAACCTCTCGGACTGCTTGGCGCTTTATGGGGTCGTAGCAGAAGCTCTCGCAGTTCTCGCAGAGGGTCTTTGCACCCATCTGGCGACATTGCTCAGTGCGGTCTACAGCATAGCTATCCAGCAGAGCGCACTCTGGACAGAGCAGCCTGCCGCAGTGCGCCTCCTCAGTTCTGCCACTGTTTATGTGCACGCCTTTGCAATAGATGACAATCATCTGCGAGATGGTGCGCTTTTCGCGTCTTCGCCTTTTTTGAGTTGTTGCTTTGCTGCCAAGGCTCATGCTGTGCACCAGGCGTTAGCGTGTAGCAGTATAAAACCCTCGCCCGCAAGGTCTTGGAGGATGCTATGGGTAAGCTCCCTGTCGTAGTGGTGGCGCTCGGCGAGGTCATCGGTGCTCTGGCCTGGGCAGGCCAAGATGGCCTCAAGGAGGCGTGCGCGTTTTTGGCGCCTTGAGCCCTCGTAGGGAGATTGTCTGCTGTGGTGCTTGCTGCGCCTTGAGGGGTTGGGGTACATCTTTTTGAGGTGCGCACCGTAGTCGAGCAGTGCATAGTTCCAACTTCTGGCACTGAAGCCCTGCGCACAAGCGCGGGCGTTGATGTGTGTGAGCAGCTCATTGAGCTCGCGGTCATCCACTTTATCTGCTGTTGGAAAGAGCTCATGCAAAAGAACGGCTCTTACGTTGGTTTCCAGGTAGACTGCAAACTGGTTGTGCGCAAAGGAGATAATGCCCGCCGCAGTTGCTGGCCCAATGCCAGGCAGCGCAGTGAGCTCCTTGGCTGATGAGGGGAGCACACCACTGTAGCTCTTGCACACTTCGTCGGCAGTTTTCTTGAGCGCCAGAGCACGGCGGTTATAGCCCAGCCCCTGCCATGCTTCAAGCACATCATGTATCGAGGCAGCCGCCAGCGCATCAATCACCGGAAACTGACTCATCCAGGTGTCGTAATAACGCTGTACCCGCGAGGTTTGTGTTTGCTGTAGCATGACCTCAGACACCAAAACAGCATAAGGGTCACTGGTGCGCCGCCAGGCAAAGTCTCGATAGAGCTCTTTTCCTTGTGCCAGCACCTTTGCTATGAAGTCGTCATACGCATTAGTCATGCCTACCATTGTACAAGACATTCAGCAGGCCGCTACAGGTCTGCTACAATCCTTACCATGTTCTCTGGTTTTGATAAAAAGGCGGTTAATCCTATGAGTGATTCCATGAGTGAGCGAGTTATTGCAGTAATAGACGGCAACTCCTTGATGCACAGAGCGTTTCATGCGGTGCAGTTTCAGATGAATGCGCCGGATGGTCGCCCCACCAATGCCTGCTTTGGCTTTATGTCTATGCTGCTAAAGCTGGTGGATGACTTTAAGCCTTCGGGTGTCATCGTAGCCTTTGATGCGGGTATTCCGCCCGTGCGCCTGGAGGCAATCCAGCAGTACAAGGCGCAAAGGCCGCCCACCGACCCCGACCTTAAAATGCAGTTTCCCATGATGGAAGAGCTGCTGGTATCGCTCAACATCCCGGTGGTGCGTGTGCAAGACTATGAGGGAGACGACATTATTGGCACGCTCTCTGCCCTCGCCGAGGAAAAAGGAAACATCAAGACTCTGCTGATAACCGGCGACAAAGATGCCTTGCAGCTGGCCTCAGATAAAACCGTCATCATTACTAACAAGACGGGTATGAGTGAGGTCAAGCTCTATGACCCTGAGGGAGTCTATGAGCGCTTTGGTGTTACGCCTGCGCAGGTGCCAGACTTCCTGGGCCTTATGGGCGACAGCTCCGACAACATCCCCGGCATACCCGGCGTTGGACCAAAGACCGCCACCAAGTTGCTACAAGACTACGGCAGTATAGAGGAGGTCATTGCCCACGCTGGCGAGCTCAAGGGCAAGCTCGCCGACAAGGTGGCCGAGGGTGCTCAGCTGGCGCTTGACTCGCGCAAGGTTGCCACGATTATCCGTGATGTTCCTCTCTCGATAGACTTTGACACGGTGGAGTTTCCGAGCTTTGACAGCGCTGAAGTTTCGCGCGCCTTTGGAGAGCTGGGTATGATGAGTCAGCTACGCAAGCTGCTCAAGATGACGGGCGGAGCAGGCGGGGGAGCGAGCGATGGCGTCATAGCCCAAACTTTTGAAGACGTAGCCCACAATTCTGCGAGCCAGGCTCAGGATAACTCAGCGAGCCAGGCTCAGGATAAACCTGGGCAGATTGAGGCCTCATATGCCCTGAGCATGAGCACACTGCTTAAAGGAGAGCAGGCACTTGCTAGGCTGCAAGCAGCCATAGGCTCACAAGAACAACTTGGTCTTTACTTGGATGACCCCAGCAAGGGCTCGGCAACAAAGACGCGAAGCGCACAACAGACATTACTCTTTGAGGCAGAAGAAGAGGAGGCAAAAAGCCTCTATATTGCTACTGAAAATAGCATAATTGTGCTGGAGGATCAATGCGTGCTTGAGCAACTCAAGATGCTTGTGCAAAGCAGCAAACACCTGACAAGCTATGATTTTAAAGAGCTGCTAGGCATCCTGGTGCCTGCCGACTCCTCAATGCCTGCCTTGCTCACGAGTAAGGAGCTGTTATCCAGCAGAGCCTTTGACCTCGGCGTTGCCAGCTATTTGCTTGATTCGGATCGCCCCTTGCATACCCCAATGAGTTTCATGGAGCGCTATCTTGCAGCTTTCGCTCTCAACCTTCAAGAACAAGATGAGGCGAGCAAGGAGGCTCTGGCTTTGCCCCTGGGAGCCGCCTATGCTGCAGCTGCGCGGGCGATTGCACCTGCGCTGCAAGAAGAGTTGGTTAAGGTGGGGGCGCAGCGCTGTTATGAAGATATCGAGCAGCCTCTCACTGCGGTGCTCGTTCAAATAGAGCGCAACGGTGTGTTGGTTGACAAAGCAATTCTCGCCAAACAGGGAGAGACGCTAACTGGGCGCATAGAAGCTCTGCGCAAAGAAGCGCTTGAAATAGCAGGTGTAGAATTCAATCTCGATTCACCCAAGCAGGTAGGAGAGATACTCTTTGACAAGCTCATGCTGCCTAAAGGCAAGAAGACCAAAAGCGGATACTCTACCGATGCAAGCGTGCTTGCAGAGCTTAAGCCACTCTCTCCTTTGCCAGGCATCATACTTGACTATCGCGAGCTGGCCAAGCTTCGGTCAACCTATCTCGATGCACTACCCAGGCTGATTGCTCAAGACGGGCTCATTCATACCAGCTTTAACCAGACAGTGGCCGCCACCGGCAGGCTTTCTTCATCCGACCCCAATCTGCAAAATATCCCAGTGCGCACCGACGAAGGTAAGCTTATCAGGACTGCCTTTGTAGCCGACGCCAAGGCATTGGGCGTAGAGAATGCTATCTTTGTTTCTGCTGATTACTCACAAATCGAACTCAGGCTTTTGGCGCATCTTTCGGGCGATGAGCACTTGATTGCCGCCTTTATATCGGGGGAGGACTTTCATAGAGCAACGGCTGCTCGAGTCTTTGGGGTAGCACCCATGGACGTAACACCAGAGATGCGTGGACGTGCAAAGGCGGTAAACTTTGGCATTGTCTATGGGCAACAGGCCTTTGGATTGGCGCAGAGTCTGGGCATTGGCTTTGGAGAGGCAGGCGAGATGATCAAGCGCTACTTTGCTGCGTATCCTCAAGTGCAAAGTTATCTGGAGAGCCTAAAGGCTCAGGCGCATGCACAAGGGTGGGTTGAGACCATTTACGGTCGCCGCCGCCAGGTACACGAGATTGGCGTGAGGATTCCTGCGCGCCGCAGTTTTGCCGAGCGCATAGCCATGAACCATCCCATGCAAGGCTCTGCGGCCGACATCATCAAGCTGGCCATGAACCGCATTGCCTTGCGTCTAGAAGAAGAAGGCTACCGCTCTCGAATGGTTTTACAGGTGCACGATGAATTGGACTTCAACTGCGATGTAGACGAACTGGAAAAGCTCACCGGCATGGTCAAGGAGGTCATGCAGGGCGTAGCCACGCTTAAGGTTCCCTTGGTTGTTGAAGTATCCAGTGGCTCCAACTGGGCTCAAGCACATTAGCACCCTGTAACATAAGCCACTTTTGAGACAGAGGGACGGGGCTGAGAGTGGGACACGAAGGCGGCACACGAAGGCGACAGAGCCAAAACACAACCGAGCCTTGAGGTATACTGCTTAGCAGTGGTTTTTACTATAGGCACATTCAGTCATGCCACGCAACAAATAGAAAGGTTTGAGCGTGCAAATTGTTGAAATAGAAGCGCTGGGAGAGTCGGCATTGCAAAGCATT
Organism: Coriobacteriia bacterium; assembly: GCA_009784945.1. Taxonomy (GTDB): domain Bacteria; phylum Actinomycetota; class Coriobacteriia; order Coriobacteriales; family UBA8131; genus WQXH01. Next base: position 12,520 of record WQXH01000013.1, on the reverse strand, counting down.
GCTGCCGCCAGTTCCAGCAAGGAGTTGGAGCAGGTGCGTATTGCCGTGCTGGGCAAGAAGGGCTCGCTTACCCAAGTGTTGAGGGGCATGGGCTCGGTTCGCCAAGAGGAGCGCGCCAGCTTAGGCGCCCTGGTTAATACAACGCGCGTGCGGCTCGAAGAGGCCTTGGAGCGCCGCGCCTCCGAACTTAAGGCCAGCGAGCTTGAGGCATCAATCAAGTCTGAGGCTGTTGATGTGACCTTGCCGGGCAGGAGCCATCCGCTTGGTTCAGAGCATCTCATCAGCCGTCTCACGCGCGAGATATGCGAGGTCTTCAGGGGCATAGGCTACCGCGTGGTAGAAGGACCAGAGGTAGAAACGGAGTACTACAACTTTACCGCCCTCAACGCGCCCGCAGATCACCCTTCGCGCAGTTTGCAAGATACCTTTTATGTGCTCGATCGAACCGGCGTACAAAGCAAAATACTTGATGAGAGCGAGGTGTTATTGCGACCTCAGACCTCTACCGCGCAGGTGCGCGTCATGGAAGAAGAGGATCCTCCCATTTACATTCTGGCTCCGGGCAGGGTCTACCGACGCGATACGGCTGACCCCTCCCACCTGCCTCAGTTTACCCAGATTGAGGGCTTGGTGGTGGACAGGGGTATCAATTTTGCTCAGCTCAAGGGCACCTTGGAGTATTTCTGCAAGGAGATTTTTGGGGAAGATCGCAAGACGAGGTTTCGCCCACACTTCTTTCCCTTTACCGAGCCAAGCGCCGAAGTTGACGTCAGCTGTGGCATTTGTGCTGGTGAGGGCTGCCGCTTTTGTGGCGGCACAGGATGGCTCGAGATACTTGGCTGTGGAATAGTAGATCCTAACGTCTTTGGCTATGTTGGCATTGATTCCGAAGAGTACACAGGCTTTGCCTTTGGCATGGGTGTGGAGCGTATTGCCTGCCTTAAGTACGACGTGCCAGATCTGCGCATGCTCCTTGAAGGAGACATGAGGTTTCTACGGCAGTTCTAAATAGCTAGTTGTAATAACACATTCATTCACCGCCCGATATATAAAATTGCTAGTTGGAGTAACAATATGAAAGTAAGTCTAAAATGGTTGCAGTCAATGGTTGAGGTACCAGCTCGTCTCGATGACTTTGTAGAGAAGCTCGATTTAACCGGTACTGCAGTAGAATCGGTCTCAAAGACAGGTGTCAGCCTTGAGGGTATCTTCGTGGGGCACATCCTCAAAAAGGAAAAGCATCCCGATGCAGACACGCTTTGGGTCACTACCGTAGACGTAGGCAACAATAACCTTGGAGCAGATGCAAGCCCTGAGGCACTACAGATTGTCTGCGGCGCCCAAAACTTCCAGGCGGGCAACAAGGTAGCAGTTGCCTTGGTAGGCACGGTGCTTCCCGATGGCAATAAAATCAAGAAGACAAAGCTTCGCGGTGTGGAGAGCAGGGGCATGAACTGCTCGGCTCGCGAGCTGGGTCTAGGAGATGACCACGAAGGCATTATGATACTGCCTGCGGATGCTCCCATTGGCATGCCCTTTGCAGAGTATTACCGTGCTGGCGATACCATATTGGACTTGGAGATTACCCCTAATAGGCCTGATTGTATGAGCATGCTTGGCATTGCTCGTGAGGTTGCTGCAGTGTATGGAAGCAGCTACCAGTTGGGCCGCAGGGTACCTTCGCCGCCTGTAGAGGGCAAGGCATCGGATATGGTGCATGTCAAAATCGATGATATTGAGCGGTGTGCTCGCTATACAGCACGCATCATCAAGGGCGTAACCGTTGGCCCAAGTCCTGAGTGGCTTGCAGAGCGCATTACCGCGGCCGGTGCACGTCCCATCAATAACATCGTTGATGCCACCAACTATATTATGTTTGAGACTGGGCAGCCGCTTCATGCCTTTGATCTCGATACGCTTGCCAAGGATACCAAGGGCAGGGTTTTGATAGGGGTACGCGCAGCCAAGGAGGGGGAGAAGTTTACTACCTTAGACGAGGTAGAGCGCACACTCTCCTCCGATACCACCGTCATCGTTGACGGCAATGCTGCGGGCAAGACAGGCGTACCCATAGCGCTGGCTGGTGTCATGGGCGGACTGGACTCCGAAGTAACAGAAACTACCATCAACGTCCTTTTGGAGTCTGCCTCCTTCAACTCTGGGCACACCAGTCGCACCAGTCGTTCGCTCAAGCTCTTTTCCGAATCATCGGCAAGATTTGAGCGCGGAGTTGATGATGCCACCTGCGATGACTTTAGTGCACGCGCCGCCGCCCTCATAGCCGAGCTCGGAGGGGGCACGGCGTGCGAAGGGGTAGTGGACTGCTACCCTGCCCCCCGCATTTTGCCCATTCTTACCTTGCGCTTTGACAGGATGCGCGATGTGTTGGGGGCAAATATCTCAAATGAAGAAGCACTGGAGTTGCTGGTACGCCTCGGCTGTGTCATGGAGCCTCTCTCCGCCGAGGCTTGCAGAATAATCCCCCCCAGTTTTCGTCCCGATCTAGAGCGCGAAGTTGATCTTTATGAGGAAGTTTTGCGGCTTTGGGGTATGGATAGAGTGGTGCCTCAGTTGCCGGGCGGAGAAGGGCGCATTGGCTCTCGCACACGCGAGCAAGTTCTTGCCGAGAAGATGGGCTTTGCCCTGAGGGCCTTGGGGCTCAACGAAACGATGACCTACGCCTTTGCTTCAGAAAAAGACATGGAGCTTTTGGGCATGCAGCCTCCCGAGGGAGCAGAGCCTGTCAAGCTCATTAACCCTCTTAATGCCGAGCAGTCTGAGCTTCGTCTCACCATATTGCCGGGGCTTTTGCGCTCGGTGGCCTACAATCAAAAACATGGGGTGTCAGATGTGCAACTCTATGAAGTGGGTGCAGTATTTCTTACCGGCGAGGGGCGCAAGCAGCCGCTTGAGCGCCCTCAAGTTGCAGGCGTACTCTGTGGTTCATGGAACAAGCAGGCCTGGAATAGAGAGGCGCAAGCATTGGATTTCTTTGACGCCAAAGGGGTCATAGAGCAGTTGGCACGCGAGCTTTGTGTTGCAGACCTGCGCTTTGTTGCTCTCAGTGGCAATGAGGCTCCTTGGCTTACGGACGGTCAAGCGGCTTTGGTTAAGAGTGGCTCAACAACGCTTGGCTGGCTTGGAACCATTCATCCCCGAGTTGCTGAGGCTTTTGAGGCCAACTCGCCAATCATTGCCTTTGAGTTGGAAATCAAACTCTTGCTGCGTGCTTGTGCTGAGGCTCGTCCATTTGAGCCGGTTTCGGTCTTTCCTGCTGTAGAGCTTGATCTTGCCTTGGTAGTAGACGCAGACCTGCCGGCAGAGCAATTACTTAAGGTAGCGCGCTCGGCTGGAGGCAAGCTGCTTTCTGAGGTACGCATCTTTGATGTGTTTGCAGATGAGGCTAAGTTAGGCGCTCATAAGAAGTCTCTTGCCTTGGCCTTTTGTTATCGGTCGGCCGATCGTACGCTCACCTCCGAGGAAGTGGACAAGCTGCATAGCAAGGTAATACGCAAGTTAGAGGCTGCAACCGGCGGCGTCATACGATCTTAGGTGAGCTTACTGGATGGTAACTTGGCGTACAGACCAGGTTTTTTAGCCCGGTCATGTATTGGACAGAAGCTCCCTGAGTCGACTTTGGTCTTAGGCCAATCTACTACCCAAAAGCGCATTGTTGCCGTGAGTTAAAAGGACTGTTTATGTATGAAAAACTAAAGCAAATCATTGAGGCGTATCAAGAACTTGAGGCTCGGTTGGGAGATCCAGCAGTGCTGGCCGATCAAAAGGAGTACACGCGCCTCGCCAAGGAGCACTCCTCGCAAGGCGAGCTGGTTAAGGCTGCCCGAGCCTTTGTCAGTGCTGCCGACAATATTGCCAGCGCCAAGGAGCTCTTAAAAGAGGAGAGCGATGCAGCGCTCAAGGAGCTGGCAACACTGGAGATAGACGAAAACACCGAGGAGCTTGCCCGGCTTGAAGATGAAATTAAGATCATGCTGGTGCCCGGCGACCCAAACGACGATAAGGACATCATCGTGGAGATACGTGCTGGTGCTGGCGGCGACGAGGCCTCTATTTTTGCGGGCGACCTCTATAGAATGTATACGCGCTTTGCCGATGCCAAAGGGTGGAAGGTCGAGCAACTCGATGCCAACACCTCCGAGGCAGGAGGCTTTTCTCAAATAGAGTTTAAGGTAACGGGCAACAAAGTGTACTCAGTCATGAAGTACGAAAGTGGCGTACATCGAATTCAGCGCGTGCCCGAAACCGAAAGTCAAGGGCGCATCCACACCTCAACAGCTACCGTGGCCGTATTGCCCGAGGCAGATGAGGTAGAAGTCGAAATCAACCAAAACGACCTACGTATCGACATCTACCGTTCCAGCGGCCCAGGTGGGCAAAGTGTCAATACCACGGACTCTGCTGTGCGCATTACCCATCTTCCCTCAGGGCTGGTGGTACAAAGCCAGGATCAAAAGTCGCAGATTCAAAACCGCGAGGCTGCCATGCAGGTGCTACGTGCCCGTCTCTACGACAAAATGCTCTCCGAGCAGCAAGCAGCCCTCGGTGCCGAGCGTCGCTCTCAAATAGGCTCAGGCGACCGCTCAGAAAAGATCCGCACCTACAACGGCCCACAAGACCGCGTCACCGATCACCGCATAGGCTACAACGGCACCTACAACGGCATTCTCATTGGCAAAGGAGGCGCAAGCCTCGAAGAGCTCACTACCGCTCTGATAGCCGCTGATAGGGCTAAGAAGCTCGAGGAGTCAATTTAATTGACCAAGCAGTGGGCGATACTTGAAGCTCTTACCTGGACTGAGCAGCGGTTGGCTCGTGAGGGTGAGGAGAATCCGCGTCTGGCAGCGCAGATGCTGGCTGCCCACGCTACAGGGCTTACGCGCATAGAACTCTATGCTCACTTTGACAAGCCGCTCAGCGATGATGAGCGTACTATTCTCAGAGAGTCCATTCAACGCAGGCTCGAGGGTGAGCCCCTTCAATACATCATTGGCCGCACAGGCTTCAGGCATCTGGAGCTTGAGGTGCGCCCTCCTGTGCTCATTCCTCGACCGGAGACAGAGCTCTTGGTTGACCTGGTGATAAAGCAGGTGGCAGCAACGACAGACCCCTGCACCTGTCTTGAAATAGGCACCGGCACAGGAGCCATTGCGCTCTCGCTGCTTCATGAACTGCCCACGTGCCAGGTTTCTGCCACCGATATTGATGACGCAGCAATAGTGCTCGCTGGCCTAAACGCCAGAGAACTTGATCTTGACAGTTGCGGGCGCTTCAAGCTCAGTAAAGACGACCTGGCAAGCTCCTTTATAGCCAACGATGACCACCACGGTTACTTTGACGTAGTCGTCCCAACCCACCCTACATCCCCACTGCTGAATACCTCGAGCTCCCCAAGGAGATACTCAGCCACGAAAGCAGATTAGCCTTGGATGGGGGAGTAGACGGTCTCGAGGTTTTGAGGCGACTCACCGAGCAAGCCGCAGTTTTGCTCAAATCAGGTGGCCTCCTGGCGGTTGAGCTACACGAAAACACCCTTGAGGAAGCTGCCAAGCACCTGTGCACCCTGCCCTTTGAGTGCATTCAAATACACCAAGACCTCACCCAGCGCAACCGCTTCCTCACCGCGTTTAAAGCGTGACGCTGTCCTGACTGTCCTGACTGCCCTGGTTGTCGCCAGCCTGCTCTACGCCTCTCGGTGTAGCGGAATCACCTTTGTATGACTCTTTCTTTTGCAAGTCTTTATTTGATAGTTTGCCTCAAGATTCATCCAAAACTGCGGAGTGGTGCCAAGAGCCTCGCTGAGTAATATGGCCATTTCTGCTGTGATAGATCTTTGGCCACGCACAATCTCAGAAACTGCTGACTGCGGCTTTCCTATGGCCTTAGCCAACTTATACTGACTGATACCCAGTGGACTCAGGAACTCTTCCTTAAGAATCTCTCCCGGCGTTGATATATAGATACTAGTGGTAGTCATTGAATTCAACCTCTTCAGCCTTGCCGTTAGTCCATGTAAAACACAGCCTCCATTGCTTGTTAACCCTTATACTAAATTGACCTTTTCTGCTGCCACTGAGCTTCTCCAAGTGGTTCCCAGGGGGGACTCTCAAATCCTTTAGTTGATGGGCAGCCTCTAGCATTTGCAACTTGCGATACAGAGCCTTTCTCAATTCTGGCTGCACTCGCAATGGAACAGCTACTGCAGGATCATCCCAAAAAGCTTCAATATCTTTGTCCTTAAACTTCATGCAGCTCCCACAGTATCTCTGCGGTTGACTAATACTACTGCACAACAGTAGTATTAGTCAACCGTTTACCCAGGCTCTCTTAGCTAATCGAGCATAACGTTACTGATCAGACCCAATTCGTCATTGCGGGCTTGACCCGCAATCTGAGACGCATTTTGGTTAGATTGCGGCTCGGAGGCCGCAATGACGGACAGAGTGTGAGCAGTGAGAGCATCCAAAAGACGCTCGCTCTCCCAGTGCCTACTGTAGAACGAGGGGCAATTGTGAAGATTATGTGAAGAAATAAAATATTCTGCAACCAGAGGAAACAAATACCCTTCATTGGGGCTCTTTAATCCATGAAAAGCAAAAGAATAGGCAAAAAATAGGCAAACATGGACTACAGAAGAAGGACAAGATCTCAATGAAGAACCTCAAAAATACATTAGCACCCATCATCTCTGTTGTACTGCTTTTTACACTGGCTTTACCGGCAAGCGCCCTTACGATTGATCTCTCAGAAACCGGAGTTCCACAGTTCAACAACTCCGCTGTTGGTGCCAGTCATACACTCGATGGCAACTCTCTTGCAGGACAAGGCAATCCATACCTCTTGTCGCTGCAAGACATATCCAAACAAGAGCAAATTCAAGCTTTGCTGAGCCGTCCTCAGTTTTCAGAGGAAGTTTGGAAAGTGCGCAACAGCATAGGCCGCAAAGAGCTGGCTCTGCAGTATGCACATGAAGTAGCTCAAATAATGGGAGTGCGCATGGTAAGCAAGGTTGTGGTAGCTATCGAAGACAGCCCCAAGGGCTACCTGGCAGAATTCTGTACAGGTGACTTCAGCGTCCACCTCTACCCAAAGGTCATGAAGCAAAATGACTGGGAAATCACTGCCTCGGCTATCGTGCATGAGCTCAGGCATGCCTATCAATTTGAGGTGTACTATGATCACCTGGATCAACAGATCATCGAAGAACATGAGGATGGAGCCATTGTCAACATCATCGACAAGGACACCAAAGAACTCCTCTCGACATATGAAGTGAGCCCTACTTTTACCCCACGGCACCCTGATGTTTTGCCAGATACTAAGTCATTGTGGGCAGAAAAGATCGAAGAGGGCGCTCTGGTTGTTGACTTTTCAAACGGCGCAGGCATTAAAGACATGTTTGAGCTACCTCTGGAGTATGACGCCTGGTTATTTGCTGGCCAGCTTGAGCTGGAGTTGTTCAAGAAAATGTTGCCCAGCATCCCCAATCATCAAAAATTCCTTAAGAGCATCAACGCGCCTTAGAGAGTAATAGAAACTACCACCTCAGCAACGGCATGCTAGCGAGCAAAACCAGACCGATCAAGGAGTTTGAGAGGTCTGGTTTTGCGTGCAACAAACATCGTTTTAGCGTCATCGTTTGAGCAAGTGTGAGCGCAACCCCCTCTGTTAAAATGGGTGGGCAAAGGCAAGCTTAACAAGCGAGCTGTCAGGAGGAAACATACCACGATGAATACGCCAGTTCTTGCCATTGATCCCACAACGCCTGAGCCAAAGCTTATTGGGCAGGCTGTGCATATGCTTGCTCAAGGTGAGGCAGTGGTAGTTCCCACCGATACGGTGTACGGCATTGCCCAGCTCGTTACTCCTGAGGCAAGTCCTGAGCTGCTCAAGAGGGTTAAGGAAAGGCCAGAAGAAAAGAATATCCCCTTGCTCATAGCGAGCGTTAAAGACCTGGAGCGCTACGGCAGTGAGCTTCCATCCTATGCATTTGAAATGGCTGCAAAGCATTGGCCAGGAGCCTTGACCTTGGTAGTGCGCGCAAGCGAGGAGATACCCAAGAGCTTTACGGCTGAGGACGGCAGCGTGGCGCTGCGTGTGCCCGCGCACGCTATTGCCTTGGCCTTGCTGGAGGCGGCAAAGACTCCGCTCGCGTGCAGTAGCGCAAACCTGTCGGGCAAGGCTCCTGCAAGGACGTTTGACGAGCTGGATCCACTGGTTGCTTTGCGGGTTGCTCTGGTTGTTGATGGCGGCAGCCTAACGGGCGGCATTGCCTCTACCGTGGTGTCCTGTTTGGGAGAAAAGCCGGTAGTCTTGAGACCAGGGCCAATAGTCATATAAGATGAACAATGACGAGGTCTCAACAGTCAACAAAAACAATGTTTGTTCAAGAAGAGAAAGGGCGGAGATGAAAGTTGCAGTAGCCTCAGACCATGGAGGCTTTGAACAAAAGCAGGAGATAGTTGCCTATCTCAAAGAGGCGGGTCATGAGGTGCTAGACCTGGGGCCTGCGGATGATGGGTCGGTAGACTACCCAGATTTTGCCTTGCTGGTAGCTCAAGCAGTGGCTCAAGGAGCAGCAGAGAAGGGTGTGTTGGTTTGCGGCACTGGCTTGGGCATGGCCATAACAGCCAATAAGGTAGCGGGCATAAGAGCTGCCAACGTAACAAGCGTGGAGTTTGCCACCTTGGCTCGTGAGCATAATGATGCCAATGTTGTAACCCTCAGCGGACGCTTTGTTGATCCTGCCACAAACAAGGAAATTGTCCTCGCTTTTCTCACAACTGCTTTTGCTCAAGGTCGCCACGAACGACGTGTTGCCAAGATTCATGAAGCAGAAGCATGGCGACTGCCAAAAGGCGATTACCCCCAGGCTTAAAAAGTCCGCAATCGCAAAACCATCTGCCACAAGTGAGTGAATAAATACTCATAGGAAACATAAAAATACTGAATATAATGCAGAAAATATTTGACAGAAGAAGCAACTAGGGCTATTCTGGTACACATTAATGTACTGCAACTAACGTAAGGAGATTTGATTGCCGTGTATAAGGTTGCTGTAATTGGTGCTGCAGGGTTTACGGGTGCAGAAGCAGTTCGCTTGCTTTTGGCACACCCTGTCTTCTCTTTGAGTGCAATCAGTTCAAATAATGATGCTGATAAACCCCTGGCCAGCGTCTACCCCTACTTTGCAGGTCGCACAGAATTGAGCTTTTGCTCACACGAGGCGGTTTTAGATAACGCAGGAAGGCACTACGACCTGGTCTTTTTGGCCGTTCCGCACACTGCCGCCATGAAGATAGCTCCCCCTTTACTCAAACAGGGTGTGAGCATCGTAGACCTCAGCGCAGACTTCAGGCTTCATGAGCCGGCTGTTTACGAGTCATGGTATGGCTTGAGCCATACGGCTCCCGAGCTGCTGGCCAAGGCTGTTTATGGCCTGCCAGAAGTCTTCAGAAGCGCGCTGCAAGAGCAGGCAGCCCTCAGGGCAGCCGGGCAAGAAGCGGTGCTCGTGGCCAATCCTGGATGTTACCCAACTGCCTCGGTACTGGCTGCACTGCCGGTAATAGAGGCTGGTTTTGCAGATTCCGAGAGCACCATTGTCATCAATGCCATAAGCGGTGTTTCTGGTGCAGGCAAAACCCCAAGCGAAACTACGCACTTCTGTACGGCCAACGAAAACCTCAATGCCTATGGTGCCACCACCCATCGGCATACCCCAGAAATAGCGCAAACGCTCAGCGGCCTGGCCAAGAGAAAGGTGGCTGTGCAATTTACGCCTCACCTTGCTCCTCTCAGCAGAGGCATGGTGTCTACCGTAGCAATACCGCTCAGTAAGGATGCGTCACAAACTGCTACTGCCGAGGGTATGCAACAACTCTATGAAAAGAGGTATGCCGAGGAGCCTTTCGTGCAAGTGCTGCCTGCACAAACCATGCCCAAGAGCAGCAGTGTTGCGTATGGCAACCACGCCCAGGTGGGCGTTGCCTATGACAGTTCCACCAATATGGTGGTGGCTTCATGCGCCATTGACAACCTTGGCAAGGGCGCAGCTGCACAGGCCGTGCAATGCGCCAATATACTGTTTGGCCTTGATGAAACGGCAGGATTGGCACTGTAGAATGAAAGAGAAACCAATGAAAAGCACTTCAGCTCACCATATACAAGTAATCAAAGGCGGCCTTGGAGCGGTTAAAGGACTCAGGCTGGCGGCAGTCTCAGCAGGATTTCGCAAGAATCCTGAGAAGCTCGATTTGGCAGTTATTATTGGGCCACGGGGCAGCACGGCAGCAGGAGTCTTTACACAAAGCAACTTTGCTGCTCCGCCAGTCAAGCTCAGCAGGAGGCATCTTGATTGCCAGGCTGAGGGTAAGGGCTTTAGAGCGCTGATTATCAACTCGGGCAAGGCTAACGCCGCCACAGGAGAGCAGGGTATGAAAACCGCCCTGGAGGTGTGTCAGGCAATGGCCGCAGAACTCAAGTGCAGCCCAGAAGAGATTTTGGCGGCCTCTACCGGTGTGATAGGTGCTCAGATCTCTCCCGGTGTGTTTAGCAAAGGGCTCCACCAGGCTCTTGTCGAGCTGAGCGACGACACAGGAAAAAATGAAGGAGCGGGGGTAGCCGTGGCCGAGGCCATCATGACAACCGACACCTACCCCAAGCTCGCTGCGCGCAGCTTTGTTGCAAAAGACCAAGATGGCTCAGAAACTACCTATACCGTTGGTGGCATGGCAAAGGGCTCGGGTATGATAGCCCCTCACATGGCTACGATGATAGCGACACTCGCCACCGATGCCTGCATCGAGCAAGCTGTGCTGGATCAAGCCCTCAAAAAAGCTGTCAATCAGAGTTTCAATAAGGTCACTATAGACTCGGACACTTCTACCAATGACTGTGCCTTTCTTATTGCCACGGGAGCAGCCAACAGGCAGCCGCTTGAGCCAGGCAGCCTGGCGCACGAAGCCTTCGAAACAGCGCTTGCCCAGGTCTGCTGCGAGCTGACCTACGAGATAGCCCGTGATGGAGAGGGTGCAACCAAGGTCATTGTCGTTGAGGTGACGGGAGCTGCTTCAGACGAAGATGCCGATGCAGTAGCGCGGGCAGTGGCCGACTCTCCTCTGGTTAAAACGGCCATCGCTGGTCACGATGCCAACTGGGGTCGGATAGCTATGGCGGCCGGCAAGGCAAGAGCAGCATTCAACCAAGAAGAAGTGAGCATCTCAATTATGGAACTAGAAGTATTTACTCAGGGCTCCATCGTTGAGTTTTCAGAAGAAGAGGCTAGCAAGCGCTTCAAAGAGCGCGATGAGGTGTTTATTGCCATAGACTTGGGAGCAGGTCAGGCGAGCACACGTATATGGACGTGCGACCTCACCAAGGAGTATGTAGCAATCAATGGAGATTACCGGACCTAGCGGATACAGCAGGTGCACCACCTGCAAAGCCGCTGTTAAGTTACCGCTAAGCGCCAAGAAGAAAAGCAACAGGAGCACATATGGAATTACAAAAAGAATCAACCCTCTCCAGGGCAGAGCGGGCACAAGCACACGGCTCGGCACAGCTGCTCATAGAGACGCTGCCTTGGATTAAAGAATCCACCGGCAAGGCTGTTGTCGTTAAGTACGGTGGTGCTGCCATGACCGACGAGGCACTGAGAATTGACGTGATGAGCGACATAGTCTTGCTCAAGTTAATAGGCCTCAATCCCATCATTGTTCATGGCGGCGGCAATGACATTTCTGATTTATGTACCAGGCTGGGCTTGCCTGTGGAGTTCAAAGATGGACTGAGAGTTACACCTCCAGAGGTTATGGACATCGTTAAGATGGCTCTCATTGGCAAAGTTAATCAGGAGCTGGTTGCACAGCTTAATCAGCACGGCCACCTTGCCGTAGGATTGAGCGGCGCAGACGGACATATAGTCAGAGCAAGACAGCTCAGCCCAGAGCTGGGGCTTGTGGGCGTAGTTGATAAGGTTGATATAGCCTTACTGGTTGATTTGATTGAGGCTCACTACATCCCCGTGATTGCCAGCGTTGGAGTGGGCGTGGACGGAAACTTCTACAACGTCAATGCCGACATCATGGCGGGAGAAATTGCCGCAACCATAGGTGCCCATAAGGTCATCTTCCTTACCGATGTTGACGGTCTCTATAAAGACTTTCATGACAAAAGCACGCTCATTGGCAAGATGTATCTCAGTGATGCTCGCGCCATGCTTGCAGATGACACCCTCTCAAAGGGTATGATTCCCAAGATTCAAGCCTGCACCCAGGCGCTCAGCGCCGGCGTGGCACGTGCGCATATCCTAAATGGCACGCTCCCGCATTCGCTGCTCCTGGAGATATTTACCGATGAGGGTGTAGGCACCATGATCTTGCCCGACAAAGAAGACGAAGTGCCCGATGACTTTACCGAGTACCCAGCCGGTGAGCTTGCAAGCAAGCTGCACAGCCAGGAGAATTGAGACCTGAGACTTGAGAATTGAGACTTAAGAATTGAG
>WQXH01000012.1 GCA_009784945.1 Coriobacteriia bacterium | reverse complement strand
CCCGAGCAAGCAACCGGGTCAGCTGTAGACAACAGAACCGATCTCTTTGCCATAGGCACCATAGCTTATGAGATGCTCACCGGGCAAAACCCCTTTGGAGCAGGGCAGAGCGCGGATGCCACTACGCTGATATACCGTATCGTGCACCAGGCAGCGCCCAGCCTGCCTGAAGCTGCAAGCGCAGGGCTTCCTACAGACATCAGACCTGCTGTTTTAGCCGCGCTCAACAAAAATCCCCAGGAGCGCCCCCAAGATGCTGCAAGCTTTAAGGCCATGCTCAACGGAGCACCCGCGCCACCTGCAAGCTCTGCACCAGCGCCAATAATGGCTCCCGTCACCATGGTTAACGCTCCCACTTTGCAAGGGCAGGCTGCTACTCCATCAGGCAGCAAAAAGTGGCTTCCTTATGGCATAGTCGGGGGCATTGGGGTAGTGGCAATTGTTCTGGTGTTTGCATTTGCGTCTTCTGGCGGCAGTGCAGGGGGAGGAGGGATGGTTTCCAGTGGCTCCACACCTCCTGAGGAAACAAGGGTCGTTGCCGATGAAGAAGAAGGGCAGGGAGAAGCATTTTATCTCACCATAATGGGAGGTAAAGTCGCAGTGTTTCAGGGGAGTCCAGGTGGTTCCTCCTCGCTGGATTACATTACCGATATTGATGCAAGCAGCTTAAAGCCTGGCTCTGTCAGCCTCCTCGAAGAGGGTGTAGTGGCAACAGACCTTAAAACGCTCAACGCTCTTTTAGATGTTTACAAAGAAGAAGCAGCTCACACTGAGCCTGGGGCAAGCAATACGTATCACTATGTCTTACCAGACAGCAGCAGCCGCTATTATGCGCGCACAGAGCTTGAGAGATTGGATTCCTGGGAGTTATATATAGCACGAAACGAAGTGTTTGCCCGTCACGGTAGAGGGTTCATGAACGAAGATTTACGCAATTACTTCTTCGGTCAACCTTGGTATGTGCAGCTGTATACGCCGCTGGAGTTTGACGAACTGCCCTCTCCCCTCAATGACTATGAAAAGAAGAATACAGAGTTAATCCGTAGCATCGAAACAGCTAGAAACTCACCCTACCTATAAGGCGCAGGGCACGTTAAGAGAGGGCTGCATGCTACGCAATAAAGCGCAACACCCAAAGAGACGAATACTGATTGTTGTCTTAGTCGGAGTCTTCTTTTGCATTCTCTATCTGGTAATAATTCTCTCTAATTCTCAAGGAGGCTCAAGCCCTGTTGCTATGCCAAGGTTTGACGTTGGCAGCACTATCAGTGAGCCTGGGCAGCAAGCTGGAGTCGCTACAGATGAGCCAGCAGAGGCAAGCTCGTCAACTGCCAACCAGGGCGAGCTTAGGCCAGAAGAAGAGCCGCATCAAAACCAAAACCTGGAAGCCATACGTGCAGAGCTCTATCTCATCGAAGACTACAGACCGAGCTTCGTGCATGGCTACAAAGGTCCCGAACACCAAAAATATATCGTCTTGCACGATACTGAGGGCGATGCACTTCCTCAGTCGGTAGTTGACTGGTGGGAGGGCAATGGAAACCTCGTAGCCGCTCACTTTGTTATTGGTGTAGACGGAACAGTGGTGCAGTGCGTGCCTATGGACAATATTGCCCATCACGCGGGCTTTGGTAATGCAGGGCATAACGAGTACTATGGTGTTACCGATGAGTCGCGTGATGACAGGCTTGGCACCGTGCCTATTGGAAGCTGGGCACCAGATTATGGCATGAACTCCTATTCGATTGGCATCGAAATGGTACATGTGGGCGGCTCGGGCTACTATCCGCCCGCGCAGCTTCAGGCCTTAGACAAGCTCATTGCTTACATCGACGCCTACTATGGTTTTGAGAGCGCAATCATCGACCACAAGGCATGGAGAACCGGAAACTCCGATACTTCTCCTGAGTTTGCACAATATCTCGCAAATTACCAAGCCTACCGCTCTCACACAGGCGCGTAGCACAGGAACCTCCACTTGTGCACTTTCCTTGCTGCCCCTCTGCAAGTTACTTGAGAGAGCGCTTAATCAGCGCTTTGCTGATGTCCGCCAAAATGAGCTTACGTTCGGGAGAGAGTGATCGATAGGCGTGAAGCAGGGTGCTTTCTTCGTGACAAAGAAGACCTTTTGGAGGAAAGCCTAACAAATAATCAGTAGAGACATCAAAATATCGCGCTATGGTCTTGAGGGTTTCATAGTCTGCCTCACGATCATTTCTGATGTAGTTTCCAAGAGTAGACGGTGCCATGTTGAGAGCCCGTGCAAGTTCTATCTGCGACATAGAGCGCTCCTCAAGAAGCGTGCGTATGACATCTCCAAACTTCATCTTATTCTCCACTGCTCTCAAGGCCTTTTTGCAATTGTAAGACGGAATACATCTACCCACCAAAAAAGTCCCAAAATGGAGTAGAAAACTCCAAATTGTGCCTTCTCTTGACACCCCTCCGACCAGTCGTGGCTTATTGCTACCAACTTTGCTGGTAATTCGATACAATTACGAGGCGACAAATACAAGGTGTTCACGAGTTCAGTTTGCTTTTAAGGGGGACGATGGCTGCCCATACATGGTTCTACAAGTTTGTAGGTATTTTTATATCCTTGGTACTGGTTTTGACCATGGCTCCTGCAATGGCTGTTGCAGAGCAAGGGGTTCATACGCAAAGCCTTGAAGGTCAACAAGCTGTAGAAGGCAGCCTTGCCGAGCGAGAGCCTGCTGACAATGAGCAAGATGAAGATGTTAGCGTCACGCTGGAAGAAGAGGCTCCACAAGCTGATGAGATTACGCAGACCGTAGTGCCGGATGAGGAGAGCTCTTCAAATGACATCATACCCCTTGAGCCTATCGAGCCTGTCAAACCCATAGAGCCCACCAAGCCTCCTGAAGCAACCAAACCTACAAATTCAACAAAGCCACTGCCAAATACCGCTAACCCTGTAGATGCAGCCGAGCAAACACAAGCAGTTCAAGACGAGGAGTTCATCCCTCTTGGTATCTTAGAGCAAAGCGCAAGGATCGAGGGTGAGCAACTGATAGACACACAAAGTTTATCTGCGGCTGCCACTATAAGGTATCGCGCACATGTCCAGAGCATCGGTTGGCAAAAAACCGTCTCTAATGGTGCCTTGGCTGGTACCAGCGGACGCGCACTACGCATGGAGGCTCTCGAGATAAGCCTGGGGGGCAATCTACAAGGTTCGGTTAATTACTCAGCGCACGTACAAAGCATAGGCTGGCAGCGAAAGACATCTAACGGAGGATTGGCTGGCACCAGTGGCAGGTCTCTGCGCCTTGAGGCTATACGTATCAATCTTTCTGGAGCAGTAGCAAATAACTATGATGTCTACTATCGCGTTCATGCGCAAAGCATAGGCTGGATGGGATGGGCGTGTAATGACCAGCCTGCTGGCACAGCGGGTCGCAGCTTGAGACTTGAGGCCGTTGAGATCAAGCTGGTGCCCAAGGGTAACCAAGCTCCAGGATCTACCGTCGATTCGTTTATTGAGGATTTGATTAAGTATCAAGCTCATGTATCAAAGGTTGGATGGCAAGCAGCCCGTGTCAATAGCCAGGTTGCAGGAGTAATAGGACAGTCAAACCGCGTAGAAGCCTTAAGGGTGCAGCTTGCATCATCGATATACAGCGGTGGAATCTCATACTCGACCTATGTGCAGCGTAGCGGATGGAAAAGCTCGGTTTCAAATGGTCAAGTAGGAGGAACTACTGGACAGGCTCTCTCTTTGCAAGCTATTAAAATCAAGCTTACTGGTGAGATTGCTTCGCAGCATGACGTTTGCTATCGAGTTAATGTAGCAGGCATGGGGTGGCTCTCATGGACAATGAATGACAAGCCAGCAGGAACTTTAGGTTACGACAGAGCCATAGAGGCTGTGCAAATCAGGCTTACGCCCAAGGGACAAAGTAGCTTCTCTGGCAAAGATGCCTATCGTGTATTCAAGAACATCAGTTATCAATCCCATGTTTCTGGCATCGGGTGGCAACGTCCCGTGGGAGGCGGTAGCCTTTCTGGAACAACAGGGCAGGGTAAACGAGTAGAAGCCTTCTCAGTAATCCTGGGAGATACCAGCCTTGACAGCACCATCTCTTATCAGAGCTATTTGGCAAATCGCGGCTGGCAAGACGCGGTTAGCAACGGTGCCACGTCGGGCACCACCGGCCAGTCGCTCCCTATAGAAGCCATAAGAGCCTCGCTCATAGGCAGTTATGCTGAGGAGTTTGATCTCTACTATCGAGTATATGTTTCTCATTATGGCTGGCTTGCCTGGGCTACTGATGGCAAAACGGCGGGAGTCATTGGCTGTACACGACAAGTAGAGGCCATAGAGATGAGGTTGGTGCCCAAAGGAAAGAACGCGCCAGACAGTGGCAAAGCCACCAACGCCTCCCTCATCGTATCTTTTGGCACACAGGCATTTTCTTCTGGGTTGGGCTGGATAGATCCAACTAACGCCGGCAGAAAGATTGTGGGCACTACTGGACAATCCCGCAAACTTGAGGCCTTTAAGCTCTGGTGGCGTAATACATCAAGCTATCAAGGTGGTATTGAGTATTCTTCGCATGTCTCTGGCATTGGTTGGCAAGATTCGGTGCAAGATGAAGCTGTGTCGGGCACCACTGGTCAAAAGAGGCAAATAGAAGCGGTACGTATAAAACTTACTGGCGCTATGGCCAAGAACTTTGATGTTTACTATCGTGCAAGTGTTATGGGCTTTGGCTGGACAGGCTGGGCTCGCAATGGACAAGATGCAGGTTCTACGGGACGCGGCTTAGCCATGGAGGCCTTTGAGATTGCCCTTGTTCCAAAAGGAGCGACTGCTCCGGGGTCAACCAAAAATGCCACTTTGCAGTCGCTTACGGGAGACCAATGGCTAGACGCACAGTTACAGAGGATTGCAGCGGCCAACGGTAATGACCTGCGTAGCTGCTTTAACCATGTCCTCACATATCCTTATGTCACCATGTCGCTTTGGCCAACAGGAGCCTGGGAGATACCCTTTGCCAAAGAAATGATTCAGAGGGGTGCAGGCAATTGCTACCGCTATGCAGCCTTATTTTGCATGCTGGCAAGGCAGCTTGGTTATGATGCACGGGTAGTCACTGGCAGGGTTGCCAGTGCCTCTCAGGGCTTACAGCCGCACGGCTGGGTAGAGATTCATCGCAATGGCCAGGTGTATGTGTGCGACCCAAGCTTTGGACGCCACGTAGTAGGCTACAACTGGTACATGGTCACGTATGCAAATGCTCCCATTACCTATCACCGATAAATGTGCTATAATGCACGCAATATAAGTAAGTTTGGGTTGGAAGAGTGGTCAGGGCTTAAATAATTAGCGTAATGCAGCGCTATGAGAGCCGAGGAATATGGGATAATGGGGGTTATTATGGGCATAACAAAAAGATTTATAGCTATTCTTACAGCAACCGTACTCGTAGTTGGTTTAGTGCCGCATGCACCGGGTTTTTCTCTAGCAGAGGCACTTGATAGAGATGCTCTGACTAGCTCTCCTTTGGTGGAGCATTTCGAAGAGGGCAATACGCCTGATGATGACACAAGTGCAGCTGACCCCAGTGCTCAAAGCATCACCGATGGTGGCACTCCAGGCAACTTTGTGCTCGAAGAGTCTCAAGAAGACGAGGGCTGGGCCGCTCCTGATGAGGCTGATGAGGCAAATCAACCAATTCAACCAAATCAAGCTGACACCCTTGATGAAGCCACCAGCGAAACTGCCACCGATGAGTCTGCCACCGATGAGTCTGCTCTCATTGTTACCAAAGAGGCCGCAACCATTGAGCCTCAAGACCTTCAGTCGAGCGATTATATAGAGGGTGAGGTCATCGTAGTATTTAACGAAGACCAGCAGGCACAAGAAGCGGTTGAGATTCTCGAAGAGGTTGAGGCTGTGGACGAAGATTCAATCACCACCGATGCCATGATCTCAAGTGATACCGCAATCGTATCGGTGAGCGATGACTCAACTGTTGCCGAGGCGATTGCCGAGCTTAATGAGAGCCCCGATGTTGCCTATGCGCAGCCAAACTACCTCTACTACCTCTGCCAAGATGATGAGCCCGAGGTAATGTTGGAAGATGCCGCGCTGGGTGAGTTAGCTCTCGAGCCACTTGCTAACCCCTTTGACAGCCCGGGAGACCCCGGTAGAATCAATCAGTGGGGGCTCACCACTACAAAGCTGTACGATGCTTGGAGGCTTGCTCAACCGTGGCTAGGAGCCAAACCAAGGGTTAGCATTGCAATTATTGATACCGGTGTCAGGACAACACACCAGGATCTGGCTGCAAACATCTACCCAGGATCGTATCACGACACCACTCCAGAAAAAGCTACTGATGGAGACGCCCAAGGCCATGGAACCCATGTTGCAGGCATTGCTGCAGCAGTAACCAATAATGGGGTTGGAGCTTCAGGTGTATCCTATAACGCCTATATAGTTCCCATTAAGGTTTTTTACCGCAATGATCAAGGTTCTTGGATTAGCAGCACCTCACAGCTTATATCTGCTTATCAGCATCTCTTTACTGTAAGGAGTAATGGCAAGACTCTGGCGCAAACCTATAACCTCAAAGTCATCAACATGAGTATCGGAGGAACCAGCGACGATTCTGCGGTTTCTGCATGGGTAACTGCGGCGTACAATGCCGGAGTGCTCTCTGTAGCGGCAGCTGGCAACTCAAGCACAAGTATACCCACCTATCCAGCCGCATACGGTAATTGTATTTCGGTAACTGCACTTAAGCAGGGCACGGGCACCCTTAATGATGTCTTCGACAGCTCGTATTCTAATTTTGGCAAGACCGTCACGTTGTCAGCTCCTGGCACCAATATATACTCAACAACAAGAGCCAGCGACACCAGCTATGGCTACATGCAAGGCACTTCTATGGCTTCACCTTTTGTGGCCGGCGCGGCTGCCTTGGTATTTGCCGCTAATCCTTCTGCAACACCTGCAAGCGTACGAGCTGCCTTGGTTAATACCGCTAAGGATCTGGGAACGCCTGGTTGGGATCAATACTATGGTTCTGGCGAGGTCAATCCACAGAGCGCACTCCTCTACAATGCAGTTACGGGCATCCAGCATTCAACGCCAAGAGGTATAGGGTTTCCCATTAATTGTCAGGTCAAGACCACCTTGCCAGGAGCACTTTCGTGGAACTGGTCTGTCAGTGGCCCAGGCGGCAGCATTAGTCCTACGGGGGTATTTACCCCATCGCGAAACGGCATCTTTACCGTACGAGCCACCAGTGGCATTGATTCATCTATCTCTAAAACGGTCACCATATTTGTTCCTGCGCCTACCGTAACACTTTCGGCGAGCAGCTTCACTTATACCGGCTCTGCCATTCGACCTGCGGTTACGGTGAAGAATGGCCCCACAACTCTGGTGCAGGGTGTGGATTACACCGTTAGTTACGCACATAACATCAACGCGGGCTCCCATGCTACAGTTACTGTAAAGGGAACCGGCACTGGTAGCATCAACTGGACGGCAACCACCACCACTGGTTTTACCATCAAACCTGCTTCGATTTCGTCTTCCAAAATTACAGTATCTCCTATAGCAAGCCTTGCCTATACGGGAGCACATCGAACCCCTAAACCCGTGGTGAGCTTTAACGGGAGTCAGCGCCTGTCAGAGGGCAGCCACTACCAATTGAGCTATAGCAATAACGTCAATATTTCCAATACAGCTCGGGTTATTATAAAGGGCACGGGCAACTTTACCGGTGAGCGAACGGTAAACTTCAAGATTACCGGTATAAAGCTCACTACTGCTGTATTTACCCAGGCTACTGGCTGGATGAAGCCTGTCGATAATGGAGCAAGGGCTGGCACACCTGCACAACGGCGTGGCATAGAGGCCTTACGTATCAACCTCGTCAATAACACGGGAGTATCAGGCGGTATTACCTACTCAGCGTACGTTCAGGGCACTGGATGGCAAGACGCAAAGAGGGTGACTCCCAGTGGGCTAGCTGCTACCACCAATCAAGGGCAGGTTGCTGGAACCACTACCAAGAAGTTGCGCTTGGAGGCATTTCGTATACAGTTAACGGGTGATTTGGCTAAACGTTACAGCGTGCACTACCGAGCCTACGTTCAAGGTCATGGTTGGCTTAACTGGGCAAAGGATGGCCAGCGCATTGCGGGCTCAACGGGCGCTGGACTCAGGGTAGAGGCCATTCAAGTGTATTTGGCACTCAAGACCGCTCCAGCACCAGCAAAAACATTTATGGGCATCACCAGTATGTCAAATAGTACGGTTATTACCAAACCGCAACCTCGTGAGGTTCGTTTTGATGGCATGGTGCATGTACAAAGCTTAGGAGATATTAAGTTTAGCAACAAAGGTGGTACCTACAAGGTGGGCACCTCTGGGCGCGCTTTACGCATGGAGGCTATAAGACTGCAGCTTAATAACCAACCGTTGACCGGAGGCATAAGTTACAGCACACACATTCAAAGCATTGGCTGGCAGTCAGCAGTCTCCAACGGAGCTCTCTCTGGCACAAAGGGTAGGGCGCTGAGGCTAGAGGCTGTGCGCATCAAGCTCACGGGAAATATGGCAAACCATTACGATGTTTACTACCGTGTGCATGCTCAAAACTTTGGATGGACTGGCTGGGCATCCAATGGGCAGTCTTGCGGAACCGAGGGTTATGCCTACCGCTTGGAGGCTTTGCAAATAAAGATTGTGCCCAAAGACACTGCTGCACCCGGAACAACCAAGGGGCGTTTCTACAAAAAATAGACGCCTTGGCATTTGACGAACCTAAAAACCACTCTGTCGTTCGCGCGTTTGGTTGAAGACCGAAATCACACGGTCTCCGCGCGTTGCGAAGCAAAATCCTCTGTCGCCCGTGCACCGCGAAGCAACCCCCACTGTCGTCCTCTGCGTTTTACGAAGCAAAACGGTGCAGGAAGCGCTCTCCCAGCAAACGCGATAGAGGGGTTGGCTGCATGGTGAGCAACAGAGTAGGTGCGAGCAGCAGCCAACAACATGTCAACCTTTTGTCGACCTGCCTGACAAAACGGCAATAATTTTCCTATGAAAAATACTACTGAGCGCGTTTTTGGTATAATATTCGTTATGCGTCGGTTATATAAGCACAAAACGAAACAGGACATGCACGCTATTAATCGGAAGGTTCCTCATGAAATCTATTAAGCGGGCGCTTTGTTTTTTCTTGGCAATTATTCTTGCGTCAACATCTTTTGGTAGTGTTGCTTATGCAAACCCAGAAGACGAGCTTAGCCAAAGCGTACAAAGCGAAGGTAACAGTGTAGGTATTAAGGGTTCTGAGGATGATTCTCCCAGTGCCCAAACTGGTGATGAAGGCAATAGCTCGGGCTTAGATGGCACAAACAGTGAGCCGGGGAGCCCAGACACTCCAACAGAAGGCTTGGGTACCAGCGAGGAAAGCCTTGCTACCCATACAGACAATTATGACTCTGGCAGAGAAAGTCGCGATGAAAATGCCGAAGAACTTGAGGCACCCCCTCATGCTGCTAATGCTGCTGATTGTATCGAATACGTTTTTCTTGATGAAAAGGTACTAGCTCTTGACGAAGAGGGCTATTTGGCATTTGGCTTACTTGATGAAAAAGCGGTCATAACCAGTGCCGAACTGGTTTTACGCAAGGACAGTAGTGGTGGTTCTGACGCAAGTCATGAACCAAGCGTCTTTGAGTCCACTGCCGAGTTTGAGAACTCCGCCCTTTTCAGCATAGTCTTTTCTGAGCCATCTGATACTGCGTCCTATGTAGTAGAGAGCATTTGCTACAGCGTACAGGGCTCAGATGCAGTTGTGCAGGCCACTTTTAATCCAAGTAGTCCCAATAACACTCATGAGTATCGAATCGAAGTGGTAACTAAAGAGGTGCAAAAAGCACTCTTGAAGGAAGAGGTTAAAGAAGAGACCACTACCTTTGTGCTCAATGAGGGTGGCTCTTTGGCCGCACTGGGCACTGTAGTAGAGGCACTTGATGTTGCTGAGGAAGAAACTGACAGCAGTGTTGAGTATTTAGAGGATATAGAGTTTCTAACGGTTACCGGCATCGATGCACCAATAGTACCTGCGGCGGCTACTTCTGCAAGGATGGACTATCTGGTAGTTGCCATAGACCCCGGTCATGGCGGTAATGATCCAGGCGCAGTTGGCAACAACCTCAGGGAGGCAGATACCAACTGGATTACTGCTCAGTCAATGCGCAAAGAGCTCCACACTTACACGGGGGTCTATGCTTTCTTTACACGTACAGAAAATGAGAATCCCAGTTTGCAACAACGAGTGGATAGAGCAGTTAATGGCGGCGCAGATGTCTTCATTAGCCTACATAACAACGCAAGTGGATCTGGCGCTGGCACAGGTGCCGAGGTGTGGGTGCCCAATAATTCGAGCTATCGCAATAGGACACATGTTGTAGGGAAACAGCTCGGCACAAAGATACTTGAGCAGTTGAGCGGACTCGGTTTGGCTAATAGGGGAGTCAAGGTGCTCGATAATGTGGGAGCAACTTATCCCGATGGCAGCGTGTCCGACTATTACGGCGTCATTCGCGCAAGCCGCATGGCGGGAATTCCAGGAATAATCGTAGAACATGCCTTCATCGATAATCCAAATGATGCCAAAAAGCTTTCTGATCCAAAGTTTTTAGAAAAATTGGGTCGTGCGGATGCTACTGCTGTAGCCAAGCATTTTAAGCTGGCAAAGGCCTCAACTGCCAAAGGCATTGCAACGGTGCAGTATAAGGCGCATGTGTCAAGAATAGGCTGGCTGCCCTCTGTGTACGATTTGAAAACTGCGGGCGTCTTAAGCACTGCTCATAGGATAGAGGCGTTTTCTGTGGAGCTTCTCAATGCTCCAGCACAAGTAAATGGTGCCCTGCAGTACCAGGCTCACGTTGTTGGCTCTGGATGGCAGGGATGGAAAAACGCTGGTCAAACGGCCGGCACCACTGGTCAATCAAAGGCTATCCAGGCTATTCAAATGCGCCTTTCGGGTAATCTGGCAAACTCCTATGATGTGTACTATAGAACAAAAGTGAGTGGCATAGGCTGGCTTGGCTGGGCACGAAATGGTGCTTCTGCTGGTACAGCGGGAGCGGGTCGCACTATCGAAGGCTTCCAAGTTGCTTTGGTAAACAAAGGCGCTGCAGCTCCGGGCTCCAGAGAGATGCCTTACCTGGATGGAAACCAAAGTGTTTTAAGCTACCAGGCACATGTAGCAAGAATTGGATGGCAATCTAACATTCAAGCAAATACTTCTCGTAGTGCAGGTACTATTGGCCAGGCTGCTCGGGTAGAAGCACTCAAGCTTTCGTTTATTTACCAGGACTATACCGGCGGTATCCAGACCAGCGCCCTGCTTGCAGGTATCGGTTGGCAAGGCTGGCGCAACGCCGGATCTGTATCAGGCACCACTGGGCAAAGCCGACAGATGGAGGCCGTAAGAATCAGGCTAACGGGAGACATGGCGCGCAACTACGACATTTATTATCGTGTGCATGCTCAAAGCTTTGGCTGGCTCGACTGGGCTAAAAATGGAGCGCCTGCAGGTAGCTCTGGATACGGGTATCGCTTAGAAGCCGTGCAAATTCAGCTCGTCAGAAAGGTCGATGGCTCTCCGCCTAAAAATACCACCTCTACTTACAAACAAACTTCCTCGGCATTCCATCTGCCAGCAATCAGTGGCACGGTTTTGAATTATGAAGCGCATGTTGCGCAGATAGGCTGGCAAGGAAACGTCTTTGCTGGAAGCTATGCCGGCACCACTGGACAATCAAGAGCAGTTGAAGCGCTCAAGATTTCATTATCGTCATCGCAGCACTCGGGCACGATTGAGTACAACTCACATCTTGCGCGTATTGGCTGGCAAGGATGGAAGACGAGCGGGCAAGTAGCTGGCACCACTGGCCAAAGAAGACAAATGGAGGCCATTCAAATTCGGCTTACGGGTGATCTTGCCAAGCAGTTTGATGTCTATTACCGAGTACACTCGCAAAGACTTGGTTGGTTGGGATGGGCGCGCAACGGCGCTTCGGCTGGTTCGGCAGGGTACGGTTATCGTTTGGAGTGCATACAAATCAGGTTGGTGCCCAAAGGCAGCGCAGCGCCTGGGTCTACTAGCAATTCCTACCGAGACCGCAACGCCCCAGCGAGTACCTCTCTCATCATGGGCACCTCACAGACAACGGTAGCGCAAATGGTCAACTACTATAAAAACTCGGGCAGCACCTATCCGAGCCAGGTATACAAGCAGTATGGAGCGCCAACTATTAATGACTGGTGTCGCATCTTGCTGGAGGAGGCAAAGAAAGAAGGCGTCAGGGCAGAAGTGGTTATGGTGCAGGCCATGAAAGAAACGGGCTGGCTTCGATTTGGTGGACAAGTCAGCGTAGGACAATGCAACTTTGGTGGCCTGGGTGCTACCAATAATGGATCTGCCGGAGCGGACTTTAGTAGCCATGGCAATAATGCAGTGCGCATTGGCCTCAGAGCCCAAATTCAGCATCTCAAAGGCTATGCTACCACTGTTCCTGCCTCCTCGTTTGCCTCTCCCATTGTGAGCCCTCGTTTGCATCTGCTGGAAGAAATGGGATACCGTGGCATTGCACCGAGGCTTGAAGGGCTCAATGGACGCTGGGCAGTACCGGGCACCACTTATGGGCAAGACCTTCAGGCGATGATAAACGCCATGCTCAAGCTTCCAAAGTGAGAGCTTGATTGACCATGCCCTACCACTTGGGGGTTTGCCAGCCCCGCTTTTTGGCAACTCTCTCAAGCTTTCTATCAGGGTCAATAGCTATTGGATGCTGGGCGGTTTCCATCACGTGAACATCAGAGTGGTGGTCTCCGTATGCATGGGTTACTATCCACCCGTCTACACCAAACTTATCATTGGCCCATTGGGTGAGCTGCGTGAGCTTCTCGATCCCCTCCGGGGGCATTCCAAGGGTCTCACCAGTGTAGGATCCATCAGAAATCTCCATTCGAGTGCAAAGAAAGTCCTCTATGTCTAAATCAGCGCAGAGCTCTCGAATGATGGGCTCAAAAGAAGCGCTCACCACGACGATGTGCCGCTCCTGCGCTCTATGCTCTTCTAGAGCAGCCAGCGCTTCAGGCCTGAGGCAATTACGCAGCTCCTCGTGGTAAAGGTTTTTCATGATGGCATTGGCGTCACTTGCATGAAAGTCCTTAAATGAGGCAAAGACATAGCGACGAGGCTTGATTTGATCTCTACGCAAACCAAGTTTGTACTTGACACCCCAAACAAGGCTCAGGCCTACACTTCTTCTGGTCATTATGCGATCGCGATTGAGACGGCTGATCAGCTTGACCGGAGACGATGCATCAATGAGCGTACCATCAAAATCAAAGACGACAATCTCAACAGGCTTCTTAGTAGGACTCCCAATAGAGCCTCCATGAGAGCAGCCCGCATGAGAGCCCGAAACAGGCTCAGTTGAAGTCTCAACATCTGTTGCGTTGGGCGCTGCAGGCAGGGTGCCAGAAGAAGCTTTAGACAACTCAAGCGCAAGACCCTCCCTCAGTATACTAAGCGCTTTAAAACGATGGGAAAGCGTGTTTTTGACCGAGGCGTCCAACTGAGCCATCGTGCGCTCATAGTCGTAGGATTTGACAAGAAAGAGGGGGTCGTAGCCAAAGCCGTTGGAACCCCGTGGCTCAAACCCTATCCGTCCAGCAGTGCTGCCTACCGCTACCATTTCGTTGCCTTCTTGATCTATAAGTACAACAGCGCATATAAAGCGAGCCGTTCTCATTTCTGCCGGAAGGTCGCCCAGCTCTTCTAGCAGCTTGGCATTATTATCTACGTCGCTGGCTTGAACGCCAGCATAGCGTGCAGAAAACACGCCAGGCGCTCCATCGAGTGCGTCTACTTCTAACCCAGAGTCATCAGCCAAAGATGGCAGACCCGTTTTTTGATGAGCAAAGCGCGCCTTGATACGTGCGTTACCTAAGAAAGTGCTGGCGTCTTCTTCAGGCGCCTCGGTGATGCCTAGATCATCAAGACAAATGAATTCGCAGCCAGGGATGTTTAAGATAGCACAAATCTCGGCAACCTTATGCTTGTTATGAGTTGCGATGACTATGCGTGTGTTCTTGCTCAAAGGATTGCCTGCTTTTGGAGCTCAAACAAGGTGTCAAGACCCGCTGTTCCCATGTCGAGAAGCTTGTTAAGCTGCGTGCGATCAAAGCCAGTGCGCTCTCCGGTACCTTGAAGCTCTATAAACTCTCCTGATCCGGTCATCACCAGGTTCATATCCACTTCTGCTCTTGAATCTTCATGGTAATCAAGATCAAGTAGGCAAACACCGTCAACAACTCCCACACTTACAGCCACCAGATGATCAAAGACCGGGTTAACTCGGAGCTTTCCTGCCTTTTGCCAATACCGAAACGCGTCATTCATGGCAATCCATGCACCTGTTATAGCTGCAGTACGGGTGCCACCGTCAGCTTGCAAAACATCGCAGTCGACCGTCATGGTTGTTTCGCCTAAGGCGTCGAGGTTTACCACAGCGCGCAATGAGCGCCCAATAAGACGCTGTATTTCTTGCGTGCGTCCCTTAAGCCCCTGGGTCTCTCTCCTGGTACGTACAGGGGTTGATGACGGTAGCATTGAGTATTCCGCAGTGACCCAGCCACGATTTTTACCCTTGAGCCAGCCAGCCACATTGTCTTCGATACTTGCAGCACAAAGCACACGGGTGTCACCAAACTCTACCAAACATGACCCAAGAGCGCTTGTGAGGTAGTTTCGCGTAAACTGCACGGTACGAAGCTCGTCGGGTCTTCTCCCCTTGTATCGTTGATTTACTACGCTTGCTCTTTGCATATATATCTTTCCTCTTTCACGTTAATTAGGTCAATTCCTTTACATCAACAGTCTCAACACTCGTGAGAGCACTGCCAAAAATAGCCCCGCCCAGCTGGATAAAATCTGTAGGGTCTAGAGCAGTGGTGGCAAAGCTGTAGGTAGGCAGCTGCTCTGGAGGAGCAAGTTGATTGCGTCGTTCGAGTGCGCTGGTAACCTCCAGAGCGGTTTCTTCTGCTGAGGAGATAATATGAATATCTGGACCCATGATACTTCTTATTAGCGGCATAAGCAGGGGATAGTGAGTGCAGCCCAATACCAGCGTATCGATGGAACAGCGCCTCAGTGGATTGAGGTAGTCGCGGGCTATCTCGGCAAATGCTGGACGAATATAGAGCGCAGCAGTTTGAGCCATAATGTCTTCTATGGGGCTTCTGTCGAGCCTCATGCCCTGCTCAACAATTTCCACAAAGCGGGGTGTAGCAGCACTAAAAACGGTTATTCCCGCATCTAAGGAGCGAATCGCCCGGGTATAGGCACTGCTCTCTATGGTGGCAATAGTTCCAATAACGCCCACTCTTCTGCTGGCAGTAACCTGAACCGCTGCACGAGCTCCCGGTTCTATAACTCCTACTACCGGAACCTTGACGCTTCGCTGAATAGTCTCAAGTCCAGCCGCAGTTGCCGAGTTACAGGCAATAACGATGAGCTTAACCTTCTGGGCTACCAGCCACTCAGAAATCTGCAATGCAAAGCGCTCGACCTCACCAAGAGAGCGAGGCCCATAGGGACAACGCAAGGTGTCTCCAAAGTAGAATATGGACTCCTGTGGCAGATTCTGAGCAAGTGCGCGGGCTACAGTGAGCCCGCCGATGCCCGAGTCAAACACTCCTATTGGTAGTTTTGTAGAAGAAGTTGCGGTGTTCATACAGGCTCTACCTAGTCTACGTACCCGTAGAGTCTGTCTCCGGCATCGCCGAGACCAGGAACAATGTAACCCTGCTCGTTTAAGCGTTCATCAAGCGCAGCAACAAATACGCTGAGCGCAAGGCTACTGCCATGCTTTTCTGCAGCACAGCGCACCATATCAACACCCTCTGGTGCAGCAAGGATGCAAATAGCGGTAATGTCTGAGGCACCGCGGGTAACCAGGTAATCAATGGTATCAACAAGGGTGCCGCCAGTGGCCAGCATGGGGTCAATGATGTAGCACTGTCTGCCAGAAAGGTCGTCTGGTAGTCGATTAGCATAGGTATGAGGAATCAAGGTGTCCTCGTCACGGCGTATGCCCAAAAATCCGACTTCAGCAGTTGGCATGGACTGAATCATGCCATCGAGCATGCCCAAGCCTGCCCTGAGAACCGGTACAATAATCGGCCGCGGGTTCCTGGCAAGGCGAATAGCAGTGGTGGTGGCCACGGGGGTCTCGATTTGCACTGTTTCTGTTTTGACATTGCTGGTAGCCTCATAGGCAAGAAGTGATACCAATTCATTGGTAACCATTCTAAAAACAACTGTGCTGGTGTCTTTTGCACGCAACAAACGTACCTTGTGAGCCACCAGTGGGTGATCAATTACTTGAAATCGCATACTGCCTCCTCAACGTCTCTTCTTCATATAGGCTCCTGGTAACCACAGGGCGGGTTTTTCTTATGCAAGACGGGATGCCTCAAATCATCTCCATCAATCATGGTCATTTCTCCAGACAATACTCGTTCTTCAATATATTTGAGCTCTTCTGGCGTATTGACATTAACAAAAGAGCCACCACGCGGGTCTGCCGCCAAAACATCCTCTAAAGTAAACTCAACTATCTTAGCCTTGTCATACCAGCTGGTGGCGCGTGTCTCCCCGCCATCCAGCGCCTCCTTTACGAGGCGAAGGCAGCTTTCTCGCCTGTATACAGCATGAAATGGCTCGTATCCATGAGAAGTCTTAGGTACCACCACGTCTGCCTTGGTATCGAGCAAGACTCTATGCTCTGCCTGCAAAAGCGAGGCAGAGGGAAACACCATATCACAGGCAACTATGGCAACGGAAGGAAGTGTAGCATAGTGCAGAGCAGTGTAAATACCGCTGAGCGCGCCTCGAGAGCTGTAGATGTCGCGATATAGCTCCAGTCGACCTTGGGTAGCGCCTGAGCAAAGAAAATCAAAGTTACATGGTTCGTTTGTGGTTACTATGAGCTGATCTGCTAAAGGGCCAAGTCGCCTCAACCCTCTGCATATCAGCGGAATGCCGCAAAACGACACAAGCGCCTTGGGCTTGCCCATGCGCTTTGACTCTCCACCGGCTTGTATCACTACTGTTAACCCTTCCATGACAAGAATTATAGCACCTTGCTCGCTTGTGTCCCTTGTCGTCTGTGTGCAGCACAACAAGCCCCCCTTCGTCATCTCGCTCACGCCGGCGGCATATGCCTACTTGACATAGTTCAGATACTTGTATACTGTTACTTATCTGAACAACCGTTACCTATACAGTGTAACGCTGGGTCGGGTAGCAAAACTTGTAATTTACTTATATGACTTTAGTGGAGGTAGAAATGTCAAAGAGCCTTGCACTCATGTGCCGTACCATCGTAGAAACAGATATCAACACCCAGCGCAGATTTGCAGATTATATGCAGATGTCCATTGGCAACATTAATTTCCAGGTTAATAAGGCAATAGATCTTGGTTATGTTGATTATGAATGGGGCAGTTATACCATGACCAAAGAGGGTATGGAATGGCTTAAGCAGTATAAAGTAGACAATGCCATCATACTGGCAGCGGGATTTGGGCGCAGAATGGTGCCCTTTACCTTTGATACCCCTAAGGGCCTCCTCACTATTAACAATACGCCCATCATCAACAGGCAAATAGAGCAACTTCTCGAGGTGGGGATAACTGATATAACTATTGTTGTAGGATATCTCGCAGAAAAATTTGAATATCTCGTTGATACTTATGGGGTAAAACTCGTCTACAATCCCGAGTATTCCACCAAGAATAACTTTGTGAGTCTGCACTGTGTGCGCGATCAACTCAAGAACACCTATGTTTTGGTGGCAGACAACTGGATGGAAAAGAATATTTTTCATAGCTATGAGCCGCAAAGTTGGATTAGCTGCATATATTCTGAGAAAGAGACGGAAGATTGGCAAGCGGTAATCGGGGCACATGATCGGATAGTGCGTATGGAATATGGCGCAGTTGATGACTGGATCATGATTGGACCTGCATTTTTTACCCGCGAGTTTTCAGAAAAGTATGTCCCCTTTCTCGAAGAATACTATACGCGGCCAGGCACACAGGACTATTTTTGGGAGCACATCATCAAGGAGAATGCTCACGAACTTCCCATCTATATTAGTCGCCAGGATGCAAATAATGTCTATGAGTTTGAAGCTCTCGAAGACCTTCGCGCCTATGACCCCAGTTATATAAACGACTCGGGCAATGAGATACTGAGCATCATTGCCCAGGTCTTTGATGTGTCGCAGGCAGATATTATCAATATTAAACCAATGAAAGAGGGGGGTATGACTAATCGCAGCTTCCTTTTTGAGGTTAATAAAAAGAAATATGTCTTTAGGCAGCCGGGTCTGGGTACCGAGAGGCTCATTAGCAGAAGCCAAGAAAAGAGCAACTACGAACTCATGAAGCCCTACGACATTACTGACGAGATTATATACTTTGACGGAGACTCTGGCATAAAGATTACCCGTTACTACAATGCGCGTGTGGGCAACCCACGCAACAATAATGACCTCGAAGTAATGATGGATAATCTCAGGAGGATACATGCTGCCAATATCCAGGCAGAACACAGGTTTGACATAGAGGAGCGTATTAATTATTACGAGTCATTAGCCAACGAGCGCGACTCAATTCTTTTTGAAGACTATGACAAGGTACGCACCTGGGCAGATGAGCTCTTGGCCTTTAGGAAGGCTCTTGCTATTCCAGAATGTCTTTGTCACATTGATTATATTTACGCCAACGTGCTCTTTTTAAGGGATGGTTCCACCCGAGTCATCGATTGGGAGTACTCCGGCATGGCCGATCCTATAATTGACGTTGCGATGTTTTCGATTTACTCCTACTACTCAAAAAGGCAAATAGACAAGCTGATACGTATATATTTGGAGCGTGAGCCCACCCGTCTCGAGGAAGCGCGTCTTTACCTGTACGTAGCACTGGCTGGCTTCCTTTGGTGCATCTGGACAGAGTACAAGCAAGGTCTAGGCGATGATTTTGGCGACTATGCCCTCGAAATGTATCGCTATATGAAGGACTACTATCACCTTCTCAAAAAAGGCGGCTACCTGGAAGAGCTGGCCTCATAAGACAGAGCTTCCTGCCTAGATTGCGGTATGATAGATGCTATCGGCAAAGTAATGAAGCAAAACGTAAGGAGCGGTATTGAAAAAGACTGTGGTAGGTGAATCCCGTGCTTGGGCTCAGTGTGCAGCAGAGGCAACACTAAACAAAAAAGCCTCAGATGTATTACTCATCAATGTCAAGCCAACTCTGATCATCGTAGATTACTTTGTTCTTGCCTCCGCAGAAAACCCTCTGCAGCTCAATGCCATGGTTGAGGCTGCAGAAGAAGCCTTGCGTACGAATTATGGCATGAAGCCAATAGGGCGAGAGGGCGTCAATAGCGGTAGCTGGGTGCTTCTTGATTACGGAGATATTGTCATTCACCTTTTTACTACCACAACACGCGATTACTATCGCATCGAAACCCTCTTTAATGACTCCGTAATTATCAAGTATTAAAAGAAGTCAACGCCTGGTGTCAGGGAGACGTTCTCCTGACACCAGGCGTTTAAACACACGCTCATAGTTTGTTTCAAAGGCCAAGGCACCCGGATGGAGCTTCTTGGCCTTTAACAGCTAATTCTTTTCTTCGCGGCGTGCAAGGTAGTCGGCAATGAGCTTTTTGGACACATCTCCAGGCACCTCTTCGTAGCCGTCTAGTTCAATAGCAAAGGATCCAACTCCGCGGGTCATCGAACGAAGATCCTTAGCGTAGGTTACCACTTCCTTGTAGGGCACACGCGCCTTTATGATTTGGCGGCCATTGTCGTCTGCACTCATGCCAGAAACACGACCGCGACGTGTAGAAAAATCTCCCATAATGGTGCCAGCATATTCTTCGGTTACGGTAACTTCTATATTTGCCATAGGCTCCAAGATGTAGACGTCGGCTTTTTCGCAGGCATTGCGAAACGCCAGGCGCCCAGCCTGCTTAAAGGCCATCTCGTTACTGTCAACAGAGTGATAGGAGCCATCATAAACGGCCGCCTTGAGGTCAACAAAGGGATCATCGGTAAGGAAACCCTCTACCATTGCCTCCTTAATACCCTTGTCAACAGCAGGGATCAAACCTTTGGGTATGCGACCGCCAACGACCTCATCCAAAAACTCATAACCGCCACCAGGATTAGGCTCCAGGCGCACATAGCAGTCGCCAAACTGCCCAGCGCCGCCCGTTTGCTTTTTGTGACGTCCCTGTGCCTCAGCAGTTTTTCGAATGGTCTCACGATAGGGAACCTTTACCTCAAGAAGTTGGGCTTCAATACCGCTGCGCTCCTTGAGGCGTGAGAGAATCAAGTCCACGGCTCCGTCTCCCAAAGTTGTGAGAATGGTCTGCCGTGTTTGGTCATCGCGATGCAGAGTGATACAAGGATCCAAATCGGCAACCTTAGCAAGGAAGTCGCCCAATTTATCTTCGTCATTCTTGCTGGCAGCACGAAGAGCAACGGGGTAAAGCGGTTTAGGCAATTGGAGTGGAGCAAGCTCAATCTTGCCTGAGGTAGAGAAGGTGTCTCCCGTGCGTGCCTCGCCCAGCTTGGGGATGACGACAATGTCGCCCGCCCGCGCACTCTTAACGTCGTTGGTTTCTTTACCCATCATGACGTAGATATGTGCAATACGCTCTTTTTTCTTGTTTGTGGCGTTAATGAGCTCCGTGCCGGGCTCGAGAATACCCGAGAGGACTTTAACAAAGCTGAGGCGGCCAACAAAGGCGTCAGACACTGTTTTGAAGACAAAGAAAGCAGCCTCGCCCTCTTCATCAATGCGATACTCGTTGCCGTCAGCAGTGGGAAAAGGCCCGTGGGCATCGGGAGCAGGAAAGTAGGTGACGATGTCATCCATAATGACTTCTATGCCCTGCTCTACCAAGGTAGAGCCTACAAATACAGGAATAAAGAGCTCTTGCACTATGGCCTTGCCCAAAAGGCTTTCGAGCTCCTCTTGGGTAAGCTGTTCTTCGCCATCCAGATACTTCATCATTAAATCATCATCGGCTTCTGCTACCAGATCGCAGAGCTTATCGCGTGCTGCCTGAGCCTCGGCTTCGTACTCTGCAGGTATGTCCTCGATGCGCTCTTTGCCATCGGTGTGATAGCGAGCCTTCATGCGAATGACGTCAATGATGCCTTTAAAGTCCTTGTCAACGCCAATAGGAATGGTTACAGCACCTACACGCTGACCAAAGCGCTGAATCAAGCCCTCCATGGCAGATTCATAGTTGGCGTGTTCGCGGTCTATGTGGTTGATGAAAAAAGCACGACACAGGCGCTTGCGATCTGCAATATCCCATAGCTTTACCGTGTTAATCTGCGCTCCTGCCACCGCGTCAACAACAAAAAATGCCAACTCAGCTGCTTCCATGGCGGCAATGGTTTCGCCTACAAAGTCATCAGAACCCGAGGTGTCCAAAAGGTTAATCTTAAACCCTTTATGATGAATGGGAGCCAGCGAACTGGAGATGGTAAAACCACGTTTGATTTCTTCGGGATCGTAATCAAGATTGGACTTGCCGTCATGAGTCGTGCCCAGGCGCGAGGTGCGGCCAGAGACGTGCAACATGGCTTCGGCAAAAGAAGTTTTGCCCGCGCCATCCTGTCCAACGAGTACTATATTACGAACCTGCTCGGTTGCTGGTGCTGCCAATTAGATCACCCTTCCTCAAAATAAGACAAAATACGTGCGCGCACTACTATAACAAAAAAGACTCTCAGTCATAACGCGAATACTACAACCGTACTGTCATTCGCCCCTTTATCCGGCGAATCTATCCGAATCTTTCCGATTCTAAAGGCTTAGCACATTCTTCTGGATTTATCGGATAAACCGGCCAACGACAGGCACTGCCAGTAGTATATAATTACGTGCTTGTGAAATGCGAATCTCTATACAAGGAGCACCCGTGTCAAACGACTATAAAGATACCATGAATCTGCCTCAGACGGATTTTCCCATGCGCGCTGGACTCACGCAAAGCGAGCCTAAGCGCCTAGAAAAGTGGAAGGAATTAAATCTCTACCACAAGGTACTCGAGAAAAACGAGGGTAATGAATCCTACGTTCTCCACGATGGACCACCCTACGCCAACGGTCCCATTCATATGGGGCATGTGTTTAACAAAGTGCTCAAGGACATTATAGTCAAGTATCATTCGCAGCGCGGCTATTACGCGCCCTATGTGCCCGGCTGGGACTGCCATGGGCAGCCTATCGAGCACATGGTTGAGCTTATGCTAGGGCCAGAAAAAATGGCCAAGATTGACCAGCCAACGTTGCGTCGCCTCTGTCGAGAATGGGCAGAAAAATATGTCAACATCCAACGTGAAGGCTTTATGAGGCTGGGAGTTTTAGGCGAGTGGGAAGATCCTTATCTCACCTACGCCTACTCATACGAGGTAGGTAATGTCGAAATCTTCAAGCAAATGTACGAGGCTGGCGCCATATACCGGGGGCGCAAGCCCATCCACTGGTGTGCGCACTGCCATACCGCTTTGGCAGAGGCCGAGATCGAGTATTCAGACGAAACATCGCCCTCTATTTACGTTGCATTTAAGATTGATGAGCCTATGGATTCACCCCTACGAGAGAGCTTGGCACAAAAAAGCGAGCTGTTTGATGCCTGGCTGCTCATCTGGACTACCACTCCTTGGACTCTGCCGGCCAACACGGCGGTGACCCTGGCAGAAGACGCAAGCTATGTCTTGGTAGAGTTTCAGGGCAGCAACGCCAACTTTGTAGGCAAAAAGCTCTTGGTTGCCGAAGAGCTGGTAGAGCAGCTGGAGTCTGCATTGCAGGCTACCAACCACTCTCTGGTTAATACTCAAGATGGTAAATCGACCTGGCGCGTGCAGGGCAAGGAGCTCTTGAGGCTCACCTATGCTCATCCCATTCATGATACCTTGGCAGGCTGTGTGGTCACAGGTGCGCACGTCGATTTGTCCACTGGCACCGGCGCCGTACATACGGCGCCAGGCCATGGTCATGAGGACTACCTCATGAGCCTGGAGTATGACCTTCCACTGTTGATGCCAGTGGATGACAATGGTGTTTTTGACGAGGGCGGTGGCCCCTTTGCTCATATGAAGGTTAAGGAGGCCAATCCCATAATTGTGTCATGGCTTGATGATCGTGGGGCGCTGCTTGGCAGCACCAGTGTTGAGCACTCATATCCGCACTGCTGGCGTTGTCAAAACCCTGTTATTTTTAGAGCTACCTACCAATGGTTTGTTAGCATGGAAGCTACTGACCTGAGAGCCAAGGCGCTCGCAGAGGTAGAGAGGATTGACTGGTTTCCTGCCTGGGCGTCAAACCGCATGCGTTCAATGCTCCAAGATCGCCCCGACTGGTGCATCTCGCGTCAACGTTCATGGGGAGTGCCAATACCCATCTTTACCTGCGGGGCGTGCAGCGAGGCAATTGCCACATCTGCGACCTTTGATGCGGTAATGAAGCTCTTTGAGCGCGAGGGCTCAGATGGCTGGTTTACCCGTACGCCTTCGGAGTACCTGCCAGCAGATACTTGTTGCCCTGCTTGCGGAGCCAGTGTTGACGACCTCAAGCCCGAGAAGGACATCCTTGACGTTTGGTGGGAGAGCGGAGTTTCGCACACCAGTGTGTTGCGCAAGCGTGATTACCTGGGTGCACCTGCCAACCTGTACTTGGAAGGAAGCGATCAGCATCGGGGCTGGTTCCAAAGCTCGCTACTCACCAGTGTGGGCACCTACGGTGTGGCACCGTTTAAGGGTATCATGAGCTGCGGTTTTATTACTGATGGCGAAGGTTACAAGATGAGCAAGAGTCGCGGTAACGTCGTAGACCCCGCCCAGGTAATGGAGAAGTATGGTGCAGATGTGTTACGCCTGTGGGTGGGCTCTATTGATTCTTCTACCGACGCCGGCATTGATGATGAGGTTATCCAGCGGACGAGCGAATCGTACCGCCGCATCCGCAACAGCTTCCGTTTCCTGCTCAGCAATATCTATGATTTTAACTGGAGTACTGATGCAGTAGACTATGAGGACATGCTTCCTTTGGATCGCTGGGCACTGGTGCGTGTCAAGGCGCTGCTTGACAAGGTCACGGAAGCCTACAGCGAATTCAGGTTTCATGTGGTCTATCATTCGGTCTACGACTTTGTGGTGCGCGACTTGAGCGCTCTTTATAATGATGCTATTAAAGACAGACTCTATAGTGATGCGCCTAAGAGCGTCGAGCGCAGAAGCGCACAAACAGCATTGGTTAACATCCTCGAAGTGCTTGTGCGCATCATGGCACCCATCTTGAGCTATACCTGTGATGAAGTGTGGGATTACTACCCTCAAGGCCTCAGCTACCCTGATAAACCTCCAGCAATAGCCTTGGCAGGTTGGCCCGAAGCCGCAGATTTTGACCCCCAGATTCCCCAGACGGATGCCCAGCGTATTGTCGATGAGTTTGCTGTCTTGCTGGATGTACGTGAGGTGGTAACCAAGGCGCTGGAGGAATCTGAGTTTACCAAAAGCCAACAGGCAGCTCTTGAGATCGTTGCCCCAGGCACCATCATCGATGTGCTCAAGGCGCAAGACGACCAACTGCTTCCCGAGTTGCTTATTGTGTCAGAGGTTTTGCTTACTGTTGGAAACGATAGCGAAATATTCGTCAAGGTACGTCATGCAAGCGGAGAAAAATGCCCGCGCTGTTGGAATTATCGCACCTTGGGAGCGAATCCAGCTTATAGTGAGGTCTGTGTGCGCTGTGCTGCTGTGTTAGCGAGTGTGGGTAGCTAGACATGAAACGAAGGAATGCTTATATACTTTTTGTCGTCCTGGCACTGGTGGTTCTCTTTCTGGATCGCTTCACCAAGATAATTGCTGTCGAGCAGTTATCAGACGGGCGCTCCATTGCGTTTATTCCGCGCGTGTTTGACTTTACCCTGGTATTCAACGAAGGCGGTGCCTTTGGTATCTTTGCTGGCGGTAGATTTTTCTTTATTGTTGTGGCCATCATTGTGGTTGCTGCAATCTTAATCTATCTGCTCAGGACTAAGAGCTTCTTTATGCCAGCAGTCATTGCTCTTTCGCTTATCGTAGCGGGTGCAGCAGGCAATGCCTATGACCGAGCGCTCACCGGCAGAGTTCCCGACTTTATTCATACACTATTCATTGATTTTCCGGTATTCAATATTGCGGACATAGCTCTCACTATAGGTGAGATAGGCCTTTTGCTCATTATTGTGGTCTATTGGTTTAAGCAAGGTGATGATACGAAGGACGAAGATTCAAAGCCAGAGGTTGGCCAAAAAGAGCAAGCAACGAGCTAGATATAAAGATTGCCAAAACATGAGCACATAGTTACCGATCTTGAGCAGGGAAAACGTATTGACACCCTACTGGCTACGCTTGACGATATATCAAGCAGAGGAGAGGCAGTGCGCTTGATTGAGGAAGGGCGTGTTTTGCTCAACAACAGCAGGCTTACTGCAAAAAAGCGAATTGTTCTAGCCGGAGACCTCGTTGAGTACACCACCTCATTACCTCTGCAACTGCGACCACAGGCTGAGTATGTAGCCCTTGACATTCGCTATGAGGACGAGTACCTCATGGTGATATCTAAAAAAGCCGGCATGGTGGTGCATCCTACACGTGGGCATGAAGAGGGAACCCTTGTCAATGCACTGATACATCGTTATGGGTACGAAAATCTTGCGATACTACAAGGAGATGATCGCCCGGGCATAGTGCACCGGCTCGACAAGGACACCTCTGGCCTCATGTTGGCAGCCAAGAATCAGCAGGCTGGTCTCAAGTTACAAGAGGGCATCAGGAGTCGTAACATTGTGAGGCGATACCAGGCACTGGTTCACGGCTACATAGCCCCAGAAACCGGCTTGGTGGACGCTCCCATTGCTCGTGGCAATTATGAACGTATCCGCATGGTAATAGACGATGGCCCTTCTTCCAGAGAGGCAATAACCACTTTTGCCGTACTCGATCGTTTTGAAGCACAGGCACACGATGACGGCTACACCTATATCGAGTGCAAACTCCACACCGGGCGCACTCATCAAATACGCGTACATATGGAATACATTGGCCACCCCTGTGTAGGAGATGCAGTCTACGGACGTACGAAACCTGCTGCGCAAATGGGTCTTGAAAGACAATTCTTGCATTCCTGGCAACTAAACTTCGAGCATCCCGTTTCCAAAGAAGCCATGGAGTTTACAGATGACCTGCCACAAGAGTTGTCCTCCGTCCTCGTCTCCCTCGACAACCGAAGAATCCCAAAACACAGTAAGGAATCTTTGGTATAATCGCCAAAATGTTATCTACCCAGGGGCAACGAATGAAATACGTGCGAGTGAGCAACTCTGACTTAAAAAAGCTTAGTGTAGCTGCAATGAGCCTGCTACTCTGCGTGAGCTTAATTCCCTTTACCCAGTATCAAGCTGCCTGGGCTTATGAGCTTGCCTTTACTACAGGCGAAACGCAGCTAACAGAACCGGCTGAAGACACCAACCAAGCTGAAGTGCCCAGCATTAGCGATGACCCACTCCAAGATGCCGCCGATACTGATGAAGCAGGCGAGGCTAGCGCAGATGAAGATGAGGGGGCATCCGATACCTTTGGAGCTACGGGCACTGATGAAGAAGACGTAGCCAGCAGTGAGATGAATGAGGCACAGAGGGCAAAGGATACCAGTGGAGCTACTGAGGTAGAAAAAACCCCCGTTAACGACCCTCAGGCTACCAGGCCCTCTGATAGTCAGCGCCTATCTGTTGCAACTGAGAACAGCTCCCAAAACTCACACAAACCATCGTCTGCGAGTGCCGAGGAGGGCATTCAGCCACTTTCTTTGGGCCAAGAATATATTGCGCCACTGGCGCTTCCCACCTTGAGGTATCAGGCTCATGTACAAAGTGTTGGATGGCAAACCTGGGTGGAACGGAATAAACTGGCTGGAACCACCGGACGAAGCCTCAGGCTCGAAGGCATAAAGGTCGAAGTTGATCGCATGCGCGGTGGAGTCAGCTACCGCACCCATGTACAAAGCATCGGCTGGCAGGGGTGGGTCAAAGACGGCAGTATCGCAGGCACTACTGGACGAAGCCTGCGTATTGAGGCTATTCAGATTAAGCTCACCGGAGACCTTGCAAGCCAGTATGACATCTATTACCGAACCCATGTAGCCAGCTATGGCTGGCTTGGTTGGGCTAGCAATGGGGAGCCAGCTGGAACCAGCACATTCGGCCTGCGTATGGAGGCACTTGAGATACGATTGCTAGCCAAGGGGCAGCCCTTTGGTGGTTTTTCTGAGAGCAAAACGGCCTTTCACTCAAAAATCCTGACCTATCAAAGCCATGTGCAGGGGATAGGGTGGCAAGCTCGTGTTGCCGACAGAGCCACGTCTGGAACCACGGGGCAGGCTCGAAGAGTTGAGGCTCTAAGAATTAACCTCGATCATCCAACGTATGATGGCTCCATTCTGTACCGTGCAAGGTGTGCTGGCATAGGGTGGCAAGACTGGAGCCGTGATGGTCGTATGACCGGAACAACGGGTCAGTCACGCGCTATGGAAGCTATCGAGATCAAGCTCTCTGACGGCAGTGCAATAGCTAATAGCTTTGATATATATTACCGCGTTCACATGTCCGGCAGGGGATGGCTCAGTTGGGCAAAAAATGGTCAGACAGCGGGTGCCATTGGTCTTTCAGGCCGAATTGAAGCTATTCAGATAATCCTTGTGTCAAACGGCGGCATTCCAGGCAGAGGTGCTGCTCCGGGCTCAACAGCAACGCCCTGTTTGACTATTAGTTATTCTGCTCAGGCCGAGGTTGCCCAAACTGGCTGGCTTCCTAAGGCAATGGGGCGTTCTGTTATTGGGACAGTTGGCCAGTCGCTCGCCATGCAGGCGTTCAAGCTCAAGATAGAAAATTCAGGTGGCCTGAGTGGCTCTATACAGTACAGTGCCCATGTATCCACTGATGGATGGCAAGGCTGGGTTTCCTCAGACTCAGTAGCAGGTATAGAAAATGGCAAAAAACAAATCGAGGCTATCCGGATAAGGCTCACCGGTGAGCTTGCGAGCCAATATGATGTTTACTATCGCGCTCATTGCCAAAATATGGGGTGGATGGGCTGGGCAAGAAATGGTGCCAATGCAGGCACCGCTACGATTGGCTTACGACTAGAAGCCTTTGAGCTTGCTTTTACACTCAAAGGAGCATCTGCGCCTGGATCAACCAGTGGAGCATACCGAGAGTCGGTGTCTATACTCAGCGCCTTAAACTCCGCCAGTGGAATACGCAGTATCAGCACCTTTGGAGGATTTACGCTGAGTCAAGGCACACGCAACCAACTGCAGGGTGCCGTCAGCTCTGTTCAGTCACGTGGTTATAGCGTAGGTTTTATCATGGTTGACTTGCGCACCGGGAGGGGAGTGGCCTTTAACCCTGATCAAGTGTTTTATGGAGCCAGCACTGTCAAGGGTCCTTATGTTGCCAGTGTTGCTGCCTTGGTGCCTTCTTCAGTAGCGAGCTGGCGCTCCACCATGGAGTCATCGGTTAGACATTCCAGCAATGAAGGCTATAGTGCCTTGAGGCGCGCCTTTGGAGCCGACCCTATGAGAACCTGGTGCAGTCAGGCAGGAGTTCCCACGTCCATTGCTGACTATGACTATGCTCATTACTCAACCCGTAACCTCGCAAAACTCTGGCTCAGAACCTACACCTACTTTGAAAGCAGTGCAATCAACAGCTCTATTGCGCAGTCGTGGTTTACGTCTTCCAATAATTCGGTCATACGCTACAACTATGGCGACTCCTTTTACGTCAACACCAAGGCAGGCTGGATTGGCATGAATGGCCTACGCTCTGCCAGCGACGCCGGAGTTGTCTGGGCTCACGGCAGACCATACCTTGTTGCCA
Organism: Coriobacteriia bacterium; assembly: GCA_009784945.1. GTDB lineage: Bacteria > Actinomycetota > Coriobacteriia > Coriobacteriales > UBA8131 > WQXH01. The sequence continues at coordinate 16,489 of WQXH01000012.1, read as the reverse complement.
TAATGTCAGACTCCCCCGGAAACATGCGTGTGCTTGACAGCTTGGTAATAGCCATACACACTGCCCACAAAGAAATGAGATAGGACAGGCTTGAGGGCGCCAATTGTAAACAGAGACAAGAGCATTGATATCAAAGAGTGCATGAAGCCTATCCAAACAGGGTATGTTTAGTAACCTACTGCGGTTACTGTCCAACTCATCCTATACCCTCATGTCACCCTGTCGCGTTCGCTCGAAGAGCGGTTCCTGCAACATTCGTGCTGCGCTCTAACGCGCAGGACAAGGCCGCAGGGTCTGCTAGCATTATAGACAGACCTGTAGTAGGTCTTGCAACATTTTGCTGCGCATAACGCGACAGGACGACAGATGTGTGACTAGTGAGCCTGCTGCGGACGATTGACATAATAATTGCCAGTAAAGGTTGTGGAAAACAAGGCAAATCAATATAATGAGTGGTCTGACAAAATAATTTGGCAGACGTATGCAATGGCCCCGGATACATGTTCTTTTCGATAGACCGCGTAACATGGAAAAGCGGGCCCCGATATGAAAGGGGCTACCCTTGAGTGAGATTCAAAATCCCGATGTCATCGATTTGGGAGATATTGATGACGAAAAATTCAATGACCTGATTGACAACACTATAACCGACTTTGATGAAGGCGACCTGGTAACCGGCACCGTAGTCAAAATTGAGCATGATGAAGTCCTTTTGGACATAGGGTTTAAATCTGAAGGTGTTATCCCAGCTCGCGAGCTGTCTATCCGCAAAGATGCAGAACCTTCCGAGATTGTGTCTATGGAAGAGAAGATTGAAGCACTCGTTTTACAAAAAGAAGACAAAGACGGTCGATTGATCCTCTCTCGCAAGCGTGCAGAATATGAGCGTGCCTGGATAGACATTGAAGAAAAGTTCAACGCTGGTGAGCCGGTCATTGGTGAGGTCATAGAGGTTGTCAAAGGCGGCTTGATCGTAGACATTGGGCTCAGGGGCTTTTTACCAGCCTCGCTCGTTGACCTACGTCGCGTTAAGGATCTTGAGTCCTTTACGGGAGAAAGCATTGAAGCTCGCATCATAGAGATGGATCGCAATCGCAATAATGTGGTGCTCTCTCGACGCGTAGTCCTTGAGGAAGGGCGCAAAAATGAGCGCTCAGAAATCCTGGAAAAACTTACCAAAGGCATGCGCCTTAAGGGTAATGTATCGTCTATCGTAGATTTTGGTGCTTTTGTTGACCTGGGCGGCATTGACGGGCTGGTGCATATTTCGGAGCTTTCCTGGAGCCATGTGAATCACCCCACTGAGGTTGTTAAGGTTGGTGACGAGGTAGAAGTAGAAGTTCTCGAAGTAGATTTGAACCGTGAGCGTATCTCGTTGGGTCTTAAACAGACTACCGAAGACCCGTGGAGAGCGATGGTCAAGAATTATCCCATTAACTCTATTCTCGAAGGCAAGGTCACAAAGCTGGTGAGCTTTGGTGCCTTTGTGGAGTTGGGAGAAAGCATTGAAGGTCTAGCACATATTTCCGAGATGGCTCATAAGCATATTATTGCTCCCGGGCAAGTTGTTCGTGTAGGCGATTCTGTACATGTAAAGGTCATTGACATAGATCCAGACCGTCGCAGGGTCTCGCTTTCTATGAAGCAAGCCGCAGAAACATTGGGTATAGATATTGAGGTGTCCGAGCCAGATCCTGCCATGCTTAAGCCAGTTAAGACGCGCAAGCGTAGCGGCGATGGCGAATCAGAAGAGGGTGTGGACGAAGAGGGCATGCTAAGCGAAGCTGCCGAGCGTGCCTACGCCGCAGAGCTGGCTGGCGAAGCTGCTGCAATCGAGGCAAGCAACGAAGCTGCTGATGACGCAGTGGCTGAAGAGGCCGCCGAGGAAGCTTCTGCCGAAGAGGCTCCTGCAGAAGAATCTGCCGTTGAGGTAGTAACTGAAGAAGCGCCAGCCGTAGAAGCTGCCGAGGAGATTCCTGCTGAAGAAGAACTTGCTGCAGATGCTGTAGTGGAAGCGTCCGTTGAGGAAGCACCTGCTGAAGAAGCTGTGGAGGAAGAGCCCACTGAGGAAGCTGCCGAAGAAGCACCTACTGAGGAAGCTCTTGTAGAAGAGGCTCCTGCCGAGGAAGCTGCTGAAGTAGAACTCGCAGAAGAAGCTCCTGCCGAGGAAGCTGCTGGCGAGGAAGCTGCTGAAGAGAAACTCGTTGAGGAAGCCCTTGTAGATGAAGCCCCTGAGGAAGCACCTGTAGCAGAGGCTGTAGAGGAGACTGTTGCAGAAGAAGCGCCCATTGAAGAGGCTGCCGAAGAAGCACCAGCTGAGGAGGCTGCCGTTGAGGAAGCTGCCGAAGAAGCCCCTGTAGAGGAAGCTGCCGAAGAGGCGCCTGCTGAAGAGGCTGCCGAAGAAGAGGCAGCAGAGGAGGCAACCGCCGAAGAAGCTGACCAAGAGGCAGCGCAAGAAGCTCCTGCTGAGGAAGCTGCTGAAGAGGTAGACGAAGAGGTTTCCGCTGAGGAGAACTCTGATGACGAAACTTCTGAGGAAGCCGCTTCTGACGAGGAGACTTCTAAATAAGAGCGTGGACAGCTCCCTCATACGCAATTTTTCTATCATTGCCCATATTGACCATGGTAAATCTACCTTGGCAGACCGTGTGCTGCAGCTAACCGACACGGTCTCCGAGAGAGATATGGTCGATCAGGTTCTTGACTCAATGGACATTGAACGAGAGCGTGGTATCACTATAAAGTCGCAAGCGGTGCGCGTGCTATACCAGGCAGACGATGGAAATTCCTACCAACTCAATCTGATTGATACTCCTGGGCATGTCGACTTTACCTATGAAGTCAGTCGAAGCTTGGCGGCCTGCGAAGGCGCCATTCTTGTGGTGGATGCCTCTCAGGGGGTCGAGGCGCAGACCATTGCCAATGCAAACATGGCCATGAATGCAGACCTGGAAATCATTCCGGTCATAAATAAGATCGACCTACCCGCCGCAGATGTAGAACGTGTTAAAGGTGAGATAGAGGAAGGTCTGGCAATACTGGCCGATCATGCCCTCCCCATATCTGCCAAGACGGGAGAGGGCATTCATGAAGTCCTCGAAGCAGTTGTTAAGAGGGTACCAGCTCCCAAAGGAAATCATGAAGCGCCCCTCAAGGCACTCATATTTGACTCCTATTACGACTCTTACCGAGGCGTAGTGGCTCTTGTGCGTATTATCGACGGCGTGCTTTCTAAAGGCGATCAAATTCTTTTAATGGCCACCAAGGTGCAAACTCAGGTGGAGGAGGTGGGCGTTCGTCGCCCCGCTAATACGCCCGTGAGCGAGCTTACCGTTGGAGAAGTCGGCTATCTGATTACAGGCCTAAAGGATCCTCGTGATGTCAAGGTGGGTGACACGGTTACCTCAAACAAAGGTGGCGTAGAAACCCCAATCACAGGATACCGAGAGGTCAAACCCATGGTTTTTTCGGGAATCTTTCCTGTTGATGGCGACCAATACGAGGGGCTGCGCGATGCGCTCGAAAAACTTGCGCTCAATGACCCCGCTTTGATATATGAGCCCGAAACAAGCCATGCACTTGGCTTTGGTTTCAGGGTGGGCTTTTTAGGACTGCTGCATATGGAGGTAGTCAAGGAGCGACTGGAGCGAGAATTTGACCTCGATTTAGTGGCAACTGCACCCAGCGTTGAATATCACGTCTATACCACCAAGGGAGAAAAGCTTGTTATCCACACGCCCCAAGACATGCCAGACGCCAGTACCATTGAGCATATTGAAGAACCCTATCTTACTGCCACCGTTTTGATTCCCCCAGATTATGTAGGTGCAGTTATGGATCTCTCAGTATCCAGGCGAGGTATTTTTAAGACCATGGTCTATCTCTCAGAAAACACGGTGGAGATGAAGTGGGAGATTCCCTTAAGCGAGCTTGTTTTAGATTATTTTGATCAGCTTAAGAGCAGAACCCGCGGCTACGCCTCTTTAGACTATGAGTTTAGTGAGTACCGCAGCTCCGAGCTCGTTAAGCTCGACATACTGTTGGCAGGCAAGCCAGTTGACGCCCTTTCTTTCATTCTCCATAAGGATAAAGCCTATGAGCGAGGCAATGCTTTGGCTATAAAGCTCAAGGAGATCATACCAAGGCAGCTCTTTGAGGTACCTATTCAGGCGGCCATAGGCGGAAGAATACTGGCTCGCACCACGGTAAAGGCTCGTCGCAAGGACGTTTTAGCCAAGTGCTACGGAGGCGACATCAGCCGTAAACGCAAACTACTGGAAAAACAAAAAGCCGGTAAAAAGCGCATGAAGAGCATAGGGAGTATAGACGTACCGCAGGAAGCCTTCATGGCATTACTCAAGCTTGATGAATAATCAGACTTACTAAGATAGCATCATGTCACAATCAAGCGCTGCGACAAACCTTCATTCCTCACTCGCATCCCTCAACTCTCAACTGCTCCTCGCACCCATGGCAGGGGTTAACGACCCAGTATTCAGAGCAATTTGCAGGCGCCTTGGTGCGGGGATTACTTATACCGAGATGATTAGCGCCAAGGGCTTGGCATATGGCAATCTCAAGACACAAGAAATGATTACCGCCTTGCAAGGAGATAAGCCGTATGCAGTCCAACTATTTGGTGATGATCCTCAGATTATGGCTGCTGAGGCGCACAAGCTTGCTCTCAGGCTCAAAGATGATCTGGCATTGATAGATATCAATATGGGGTGCCCAGCACGTAAGGTAACTTCCACAGGCAGCGGAGCTGCATTATTGCAAAAACCAAAACTGGCAGCCTCGATAGTGACCGAGGTAAGCTCGGCGGTTGTTCTTCCCGTGACGGTAAAGATGCGTCTGGTTTGCAAATCAAACGACATTCGCACGCTAAGCTTTGCCGAGGATATGGTGGCCAGTGGTGCCCAGGCTATTACCATACATGGCAGAACAGCTGAGCAATTCTACACAGGCAGGGCGCGCAAAGATATTGCAGGGGCTCTCGTTAGGCACCTTGAGATTCCGATATTTGCAAGCGGCGATGTGTGTACTCAAGACGACATCCAGGAGTACTGGAGCTTGGGTGTTAACGCTGTACTCGCTGCTCGGGGAGCTCGTGGAAATCCATGGATATTTTCTGGCCACAAGCCGAGCATCATAGAAATTGCAGAAGTGGCAAGAGAGCATACGGTAGGTCTCTATGAATTCGAGCCTCGCAAGCTTGTATGGATGCGCAAGCACCTGGCATGGTATTTTAAGGGGAGCCCTGAGGCTCTCAAAATACGCAAGGCTGTTCAGACGGCAGTCAGCCTTGAGGACTACCTTGTAATACTGGACGAGGCGAGTAGAAGGTGAAGAGGGCAGGTGTACGAGGCACTGTATATTCACATACCCTTCTGTAAGAGTCGCTGTGCTTATTGTAACTTTGAGACAAAGACAGTAGCGTCAAACGATTCAACAATGAGCGAGTATATAGAATCACTTTGCAGCCAAATCCGTAGCTGGGCAAAGAAGGGTGAGTTGGCTCAGATTCGTACCCTCTATATTGGAGGCGGTACCCCCAGTTTTGTGGGTCAAGCACGGCTGGTGGAGTTGGCATATCTTTTGTCGTTGAATATTAAGATAGAAAACGTAGAAGAGTATACGCTGGAGGCAAACCCTGAGTCTCTCACAACACCAATGATCAACGACCTCTTTGCCTTGGGGGTCAATCGACTCTCTCTCGGAGTACAGAGTTTTATTGATAGTGAGCTGTCTGCCCTGGGGCGCATACACACCTCCTCACAAGCTCATAGGGTCATCAAAAAGGCACGAGGGCGCTTTCAAAACATAAGCATTGATCTCATGTGCGGCTTACCTGGACAAACCATAGACTCGTGGAACCATACTTTGAGCCAGGCACTCTCTCATGATCTTGAGCATATCAGCATTTACCCCTTGCAACTCGAAGAAGGAACCAAGTTTGCAGAGCAGGCAGCGCGTGCAGGGCAGGTGTCATATGAGAACACCGAGCTCAACGAAGACTTCCAGGCGGACTTTATGGAGATCGCAGCTTCTTTTCTTGAGTCACAAGGCTACCTGCGATACGAAGTGGCCTCCTACGCAAAGCCAGGTTACGAAAGCAGGCACAATACCTGCTACTGGACAGGCGCCCCCTATCTGGGTCTTGGCAAAGGAGCTGCAAGCATGAAAATGCTCCACGACGGATCCAGGTTGCGTTACACAAGCGATGAGGAGCCAGAACTTCTCTCGCCAGAGGAAGCCCTGGCAGAAGATCTTCTGTTAGCAATGAGGATGAAGCAGGGAGTCAGTAAAGAGCTGCTCTGTAAAGCCAGCTTGTTGCTTCCAAGCGCCCCACAACTTTTTGTTGACCTGCAAGAGCTGGGCTTAATAAGCTATAGCCAAGGCAGATATCAGCCAACAAATAGGGGCTGGCTTATGGGTAATGAGCTCTATGCTCGCATCTGGAGCCTGGTATAAGCTACTTGCATTCATATAGGATGCCCAAATGTGCCCCATATGCACCCCTTTCTTTTGACGATTGAGTTACGATTCAAATATAGTTCCAGGCTCTGCGGCGCATACTGTTACCATTTACTTTGAAAACAAGCAGGCCACTTATGAAACCAGTTAAAGCATCTTGCTAACCGAGAGAAAAAATACCATTTTGCAGTCGTTGATACAAGAGTATGTGGTCAGCGCACATCCTGTTGCGTCATCAACCTTGGCGCAGCACTATGTACCCTTGCTCTCTGCGGCGACGATAAGAAACGAACTGAGCTGGCTGGAAAACCAGGGCTACGTTGTGTCGCCGCATACTTCGGCAGGACGTATGCCAACCACGTCGGGTTACCGTACGTTTGTCAACAGTCTTTTACTCCACCCTCAGCTTTATGGCGCAATAGCCCATCGTAGCATTGTTCGAGAGGGTGCGGGCAATAACACTGTAGGAGCCTGGCAAAGTCAGGCAACCAAGCCTCTGTTAGCATCCATTGCCGCAGCATCAGATAAACTCGCGCTTGTTCCTGATGTTTTGAGGTTCTTTGCTGAGCAAAATAAGAGCCTCATGGTGTTTTGGGCACCACAGCTGTCTAACTCAATCATTCATCGTGGTTTACCACTCCTGCTCACGCAGCCTGAATTTGCAGAGGCCAGTGCGGTGCTTCCCATCATGCAGCTACTCGAAAGCCACGGGAGCCTGATGACCATCTTTGAAGAGATAGTCAGTGCTGATTATCTCCACATAAAAATAGGCTCTGAGCACAAAGATACGCAGCTCTACGAGTTTTCGCTGGTTGCTATGCGTTTTGACTGTACCTGCTTGCTCGGAGAGCAAAAAAACAACAAATCCGCTGCCAAATCAGCTAAGAACTACGGCGTGGTGGCTCTCTTTGGGCCTACTCGCATGGATTACGCTTGGGCTATCAGTTCCATCAGCAGTCTTGTTAAGAACCTTGAAAGACCGGCATGATGAACGATATGAGTAAATAAAGATGTAGTTTGAGGGAAGGACCGTGTTTGTCAACTAATTACTATGAAATACTGGGCGTTACGCGCGAAGCAACCGACAGCGAGATAAAGAAGGCCTTTTATAAAAAGGCACGTGAACTTCATCCCGATGTCAACAAGTCTCAGGACGCAGAAGAAAAGTTCAAGGAGCTCAATGAAGCCTACGATGTTTTGAGCGACTCAAACAAAAGGGCACAGTTCGACCGCTTCGGAAAAGTATCTGGCGCCAGCGGTGGCTACTCCTATGTGGATATAGGCGACCTTTTTAGTGGAGGATTTGGCATGGGCGATCTCTTCTCCACTTTTTTTGGTGGCGCTACGCCTGGACGAACCATGCGCAAAGAAGGGCGCGACATGGGCGTGGGGCTCAGACTCACGCTTGAAGAGGTGGCCACGGGTGTTAAAAAAGAGCTGGTGTATGACCGCCTTGCTCCCTGTGACAGCTGTAAAGGCACTGGTGTAGGCGAAGGAGGCTGCTTTGTTGAGTGCAGCCGCTGCAAAGGAAGTGGACGCGTTGTAACTGTACAACACACTTTTCTTGGCGACATGCAAACCCAGACGGTTTGTGACACCTGCAGCGGTACGGGCAAAACCATAGATAAACCATGCGCAGACTGTGAGGGTCAAGGCAGGCTGCCCGATCGTCAACACATCTCCATTGAAGTGCCTCATGGGATTCGTGATGGTCAGCAGCTGAGACTAAAGGGTTATGGCGAAGCTGGTATCCAAGGAGCCAGCGCTGGAGACCTTATCGTCACCGTGAGAGTAGATCAGCATACACGTCTTAAACGAGAGGGCGACAACCTTCATACCAGAGTTGACATCTCCATCACACAAGCAGCTCTCGGTGCCACGCTCTATATTGATGGCATAATGCCCGCAGAAAAAGTAGAGATCAAGGTGCCATCTGGTTGCCAAAACGACCAGACCGTGCGAGTGCGCAATAAAGGCCTGCCTGTGTTTAAAAAAGAGAGTCGCGGCGATATCTTTGTGCATGTAACAGTTATCGTGCCTAGGTCGCTCACCAAGCATCAACAAGAGCTGCTAGAAGAGTTAGCCGAAGAGTTTGGAGATGATGTTGCCAGTAAAAAGACTGTCTCGCAAAGAATAAAAGAAGTGCTTTCGTAGAGAATCAAGAAATGTGACACAAGAGCTAAAGAAATGCTTTCACATTATTAATCTGGGCTGCAAGGTCAATAGGGTAGATGCAGACAGCATGGCTGCACGGTTGCTGGCCTCTGGTGCACGTCACGGCAGCCTGGCAGAGGCCAACGTGGTTTTGATTAACACTTGTACGGTTACTGGAGAGGCGGATGCCAAGTCGCGTAAGGCGCTCAGGCGCTCTTTGCGCACTGCACGTGATGCCACTGTCATCGTTTGTGGCTGTGGGGCTACGACTGATCCAGAGCAGTTTGAAGGCATATCTGGCAAGCATAAGGTCATTGCAGGCAAGCAAGCAGCCTTGCTAGAGGCACTTAAGTTACTAGAGCTTGAGGCTGCTCAGGAAGACGGTACTGACTTGAGGGCGGGCGAGGGCTTTAACACACGAGCTCAGGTCAAGGTGCAGGATGGCTGTAATCATGCATGCAGTTACTGTGTGGTGCCCCAGGCACGTGGGCCTGCCTGTTCGGAGCCCTTAGAGCACGTGCTCAAAGAGCTTGCGATACTCGTCAAGGCTGGTGCGCAAGAGATAGTGTTAACGGGAATCGATTTAGGTAGCTACCAAGACGATCACCGTGCGCTTGAGCATCTGCTTAAGGAAGCGCTTAAACTAGGCAGCTTTCATCGATTGCGCCTTTCGTCAATAGAGCTCCCCAGCATATCGGACGGACTCATTGATCTTATGGTTGCATCCGAAGGACGCATCTGCGCGCATCTGCATATCCCCTTGCAGTCGGGCTCAAACAAGGTGCTGGCAGCCATGAAAAGACGTTACGATGCTCGTCACTTTGAACTGAGAACTGCAGAAATCAAGCATGCTTTGCCGCACATAGCCATGAGTACCGATGTTATGGTTGGTTTTCCTGGAGAGACAACTCAAGACTTTGAGCAAACGATAAAACTCTGCCAAAAGATTGGTTTTGCTCGCATGCATGTCTTCAGGTATTCGCGACGTCCTCGCACTACGGCTGCTGATTTACCTCACCAGGTAGACGCCCGGCACATGGCCTTGAGGGCAAAAACTCTCAGCAAAGTAGCCAATGAGCTGAGGCTGAGCGATGCTCAAGCCCGTATAGGCAGCACAGAGCTCGTTTTATTTGAGAACTCTCAAATCGGAAGATCTGAGAGCTATTATCCTGTGCGAGTCAAAGAAAACATGCAACGCGGTAGTCTATCTTTGGTTAAACTAGTAGGATATGTGCACGATGAATTTACTGGCCAAACGTGTTAGGAGCATCCGTGGAGCAATCGCAGGTTAGCATTACCATTCCTCCCGGCATAGACGGTACGCGCGTTACCGGAGTAAACGACTCTTTCCTCAGGCATATCGAAGAACAGTTTGAGGCAAGGATTACTGTGCGTGGAGATCAAGTCAAACTACTCGGAAACGCAATGGAAGTGCAAATGCTCACTACCTTGTTTACTGACATTATCAAGCTGGCTGAGACGGGCGAAGAGCTCACCCTTGAGACCCTCACTACCATCATTGACCTTACACGCGGCGGTGAGCTGGCGCCTGCGGCTTTGCGAGAAGACATTCTTCTTACCTATCGCGGTAAGTCAATACGTGCTAAAACTGCGGGACAAAAGCGCTATGTCGATGCCATCCGCAGCAATACGGTAACCTTTAGCATTGGCCCTGCTGGCACGGGCAAGACCTATTTAGCCATGGCCATGGCTGTTGCTGCGCTTAAGAACAAGGAGGTTGGCCGTGTCATACTCACACGGCCAGTGGTTGAAGCAGGAGAAAGCCTGGGCTTTTTGCCGGGCACCCTCACCGAGAAGATAGATCCCTACATTCGCCCGCTCTACGATGCACTCTTTGATATGACCGATCGAGAGAGTGGCCACCAGATGATTGAGCAGGGCATTATAGAGATTGCCCCTCTTGCCTATATGCGAGGTCGCACGCTCAATGACAGCTTCATCATTTTAGATGAGGCGCAAAACACCACGCCAGACCAGATGAAGATGTTTCTTACACGACTTGGTTTTTCATCTCGTATGGTGGTAACTGGCGACATTACCCAGATGGATCTGCCCGAGCGCGCAAGCGGCCTCAAGGCGGTACGCGCGGTACTTGAGGGAGTCAAAGACATTGCCTTTGTGGAGCTCACCGGCAAGGATGTTGTGCGTCACTCACTGGTGCAGCGTATCGTAACGGCCTATGACGCAGCAGAATCCTCACGTCAACAGAAGCTTCAGCTTTCATGATTATCACCGTGGATAACAGGAGTGGTGAGGAGCTGCCGGTCGATGAGTATCAGGCACTGGCAGCCTTTGTGCTCCAACAAGAGCAGGTAAATGATGATGTTGAGCTTTCTATTTCGCTGGTTGGGCATGCGGAGATGCACGCACTCAACAAGAAGTACAGAGGAATAGACCGCCCTACAGATGTACTTGCCTTCGAAAATGACGACGAGCTCCTGGGAGATGTCATTGTGTGTCCATCTGTAGCAAGGCAGCATGCTGAGGAGTTTACTACGGGCTTTCCTGATGAGATGGCGCTGATGCTCACTCACGGCATTTTGCACCTGAGGGGGTATGATCACCTTGATGACGCAGAGGCAACAATCATGGAGCAGCGCGAAAATGAACTTCTCAATCAATGGAGGTCTCAATGAAGGAAAGTAGGAAGAAGGCCAGTGTGGCCAGCGCTTTTAAATACGCTTTAGAAGGCGTTGTAAACACTATTAAAAGCGAGCTAAGCTTTAGGGTTGAGCTGATAGTAGCGCTACTTGCCCTGGTTACCTCCGCATTGCTCAGGCTCGAGCCGGTAGAGTGGGCGCTCATCATCCTCTTTATTGTAATGGTACTTGTGCTTGAGCTCATTAATTCTGCGCTCGAAGCCTTTGTTGACTTGGCTAGTCCTGAGATTCACCCGCTGGCCAAGTATGCCAAGGATGCAACTGCCGCCGCCGTACTGGTAGCTGCCATCGGTGCCGCAGTGGGCGGCTCCTTCCTCTTTATATCTGCTGCCCTGAGGATTTGGGGCTAAGAAGAGGTTTAAGCGCAAGTCAAAAACAAGCCTTGTTCACGCAGCTGACAGAGCTTGGTGAGCATTTAAAAGAGCAAAGAGATGGAGGGACTATGGATAACGAGATAAAGCAAGGTTTTAGAAGTGGATTTGTTGCCTTGGTGGGACGTCCCAATGCTGGTAAATCCACCCTGATAAATGCTGCATTGGGGCAAAAGCTTGCAATTACCTCTAATACCCCACAAACCACGCGACACCGCTTTAGAGCCATCCTCAACATGCCTACTGCGCAGCTTATCCTGGTCGATACCCCGGGCATGCACAAGCCATATGATGCTCTAGGAGAAGAACTCAATCGGTCTGCCCTCAAAGCATTTGAAGACGTGGATGTTGTTGCCTTTGCTCTTGATGCATCGCAGCCCTTTGGCAAGGGAGATCGCTGGGTATTGCAGCAACTGGAGCTTGCTCGAGTCAAAACAATACTGGTTATCACAAAGACTTCATTAGCAAGCTCTGCGCAGGTGGAGGCGCAGGTGAAGTCTGCTCATTTAGCCTATGACTTTGTTGACACACTGCTTACCAGTGCGTTGGAAGGAAGAGGAGTACAAGAATTTATCAGCACTTGCATGGAACTGCTGCCTATGGGCCCCGCCTGGTTTTCCAGAGACAGCAATACCGACCAGCCCCTTGAGGTGCTCGTGGCAGAATTCGTTAGAGAAAAAATCCTTACTTCGACCTTTGATGAGTTGCCCCATGCAGTAGGTGTTCAAGTTGAAGAGATCTCCTATGTAGAGCAGCGAAACCACTACAGCATAGAAGCCATAATCTACGTTGAACGCGATAGCCAAAAAGGGATGATAGTGGGCAAGGGGGGATCCAAGATCAAGGTCATCGGCACCGAAGCACGCAAGGATTTAGAGCATCTCCTCAGCGCAAGCGTCTACTTGGATCTGCGAGTAAAGGTACGCAAAAACTGGCGCAAGGATGCCCATCAGATCAAGCGCTTTGGTTATGCAGAATAGGGTAAAATGAGTACCTGTTCAAACGGACAAAGGAGGGTTTGTGCAAAACGCTGAGATTCGTCTTGCAGAAATAGAGGACGCCCGCCGTATTTTGGAGATTTATGCTCCCTATGTGGCCAATACATCGCTTACTCTCACTTCAAAAGTACCCACCCCAGAGCAAGTGGCTAAGACCATGCTTGATGTTAAGAAGCATCATCCATATCTTGTGTGTTGCATCAAGGGCGAGGTCGTAGGGTTTGCCTATGCATACAAATTCAAGCCCCACGAGGCTTATAATTGGAACGCAAATCTCGCTATTTATATTGACCCTCAGTTTCAAGGCAGGGGCATAGCTACCGCACTTTATACCGCCTTGTTTCAGGTACTCAAGATTCAAGGCTTTTGCAATCTCTATGCAGTCATTACTATTCCCAATGATGCCAGTGTGGCCTTACATCGGCACTTTGGCTTTAAAGAACTGGCAATCATGAATAAGAGCGGGTACAAGCTCGGGAGCTGGCATGACAATCTATATATGGAGATGACCATACCCGGCTCAGCTGATCCAGGAAAGTCTTCTGGCCCTCTGTCTATGAGTCAGCTTAACAAGAACGAACTCACCACTATTATGGCCATGGCATCTGCCCTTTTGAGCGGATCCAGCAGCTCGGTTAGAAGCTAATGCCTACGATCAAACGCGGAAGTTCTGCCATTTTGCCCCAGGGAGTACTGCTTGGTCATCAAAGCAACAAGGTGGCCGCAACGGGGTGTACGGTGGTGCTCTGCCCTGATGGTGCTGTGGGATCTGTGGCCGTGCGAGGGGGAGCTCCTGCAACCAGAGAAACAGATCTTCTGGCTCCTGAAAACCTGGTAGAGCAGGTACATGCAGTGCTCATCAGTGGCGGAAGCGCTTTTGGGCTTGACGCTGCAAGTGGTGTCATGCAGTATCTTGAAGAGAAGAGCCACGGGTTTTCCTTTGGGCAAGCCGTGGTACCTATTGTGGTGGGAGCTTCACTCTTCGACTTGGACGTAGGTAGTGCAACCATCAGGCCAGATGCAAGTATGGGTTACGCTGCCGCTGCTTCTGCCTCAGAGTGCATACAGTCAACGGGCAATGTAGGCGCTGGCACTGGTGCCAGTGTTGGAAGATTTCTGGGTTCTTACTCAGCCATGAAGGGCGGAGTTGGTATTGCAAGCACTCAGGTCAATGACTTGCTGGTAAGTGCAGTTGTGGCGGTAAATAGCCTCGGCAACGTCTTTGATCGTGTAAACAACAGGTTTTTGGCTGGAGCGCGTATAGAGCAAGACGGTGTTCAGGTGATTGCAGAGCCAACGGAAGTGTTGCCAGACCTCTTATGCCCCCAAAAAGAGTTGGGCAAGCAGGCTACTGCAGCGCGTACCAACACTACCATCGGGGTCGTTATTACCAATGCCACCCTTTGCAAGGCCAAAGCACTGCGCGCTGTGAGCATGGCTCATGATGGGCTTGCGCGCACGATCTATCCTGCGCACACTTCCTTTGACGGCGATGCACTCTTTGCGTTGGCAACGGGCAAGGTGCCCGCAGAACAAAACGTAGTGGGCATGTTGGCGGCTCTAGCCGTTGAGCAAGCAATCCTCGACGCTGTGACATCTGCCAAGGAGGCCTACGGACTACCTTCTGCACACTCCTTTTTAGGAAAAAAGCAATAGGAATGGAAAAGTCACGCGCTTTGATTGCCATGAGTGGGGGAGTGGACAGCTCGGTGGCCGCTGCTTTCATGATAGAAGCTGGATACGATTGCGCTGGCGCTACACTGGGTCTTTTTGACGAAACGCTTGTGCAAATGCAAGGCTTTGCTTCCAATGAAGGGGATGCAGCCATCGTTCCTGCTACTGTTGAAGCGCAAGAGGTCTGCAAAACACTGGGCATTCCTCATCACTATGTAGACGTCAGCCGCGAGTTTACTCAGTTGGTTGTTGAGCCTTTTGTGGCAGGGTATCTTGGAGGCTCTACCCCCAACCCTTGCATCTTCTGCAATCAAGAGGTCAAATTTGGCATCCTCATGCGCTGGGCTTTACAAGAGGGCTACGAAGTACTGGCCACTGGCCACTATGCTCGTATTCTTGATAACAGATTGCTTAAGGCGGTGGATAATCACAAGGATCAAAGCTATGTGCTCTACGGACTTAAAAAAGAGCAGCTTAAGCAGCTCAGGCTACCCCTGGGAGACCATACGAAGGAAGAGATACGCACATATGCACAAGCCCACGGATTTGCCAATGCTCAAAAGCCAGAGAGCCAAGATATTTGCTTTGTCCCAAAGGGCAACTACTATGAGTTTATTGAGGCTTATCTGCAGCAAAAAGATCAGAAGCTGCCTCCAAGTGGTGGTGGTTTTATCGTAACCACCGGTGGTGCCGTAGTTGGTGAGCACAAGGGTGTTCATCGTTACACCATAGGGCAACGCCGCGGCCTGGCAATAGCGGGGCCTAAAGCGTACTATGTGGCAGGTATTAACGCCTCAACAGCACAGGTAGTTGTAGCACATAAAGAGGCGCTTGGTAAGAGCAGAGCATACATTGCCAAGGTAAATCTTTTCTGTGACGCTCTGGATTTGGAAGGTCAAACGATTGATGCAAGGCATCGCTATAGGGGAAGAGAGCATAAGGCAATAGTGCATTTGCGGGATGATCATACTGCTTTGGTAGTATTTGATGAGGAGCAGCATGATCTTGCGCCAGGGCAGGCCTTGGTATTCTACGATGGGCAGTCTGTTCTGGGCGGCGGCACCATCATTGCCACAGAGTAAAAAGAGTGCCATTCCAAGCTTCCGGTTAAACCTGGGCTCAAAATGACACTCCCTGAATTGTTATGATGCGCTCGCGCGCTTTGCCCTAAGCGGCGTTAAGAGCTTCCAACTCTTTGATTTGCCTTGAACGCTCGGTAAAGGTAAGCCAGCCATCTCTACTGGTTTCTCCGTGACACTGGGTGCAAGACACAAGGCTCTGTTGATGCATTTGGTGACAAGAACTGCAATCTTGATCTCCCAAGTGCGAATCATGCACATTGCGCTCAAGATGCGCTGTGCTCTGCTTAAGGTCATCAAGTGTCAAGAGGCCCTCATGACAGCCACCGCTCAGGCAGGTGGTAACACCGCTTCTCTGGTTGGCACCATCAGGATCCTTGACGGTCATCACCAGCGGATTAAGTGGAGTGGGATAACTCTTGGTAAGCCAAGAAAAGCCCTCCGCTATAGTGACATCAAGCCCGTCAGTGTGACAGTCAACACAAACAACAGCTTCATCGCTATCCCTGTGCACGGTCACCAGCAAGGGGATTTCCAAATCGGTCTGAAGTTCATTGACCGAGATACCCTCCTTAAAGCTGGTAACATAAGGGCTCATAGGCGAGTGACACACTGCATCGCAAAAATCAGGATTGCTGTGCTGGGTAGCATACACTACGCCTCCAGTGGCAAACATTAATGCCACCACAATCACGAGAACCAAGATAATGAGACGTGCTTTGCTCTTTTTCTTGGGCTTTTCCGCTGCTTCTACGTTGCCATCGTCGCTCGTAGTGTCATTGCTTGTTTCCTGAGGGTCAGTTTCTACTGTTTCTACTTCTTTACTCATTGTTAGCCTTTCGTGACATGTCCAACAAAGTCTAAATTTATGTCCAATTTTAACAAAGCCACGAGTAAATTCAACAAAATAATGACAAAAGGCGGTAAACGTACAAGTCAGAGTCTTAATGAGTTGTCATAAACGCAATAAATAGAGAAAAATAGTAAAAATCGAGATATCTCAGCCCGTCGAAAATCTCTCTCCTACAATTAATTGGGGTGGACGACGGGGCTTG
>WQXH01000011.1 GCA_009784945.1 Coriobacteriia bacterium | reverse complement strand
TGACCTGATTGTGGCTGACTGACCTGACTCTCTAGCTATTGTAACGACCGAATCTTAATTATTGCCCTACTGCGCCTTGCTGGATTCAAAACTCTAAGCAAGACCTTAACTGCTTCCAAACTGCTACAATACTAAGAAGCTATACAGAAGAGAGAGGATCACATGGCCGGACACTCAAAATGGGCCACAACAAAACATCGCAAAGCAGCACAGGATAAAAAGAGGAGCGCACTTTTTTCCAAGCTCTCCCGCAATATCACGGTAGCTGCAAAGGAGGGCGGGGATCCCAACCCAGAAAACAACGCAAGCCTGGCAGCAGCAGTTGCCAAGGCAAAAAGCTACAGTCTCCCAAAAGATAAGATTGACACGGCTATCAAGAAGGCTTTTGGCTCTGGCTCCGATGGTGCGGTGTTTGAGACCGTTATCTACGAAGGCTATGGGCACGCGGGTGTTGCCATCTACATTGAAGCACTAACTGACAACCGCAATCGCACCGCAGCCGACGTACGTGCTGCCTTTTCTCATACCGATGGCAATCTGGGTACTACGGGCTCGGTTGCCTTTCAATTTGAGCGCAAGGGGCAGATTGCTCTCAGCAAGGCTCAAATGCCCGACGAAGACGATTTTATGCTCGCCGTGGCCGAAGCTGGAGGCGATGACTACGAGGATGCAGACGATGAATGGGTAGTGTTTACCGGCCCTACTGAGCTTGCCAGTGTACGTGATGCGCTTGTTGCTCAAGGCTTGGAGATTAAGGGCTATGAACTCATCATGGAGCCTTCGACCCCCACCGAGGTAGACGTTGTGCAGGCTAAAAAGGTTATGAAGTTGGTAGATAAGCTTGAAGAGTTGGAAGATTTGCAAAACGTCTACCATTCCATGCAGATAACCGAAGAGATTGCAGCGGCTTTAGACGAGTGAAAACCAAAAGTGCTCACCATGTTGCTGTCTGCAAGCTGTGCACACTCAAGCAACAATAAAGTGAGTGACACGTCAAGCGCCTCAGGGCATTTGGCAGGTTTGGTAGGATTAAGGGGCAAAGTAGAGATGAATCTCAAACAGGCGTCAGTGAAAAAAGTGCTTGCAACTAGCGAAAACCTGCAAATTTTGAGGGTGCGTATTGATGAGTCGTATTGCGACTGCTTAGATAAAGTGGTAACCGCCTATAACTATCTACAATTGAATACATGCGTGAGCCCAGGGCAAAGCGTGCTGGTAAATACCACGGGTATTGACCTTGAGCTCGGCACAGGCGGCTTTGCTTTTGTAGTGCCCAATCAATACTACGAGGGTAAGGCGAGTTACGGTCATGTAATCAAACTGCGCTATACCCCACTACAGTTGGTTGTTGACAGCGTGGAGGAGCAGGAGTCATCGTTTCATGAGTTGTTGCAAAATGCTCAGAGCATTGAGGGGATGCCGGTGGTCTGCTGCGAACTTCACTCTCAAATGCCGCTCATTGCTGCAGCGCTCAAGCACCAGGCGCCCAAGGCGCACGTGGCATACATCATGGACGATTCTGCAGCCCTGCCACTGGCGTTTTCGAAATTGGTGCAGCAGTCTTTGGAAGCAGAGCTCGTAGATACCAGCATCAGCAGCGGTCATGCTTTTGGCGGGCAGTATGAGGCTGTCAATCTCCATAGCGCATTGCTTTCGGCTCATTTGGTCTGCAAGGCCGATGTGGCCATAGTGGCACCAGGGCCAGGCTCGGTAGGCACGGGCACTGCCCTTGGCCACAGCAGTGTTGCCCAGGGAGAGGCACTCAACGCGGTGAATGCTCTCGGCGGACGCGCCATAGCGGCGCTCAGGTTATCATGGCAAGATGCTCGCAATCGCCATCAGGGAATAAGTCATCATAGCCAAACCGTACTGAGGCAAATATGCCTTGCCCCGGTAAGTGCTCCCATTGCGGCCAATCTCTCACCGTGCAAGCTTGAACAAATAGAAAAGAAGCTGAGCTTGCTTCAGACCCAAAAAGGGCATGACGTTTCCTTAGTAGAAGCGAGCTATTGTGATATTGATCTTCGTGGCGTAGAGGTTACCACTATGGGCAGAACGCGCTTTGATGACCCAGAATTCTTTAACACGACTTTTGCGGCCGGCGTCCTGGCGGCAGAAATGATTGCATGAGACTGCTGCACCCTTGGATGATTGCATGAACAGCCTCGCTACAGGAAGGTCTGCATGAACAGCCTCGCTGCCGCCCTTAAAGAGTATTTGCAATACATGCGGGTAGAAAAGGGTGCCTCGCCAGCAACTTTAGAAGCATATCAGCGCGATCTAAATCGCTTTATCTGCGAGATGGATCAAGCAGCTCCTGCCAACTCGCTGAGCTATCAGGGTATTCTTTCCTACCTCAGCCTACTGGTTGATCTGGGGCTTGCTCCCGCATCGCTTAAACGTAATGTAGCCGCCATAAAAAGCTTTTGTGGCTTCTTGGTGCGTGATGGACTGGCTACTAATAACGCCGCGGAAAACCTTAAAATACCCAAGGTGCCCGCACACCTCCCCAGCGCTCTGAGTATAGAACAAATAGGCGAGCTGCTCGATCAAGCCTTTGATCTGACGCCGCGGGGTCTACGCGATAAAGCCGTGCTGGAGCTTCTTTATGGCTGTGGGATGCGCGTTTCGGAGCTCGTTGGCCTGGATCTGGCAGAATGCGACTTAAATGGCGGCCTTATTCGGGTATTTGGCAAGGGCTCCAAAGAGCGCCTGGTTCCCTTGGAAGGCGCAGCGGCACGGGCGCTGAGTACTTATCTGAGCGAGGCACGTGGTATGTTGCACACCAAGCAGGCCACAGCACCTCCCGAGGGCAGCGCTGTCTTCCTCAATGCACGCGGACGTCGCCTCTCTCGTCATGGAGTCTATGACCTCGTCGTAGATTACGGTGAGCGCGTGGGGCTTGCCAACCTTCATCCACACAGCCTCAGGCACTCATATGCCACCCACCTGCTTGAGGGCGGATGCGACCTGCGCTCCATCCAGCAGTTGCTTGGCCATGCCTCCATCTCTACCACGCAGGTTTACACACATGTGGGGCGCACTCACCTGAGAGAGGAATACCTCACCTGTCATCCCCGCGCCAAACTGAAGTAAGTCGGCATTGACCAGGCAGGCCACAATGCACAGGTTCTGGTGTCAAGAACTCCCAGGCCTACTGAGTCAGGCTCTTGATGATGATGGCAATATTGCCATCTGATTGACGCTTCAAAGCAAGGATGCTTTAGCGCATCTTGCCTCTCGAGAGCATACGGTTGATATGAGCCTTGAGCTCTTTGTAAGCGCTACGTGGGTTCATCTCGTCCAAAGATTCAATGAGGAGCCAGACGCTTGCGTCATCAAGGCTCTCTTTTTGGCGCGAGATCTCTGCGGCTCGGCTTTTGACGATAAACAGCAAGATGTCTTCTTGTCCAGCGCCTTGGCCTATCATGGACGACACTGTCTTGCTCCTGGAGGCAAACTGAATGAAGTCTTTGTTCATGAGCGTGTAGTTGAGCCCACCCTTTTCGTCGCAGTAGCGCTCGACTATAGCCTCATATTCTGGAGAGAGCGTCATGTCTATCTGTTCGGCAGGGGCTTCTTCGGTTACATCGCATTCTTGGACTTCTTCAATCTCGACGACCTTGATATTACCCCTTGACGAATAGGGTAGGCTGCTGGTGAGTTCGAAGGCTTCGTCAAAGGCCTCATAAGGAAACAGCTCCTCATCAATCTTTCCGTAAGCCACCATGTCAGAAGAACGCTTGTCTATGGTTCTCACAGCGGTTTGACCGCTGGTGAGCATTATCTTGATGCCTGCGCCCCCTGAGGCAAGTTTTTGTTTGTAGGCAATAGCTGGTATCACCGAGAGCTCCACTGCTTTGGTACGAATAATATTCATGGCTGACCTTTCTTAATCTGTTTGTAGAACTAGATTCAAACATTGTACCTCAGACGGCGCTGCTTGTGCCTGCCTGCGCCAAGGAGAGCGCTGAGGCGAGCGACTTTGCTCGAAGTGATACGGGCACTATTGAGGTATCATTGCCTGAGCATTAGCGCAACGCGCCTACGAAAACGATACACGCCAGCGCACGCTATAGAGAGGTATGAGGACATCTATGAACCGCTACGAGATAAAAGATCTGGCGCTTGCACCAAGCGGGGCGCTCAAGATTGCCTGGGTGCGAGAGCATATGCCCTTGCTGAGAGCGCTTGAAGAGAGCATGGAGATACTGCCCCCGTGCGAGCGGCCCTTGGCGGGAGTCAAGCTGAGCGTCTCCATCCACTTGGAGGCCAAGACCGCCTACTTTTGTCAGGTGCTGTCCAAGGCAGGTGCTTCGGTTGTGGCCACTGCCAGCAATGTGCTCTCCACACAAGATGATGTGGTAGCTGCGCTTGCAAAAAGTGGCGTGAGCGTCTACGCGGTGCATGGTGCGAGCGATGCAGACTATTTCAGGCACATTGAGCTTTGCCTTGAGCACCAACCCAATATCATCATAGACGATGGCGGAGACCTCACGCACATGCTGCACACTGCGCGACCAGACCTGGCAGTAGAGATGTGGGGAGGATCTGAAGAAACCACCACCGGAGTTATGCGTCTCAGAGCGCTTGAGGCCGAGGGGCTTTTGCGCTTTGCCATGATTGCTGCTAACGATGCCCGCATGAAGTACCTTTTTGATAACCGTTACGGAACCGGGCAAAGCACCTGGGACTCCATTTTGCGCAACACCAATCTGATTGTTGCTTCCAAGACCGTGGTAGTTGCAGGCTATGGTTGGTGCGGGCGCGGTATTGCTATGCGTGCTGCTGCTTTGGGTGCCTCTGTAATCGTCACCGAAATAGATGCGGTTAAGGCAATCGAGGCACGCATGGACGGGCATTCTGTCATGACCATGACCAGGGCTGCTCCTCTGGGCGATCTTTTTATCACCGCAACCGGCTGCAGGGACGTTATTACGATTGAACATATGCGACTGATGAAGGATATGGTGCTGCTGTGCAATGCGGGGCACTTTAACGTAGAGGTGGATGTGGCAGGGCTTGCTGAGCTTGCTGAGTCGCAGCATGCACCACGCCCCCATATTGAGACCTTTGTGCTGCCTGGTGGCAAACGCATCAATATCATTGCCGAGGGCAAGCTGGTAAATATTGCTGCTGCCGATGGTCATCCCGCCGAGATTATGGATTTGAGCTTTGCTGTGCAATACCACTCGGTGCTCTATCTACTTAAGCACCATGAAAAGCTTGAGCCCAAGGTGATTGACGTGTCCGAAGAAATCGATAACCTCATCTCAAAAGAGGTGCTCGCAGCCTGGGGCGTAAGCATAGATACGCTTACGCCAGAGCAAACCACCTATCTCAACAGCTGGCAAGTCTGAAGAGTGATTCTTACTCAGCTATATCAATGAGGAGTTGGGCAACGTGCTTGGCTGCGTTTGCCTGGGTGAGGCTTTTGGCTGCCTTGAGCATGTTCTGGCGAAGTGATTCGTCATCTATCAGAGCAGTGAGCGTTTCCAGGAAACGGGGGCTTTTGAGCTCGGAGTCGATAATCATTTTGGCCGCGCCTGCTTCTACCAGAGACTGGGCATTTTTATGTTGATGGTTGGCAGTGGCATAGGGAAATGGAACGAGCAAGGCAGGCTTGGCAGCCACTGCCAATTCTGCCAGTGAGGAAGCACCAGCGCGTGAAACCACGATATCTGCAGCCCCAAAGGCTGCGGGCATCTCGTCACAATAAGCGAGGGTCTGCCAACGATGAATATCCGCGCTACTGAGCTTTTGCGCCAAGGCTGCTTGTACGCTCGCATACTCTTTTTGCCCGGTGAGGTGCAGTACGCACAGCTCGGGGCGCCGCAACAGTTCTGGAGCCAGCTCTACCAAGGCTTGATTGATATGTCGGGCACCTTGCGACCCACCAAATATCAAGACAACAAGACTATTGCTCGTAAAGCCGAGCTTCTGTCTGAGGTTCATACGTAACTGGTTGGCTTCTTCAGGGTTTGCCAACACTGAAAACTCTGACCTCACCGGATTGCCGGTTACGTGCACGCGCTCTCGAGCTTTCTCTGGCAAGGCATCAATTACGTTGTCATAGGAAAGAGCAATAGCCGTGGCATGCCTACTCAAGTGTTTGTTGCTCCAACCCATGTGGGAGTTTTGTTCATGAATCAAAAGAGGAAGCCCCTCGCGTACAGCAGCACGCCCTACCGGCACCGAAACATAGCCGCCAAAGGCAGCCACTGCCTCTGCTTTGATCTCGGACAGCCACCCGCGTGCCGTACGGGTAGAACGGGCGAGCACCATGCTTGAGCTGATGAGAGTCCATGGCCTTTGGCGATTAAAACCCCGCGCTTCAAAAGCGCGATACCCCAGGCCTGCCTGACAAGCCAAGCGCTCCTCCATGCCGTGGGTGCTGCCGGCAAAGATGACCTCCTTGCCCAATAGCTCCAGCTCTGTGGCTACCGCCAAAGCGGGGTTGATGTGTCCAGCGGTGCCTCCAGAGGTGATGACATAGCTCATGCTGATCTGCCTCCGGTTGACCTGTCTTCATCGAGTTCTCTTCGTACGCGGTTGCGTCGTAGCGAGGACATAGAAACGGGAGCATTGCTGCGTTCAGAGGAAGCATTGCTTGTACGCACCTCATGCTGTTTGCGCTGCTCGTGCTTTTCGCGCGTTGCCCTGTCTGCTCTGCCACGCGAGATGGGAATCACCTTGCTATCAAGCGTCCTGCCCGTGCGAGGCATGCCCTCTAGAGGTCTTTCGTTATTTCTGCCTATGGGGCGGGCATTTGACCTGCTGTTTGTTTGTGCAACGGCAGCAGGGCGCTCGCGGCGCCCTTGACTTTGAGCTGGTTGCTTGGAGAGCAAAGCTCCTACGAGAGCAGCCGGATTAGGGAGTGCAGGAAGAGCCAGCTTCTGGCTCCCAGAAGATGAACCCAGCCGCCTGCCTCCCGAAACTACCGCAAATTGCTCGCGCCTGAAGTCATGCACGTTAGAGCTTGAAGACTGAAGCGAAACAGAGAGTATGAGTCCCACTAAAATCATGGTGCTGATGATTGAGGTACCACCTGCGCTAAAGAAGGGAAGGGGTTTGCCGGTAATAGGAAGTGCTCCTACAACGCAAAGCATGTTTAAGAAGGCCTGAAAACCAATGGCCACCCCCGAAGCACCCACTATCATGGCTCCATAGGCATCGGGCGCATCTCGGGCAATCCTGAGAGCCATGATGATGAGGCCAACAAAGAGCAGCGCTACGGCAAAAGCTCCGAGCAGACCCAACTCCTCGCCAACGATGGCATAGAGAAAGTCGTTCTCGCTTTGTGGTAGCCAGCTGAATTTTTGCTTGGAGAGTCCCAGGCCAACACCCAGCACTCCGCCTCCACCAAAGGCATAATAAGAATTGATGAGCTGGTAGCCGCTTCCCTGTGGGTCAGACCAGGGGTCGAGCCATGCCGTAATACGGCTTTGGCGAAATCCAGAGCCAACAATGGCGATTACCGCCAGCACTACAAGGCCTATGGCCAGTGCACCCACAATCCGTTTGGGTACGCCGCCAAACCACAGTACCGCCAAAATGCCTACAACGGCAATGATGGTGGTGCCCAAGTCGGGCTCTACCACGATGAGGCCAATGGGGATAATACAGGCAATAATCATCACCACTATGAGTGCCACCGAATAGCCGTTAGTCCTGCACCTATCCACCAGGTGAGCCATGACCAAAATAAGGGCAATCTTGGTAAATTCACTTGGCTGCAGGGTAGTAAAGCCCAAGTCAATCCAACGCCTGGCACCTAAGGCATCGCTTCCATCGGTGAGCACTAATATCAAAAGGGGAATAGTAATCAGGAGTGCTATTGCGCATACAGGCAGCGAATACTGTTTGTATGGTATGAGCGCAATGGCCAAGGCTACAACTACGCCAATAGCCACAAAAATTGTCTGCCGGTAGAAAACCGAGGTGTAGTCGCCACTTAAGTTGTAACTATAGATGCTTGAGGCGCTGTAGAGCATAATCAGCCCAAACACCAGCAAGATGGCCACTATGATAAGAAAGCCAATACGCGCTATCACTATGGACGAAGCGACCCCTTGTCCAGGGGTCGAAGAAGCTCCTTGCATGGCGCTTCTGTTGCTCATGACCGCTCGCCTTTGAGCTGAGCAACCTTTCTCTTGAACTGCTCGCCACGCGCTTCAAAGGAGTTAAACTCGTCAAAAGAAGCGCAAGCCGGAGAAAGAAGGACGGTGTCACTCTCTTTGGCCAGCTCCACGGCCGCATCAAAGGCCTCATCAAAGGTCTTTGCATAGAGGGCGGGCACCTTAGTGGCAAGGGCAGCCTGGAATCTTTGACCAGCCTCGCCGTAGCAGATTACATCACGGCAAGTTCCTTGACAGGCTTCTGCCAACTCGTCGAGATTGGTTCCCTTGTCAAGACCACCAAACAGCGCCACCACCCTGCCGGTCTGCCCGTCTTCGTTAAAAGACGAGAGAGCCTTGATGGCGGCATCGATGTTGGTAGCTTTTGAGTCGTTGATGAAGTAGATTCCGTCCACCTCGCCACAGGGCTCAAATCGATGAGGAAGAGGAAAGAAGCTTGCCAACCCGGCAGCGAGCTCGTCTATCGTAGCGCCCAGCTCGGCTACCGCAGCAGCGGCTACCAAGGCATTTGAGAGGTTATGAGGACCTTTGATAAGAAGCTCGTCGGCGTGCAACAAGCGAGAGACCCCTCGCTCGGATTCCAAGACGAGCATGCCGCTTGTTGGCTCCACATAGGCAAGTTCTTGGTGTTGCCTAGGCGCAGCTTCTTGCAGCTCTTCGGTACTGCCAACGTAGATGACTCGTTTACCCTGGCTGGCAAGCTCATCGGCCATGGCTCTGGTTTCTGGCTGACCAACCGCTATGATGGCAGGGGCGTCTAAAGCCAAATTGGCGAGGATACGCTTTTTATCTTCGATGTAGCACTCATGGCTTCCGTGCCAGGTGAGATGATCCGGGGTGATATTGAGAAGAATGGCTATGCTGGGCGCAAACTGCCTGGTGGAGTGGAGTTGATAAGAAGAGAGCTCAGCTACGATCCAGTCTTCTGGGTCGCGCTTTGCTACCACCTTTATGCAGGGGATGCCAATGTTGCCCGCCGCCCAGGCGGTCTTTCCAGCAGCTTCAAGCAATGCAGTAACGAGTTCGGTAACGGTGGTCTTGCCATTGGTGCCGGTGATGGCAATCCACCTCTCGGGCGCAATGCGCCAAGCGAGCTCGGGCTCGCTGATTATTTCGCCTGCTGCTTTGTCAGCGCTGAGGTACAAGGCGCTCTGGGGAGGTATGCCCGGGCTTGCTACTGCAAGGTCGTAGCTTCCCGTCACTGCTTTTTCGCCGCTCTTAACGACAACAGACTCGGGAAGCCCCTTGAGGAAGGAAAGACTCTCTCCCTCCAAGCTGCCGGGGTAGACAGTTAACGTATTAAGATAGTGGGGATGCCCCAAAAAAAAGTCAACGACTGCTCGACCGGTGACCCCCAGGCCCAGTAGACAGACGTCGCCAAAAAACGGTGTTTCATTTATGGCGCTTGCTTTGTTTAGGTTTCGTTTTGCGCTCATGAACCCAGTATACCCGATAACTGCCCAAAAAAGTCGCAGATTACCCAACTCTGTTAATAAGCTGTAACCCCTGGGCACTGAGTCAGACACTCGCCTGGAGCAGGGTATGCTCCAGGCGAGTGTCTGACTCAGGGTACTGGTAGGTTACAGTTCAGTCTATACATCGTCATTCCGGGCTTGACCCGGAATCAATAATTCATGTTGGTAAGATTGCGGCTCGGAGGCCGCAATGACGGACAGAGTGAGCAGTGACACTGGTAGCACAGAAAGTACACAGGTTTGCAACCAGTTAGCAACCAAGTGTAAATTGCTGCTATACTGTCACAATCACAGAGTGTGGTATGTGGAAAAGGGGTGCTGAGTTAAAGTAGGTCGTTTTTGGCTCGGTTGGATAATGACGCTGTGAGGGAGAAACTGCTATGAAAAAGTTATTAGTCATATTGATGTGCATATTGGCAACTACCCTTGTTTCGTGTGGATGGGGCAGCTCAAATGATGGCGCTCTGTCAAATAACGATGAAGGGTTGATAGTCATAGGCTTTTCTCAGGTGGGCGCAGAGTCCGATTGGCGCCTGGCAAATACAAAATCCATGAGGGAGACCTTGAGCGAGGAAAACGGCTACCGTCTGATTCTCAGAGATGCACAGCAAAAGCCAGAAAATCAATACGCCGCCATTCGTGAGTTTATCGAAATGGGAGTGGACTACATAGTTCTGGCTCCCATAACTGAAGAGGGCTGGGATCAAGTGCTCTCAGAAGCGAGGGCTGCAGGAATCCCTGTGATTATCGTGGACCGCATGATTAGTACTGAAGACAACAGTCTCTACACCTGCTGGGTGGGCTCAAACTTTAGAAAAGAGGGAGAAGCCGCAGTGGCTTGGATAGGTCAGACCTTTTGGGACAGGCCTACTCTCAAAATTGTCCACTTGCAGGGGAGCATGGGCTCATCTGCACAGATTGGTCGCTCGGCAAGCCTGATGGCAGCGGTAGATAGCTATCCAGGTTGGGAAATCATCTACAGTGCCTCGGGCGACTTTACCCAGGTCAAGGGCAAGGAGATCATGGAGTATGTTCTCAAGCAATTTGACCAAATTGATGTACTGTACTGCGAAAATGACAACATGGCTTTTGGTGCCATAGAGGCTATGGACGCAGCACAACGGAGCTACGGCGTTGGTGGCGCAATTACGGTCATATCCTTTGACGCAACACAGGCAGGATTGGAAGATACACTCAGAGGCAAGATTAACTATAATGTTGAGTGTAATCCGCTACACGGCCCTCGTGTAGAAGCAATAATACTGCAGCTGGAAAGTGGTGGAGTCCCGGACAAGCTGGTATATGTGGAGGAAGCAGCTTTTGACGCAACAACCATTACTCAAGAAATTATTGACCAGCGCGCATATTGATGAGGCAAGGTGCCCTCGCTGTTTTTTGGTGAGGACATGCATAAGCAAATCAGAGGTTGGAGGAAAAGGGGAGGTGCGGTGTCGTCATGCGTAAGAACTTGCCTGTTTGGCTTGCGTTCTTATCGGTCAGTGTGATAGCGATAGTCTTCTTTTTTAGTCTGGGAAGCGGTGGTTCCGTTGCCAGAGACTCCCTCTATACCGACCTCACTGCTTTTCCGGCCTATGTCAAAAACGGCTATGAGCCTGCCTATGCCTCGCTGAGCCCAGGATTGACCGACTGGGACCTGGAGCTTGAGGCAAACCACAATCATGATATTCGAATGAGCAGACTGCCCCAGAGAGCTTATCTGGAAGCTTCCTCAGATTTCTTATCGCGCGAAGAGCGTGTCATTGAAGAGTTTACCATCCTCATCTCTTTTGAATTGAGCCAAGAACAAATCGACAGCCTCTATAGCGACAACCCCATTGCACCGGGTATGTACTTGGCTGGCATAGGCGAAAACTGGGAGATATATATAAATGGTGACCTCATTGCCAAGCAGGTTTATCGGGACTCAGACAACCGAATCACGATTTTTAAAAGCCAAAGAGGAGTCTGCATTCCCTTTGACAAGAGATTTCTTAACGAGGGCGAAAACCAGCTGGTCTTCCATATCATCGGCTCGCGCAGCAGCCAAACGACCGGCTTGTTTTATACAGGCCCCTATTACATTGGAAACTACACAAAGATATCCAGTGTGGGCACCAATGCCATCACGGTGGCGCTCTGCACCTTTTTCATATTCTTGGGTCTTTACCATATCCTTTTGTTCTATTTGCGCAAGGCAGACCGCTCCAACCTCTTCTTTGGTCTTTTTGCGGGCATCTTAGCAGCGTTTTACTTTGCCCGAAGCCCGCTCATATACTATCTGTTTGAGAACACGGCCGTTGCTCAGCGGATTGAATTTGCCGCACTCTATTTGCTGGGGCTGGCTTTGGCAGTTTTTTTGGAGAACCTCAACTTTGGCAAGGTGAGAAAGGTCACCATTGCCTATGGTGTGCTGAGCGCCATCCTCATTGTTTTACAGTGGTTCTTTCCGATTTGGTTTGCCAATGACCTCGCTACGATTTGGCTGGCCTGCGCAGGCGTTTTTCTTGCCTATATCTTTGTAACTAACCTGGCTCTTATCTTTCTCAAAAACATGAAGCAGAAAAAAATTGATAGAGAAGAAAAAGGCGAATCTACCAAACACAGCGATCTATTCATTGCAACGCTCAGAGAAACAGAGCTGGGCAATATCTTCATCCCCATGCTGGTGGTGTTTCTCACGGTTTCTTTTGATATGCTCGATTTGGCGTTCTTCCACACCGGAGCCCTTACCTCGCGCTATGGCTTTTCGCTTTTCATGCTCTGGATGGCCTTTATGCTGGCGCGCAAATATACCTCGCGCTTTGAAGCCACCTCACTGATGAACGAGACACTCGAAACCACAGTTAAGCAGCGTACGAAGCAGCTCGAAGAACAGGTAGTCCTAGCCACAGCGGCATCAAAGGCAAAGAGCGAATTCCTCTCTAATATGAGTCACGAGATTCGCACTCCCATGAATGCCATCATTGGTATGACCAGCATTGGGGAGGCTGCCACCAGCGTTGAGCAGAAGGATCATAGCTTTGCGCGTATTAAGGATGCATCAAATCACCTGCTTGGTATCATCAACGACATTCTTGACGTGTCAAAGATAGAGTCGGGTAAGTTTGAGCTCTCCTATGCGGAGTTTGACTTTGAGAAGCTGCTCAAGCGCGTGGTCAACGTCATCAGCATGCGCGTGGGAGAGAAGAACCAAAAGCTCTCCATCTACATGGACAGAGACATCCCCAAGATGCTCATCGGCGACGATCAGCGCTTGGCCCAGGTGATTACCAATTTGTTGGGCAATGCCATGAAGTTCACTCCAGAAAATGGCTCCATCTTCATCAAGACTTACTACTTGGGAGAAGAAGATGGAGTTTGCAAGCTCATGGTTTCTGTGTCCGACACCGGCATCGGCATCAGCCCCGAGCAGCAAGAAAAACTCTTCCAGGCCTTCCAACAGGCCGAAAATGACACCTCTCGAAAATTTGGTGGCACCGGACTGGGCCTTTCGATTTCTAAGAGCATTGTAGAGATGATGGGAGGCTCCATCATCGTGAGGTCGACGCTGGGCGAGGGTGCGGAGTTCTCCTTTACTGCCAAGCTGCAACGCGGCAAAACCGTTGAACCCGATGTTAACAAAAAGGTTATTGAGTGGGGGCGCATCAAAGCCCTCGTGGTGGATGACGAAGAGTACATAGTTGATGATTTCAAGGGAATCATGAACAAGTTTGGCGCTGCGTGCGACACTGCCATGAGCGCCCAGCAAGCACTTGATCTCTTTGCGCAAAAGGGAGACTACAACCTGGTGGTCATAGACTGGAGGATGCCCGTCATGGACGGCATCGAACTGGCAGCAGAGCTCAACAAGCTCATGCCGCAGGTGGGAGACGCCGTTCTTATTATGATGTCTGCCGTTGATGACAGCGGGATTGTAGAAAAAGTCAAGGAAGTGGGCATTAGGAAGTTCTTCCAAAAGCCGTTGTTCCCCTCGACTATTGAGGGCATAGTGGGCGAGTACTTCTCTGTAGCAGGCAGTCACGATACGGTGGGAGCCAAGGCCGATGACAGCACTTCCTTTGATGGGCACTGTATCTTGTTGGCCGAAGATATAGACATTAACCGCGAAATCGTACTGGCGCTCTTAGAGCCCACGCAGATGAAGGTAGACTGCGCGCTCAATGGCATTGAAGCTGTACAGATGTTTTCGGACGCACCCGAGCGCTACGATTTGATATTCATGGATGTGCAGATGCCCGAGATGGACGGAATTACGGCAACAAAGAGTATTCGAGCCCTCGGCACAGAAAAAGCCAGCTCCATACCCATCATTGCCATGACTGCCAACGTCTTTCGTGAAGATGTCGAGAGGTGTCTGGGCGCTGGCATGAATAGTCACCTGGGCAAGCCACTCGACTTTGCCGAAGTCTTAGAGGCGCTGGAAACCTATTTACCCAAGAAGTAGCGTGAGGGCAGCTTTGGCCTACTTGATAAAGGGAGCCAGGACGTCCTCTAAGGTTGGAGTGCCAATCTCTTGGAGATCATACTGCACACGCGCACAGTCTTTGTTTATCTCGATAACCCGGGATAAATCGATGGGCGTGCCTATGACCACTGAGTCGCAGACGGTTTGCTCGATGGTGGCAGCCAAGTCTTTCATTTGCTGCTCTCCGTAGCCCATTGCTGGCAGCAGCTGTCCAATCTTGGGATAGATATCGAAGGTTTCGGTAAGCTTTCCTACGGCAAAGGGGCGGGGGTCTACTATGTGCGCAGCCCCAAAACGGCGAGCAGCCACCGTGCCTGCACCAATCTTCATCTCGCCATGGGTCAGCGTTGGGCCATCCTCAACAACCAGCACGCTTTTGTTTCGGATGACTTCGGGTCTATCAACAATGAGGGTTGAGGCAGCATCTACTACTATGGCACGTGGGTTAACCTTTTCTATGTTGGCTCTCACTGCCTGGATGCCCTCGTAATCGGCACTGTCTATCTTGTTGATGATTACCACATCGGCCAGACGCAGAGTCACTTCTCCAGGATAGTAGGAAAGCTCGTGACCTGGCCTATGAGGGTCTACGATCGTTATCATAAGATCGGGCTCGTAGAAGGAAAAATCGTTATTGCCGCCGTCCCATAAGATTACATCGCAGCCACACTCGTCATTTTCTGCTGCACGCAAGATGGCTTCATAGTCTACGCCAGCATAGATGATGTTGCCACTCGCAATATGCGGCTCGTATTCTTCCATCTCTTCTATGGTGCACTGATGCAGGGTCAAATCTTCAATGGTGGCAAAACGCTGAACCTTTTGTGCTTCAAGATTGCCATAGGGCATAGGGTGGCGAATGGAGATAACCTTGAGGCCATGAGCATTGAGCACTTCAGTGATGCGTCGGGTAGTTTGACTTTTGCCGCAGCCGGTGCGCACGGCACCTACGGCAATGACCGGCTTGGTGCTCTTGAGCATGGTAGCCTTGGGGCCAAGCAGGGTAAAGTCTGCACCAGCAGCGTTAACCAGTGCACTTACCTCCATGACAGCGGTATAGGGCACATCGCTATAAGAAAAGACGCACTCATCAGCTGCGAGCTCAACAATCAAAGAGGCAAGATCCTCTTGCTCATAAATGGGAATACCCTGAGGGTACAGGCTGCCAGCAAGAGAAGCCGGGTATTTTCTGTCGGCAATGTCAGGAATCTGTGCTGCGGTAAACGCAACCACCTCATAAGCAGGATTATCTCGATACACCGTATTGAAATTGTGAAAATCGCGCCCTGCCGCACCTATGATGATTACTCTACGTTGCTTCATACTCATATCCCTTCAACTCAGACGCAGGAGGCTACCTAGCGCCACCTCATCTCCATTTTGCTCTGGACATTCTATAACAACTATGCCAACTATGCCGCGTCAACTATTACTGGCTCAAATCTGCCGGTATCAAGCGAGGGTCTGACCAGTCAACCTTGGCAGCAGGTTACAGTTCAGTCTATACATCGTCACTGTGGGCTTGACCCTGAATCAATAATTCATGTTGGTAGGATTGCGGCACGGAGGCCGCAATGACGGACAGAGTGTGAGCACAGTAACGGCAGCAGCGCTGTAACAGCAGACGGCACTTGCGAGTTGCGAGCTGTACGTGCTAATCCGCTATAATGCTTTGATATGGGAACGCTGATTGAAAGACGTAAGGTTGCTACTGCCTATAAAGGGCGCACGCATGCTGCGGATGGTTTTGCCACCGATGCAACGGGGCGCCTCACTCCGCATGCGGGGGAGGCCTTTGAAATCTTGCCTCTGGGCTGTCTTGACCTCTATGCCTTTATCAGCATGGGTTCGACCTATCAAAGAAATCCCAGCACCGCAGAGGGCATGCGTTGGGAGATAGGCTTTTCTGACAAACGTGTAAGCTTCTTTTCTCCCGACTGCGCCAAGCAATACAGCAGTGCTGCCAAGCAGGCAAGCTATGCAACCTCGGGCTTTTACTATTATCCCGAGCTGCGCTCGCTCTCTTTGGGCTCTTTAAGGAGCGAGGGCGGCTCTTACGTCTCCATGGTATTTGTGATCAAGAACAGCCGCTTGGGCCAGCTTCCCATGGGAGTGCGCGTGCACGGCGTGCCTGGCTCGCTGCATGCCTTTGTTATGATGCTGGTAACTCGGCTCATGCAAAACTATGATCACATTTCTTCTCGTCTTGGAGTTGACGCACGTGAGCTGGCCTCGTTGTTTACGGAGGTTCAAGGCTACGATTTTGAAACTGGCTCGCAAACCGACTTATTCATCAATGCCCAGGGTAATGCCGTACGTGTTGTCAAGAAGATAGTGTCGCCCTAAGTTTGCCTAGTACACTGTGTCAGCTAAAAAGCAGCTTTCTGGTTGGTCTTTTCCCCGTTATGCAGCGTTAGGATTATGTGGCATTACCGCAAGTAGTGCCACATAATCCCGCCTTGCCTAACGAAGAAAACTCTCACCCATAAAACTGCTTTTTAGCTGACACAGTGCACTAGCTGCGCTTGACAATGCGCTTGGCTGCTTTGGCCAGCAAATCCATTTCTTGAATTCTAAAGAGCTTGTAGAGGGCAAGTATGGCTGCCAGGCCTACACTGCCGTAGAGTACCGTCATGGCAAAGCCGCCTAGGGGGCCACTCCAGTGGGGGAGGTGGGGTAAGGCAAGCCAGAGCAAGACTAATACTACCAAACTGGCCGCCAGAGCCTTGAGGCCGCTGGTAAGTGTGCCCCTTATACCCACTTCGCCCACATAGCGTCGCAGCACGGCAAGTAAAATGACCACCGTAATGGCGTAGTAGGCTATGTCAGCCAAACAGATTCCCAAAAGCCCCAGTAGGTCAGGCGAAGAGAGCGCTGCATAAAGAGCGCATTGTAAGGCACAAAAACCGGTACATATGAGCGAAAAGGTCATAAAGCGTCTGAGCGAGGCATAGACATTAAACAGGTGAAGCTGAAAGGAGTAGAAAGGCAGTGCCGCCACCCACACACTCAGCACAAGCCCTACCACTGCTACATCATCGGCGGTAAAGGCGCGCATTTGAAACATTTGCATGATTTGTTCGGAGAGAAGGCTCATAAGTCCGGCAAGAGGTATTATGCAGAGCAAGGTACCCGTATTGCCCAGCTGCATGAAGCGCCTAAAGGCTCCCATGTCCTCGGCTGCAGCGGATTTGGACATTTCGGTAAAGAGTGCCCTTGAGAGCGAGACCGCAATGACCCCATGCGGCAGTTGAAACCAGATCCAAGCATAGCTGAGTATAGCTTTGCCGCTCGTGGGGTCTGCATAAAGACTAAAGTTATTTCGGAAGGTAAAGGCTGCGGTCATGCCCACCAGGTAGATAATCATAGGCACACCGGTTTTGAGTGTGTCAATAAAGCCTGGGTCTCTAAAGTCGATGCGCGGCGTCCATCTAAAACCCTGCTTGATAAGTGCAGGAACCTGCACTGCCACTTGCATGAACACTCCTGCCGTAGTACCAACTGCAAGTATCAGCAGGGCAAGCTGGCTGTTAGTAGGAACCAAGAGCATATAGGCTATGAACGAGCCTATTACCAAAAGGTTGTTAAAGGCAGGTGCCACCGAGGGGAGCACAAAGACACGGTTTGCGTTGAGCAGAGCCGTCACCACGCCACCAATGCCGTAGAGCAGCAGCTGAACGGCAAAGATACGAAAGAAGTAGATAGCGGTTGTGGTGACCTCAGCATCAACAGGCTGGGTAAAAGTTTGAGTGGCAATGACCTGAGGCGCAAAGAAAGTAGCGAAAAGCGTTAAAGTGCCCATAACCAGCACTACGATGTTGAGCAAGTTAGAGGCGTAGCGGTTGCCCCCTTCGCGTCCGTACTTTTCCATCTGCAAAAGATAGAGAGGCACAAAGGCAGCGTTTAAGAGCCCGCCAATCGCCAGTTCGTAGATCATATTGGGAACCGTATTGGCAATTTCATAGGCCGAGGAGACATAGGTTGTGCCTACGGCTGCGGCCATAACAAAGACACGAGCCAAGCCAGTAATGCGTGAAGCAAGAGTTGCCACAGACATCAATGCAGCAGAGCGGGCAACTGTTGGTTGATTACGTTTCATAGCTGTAGCATAACACAGGGGCGATTTGTGGTAGGATTCCATGCGTGAAAAATTCGTATTCCAGCAAGGATGGCATTGAGCAAGCATTCCCCTCAAAACGATTATAGACGTGTTCACTTTGTAGGCGTGGCTGGTTCTGGCATGGCTGGGCTTGCCTACGTAGCGCATAAGAGCGGTCTTGAGGTGTCTGGGTCTGACCTGCGCGAGAGCACCTACGTCCAGGCCTTGCTGCGCGAAGGAATCGAGCTGGTTTTTGAGCATAAAGAAGCTAATGTAGCCGATTCTTCGATAGAAGTTGTGGTGGCCTCAACTGCCATACCTTCAACCAACCCCGAGATCATCGCTGCACATGAGAGGGGCATTCCCGTGTGGCATCGTGCCCAGATGCTTGCCTGGCTCGGGCGCAATCATCAGACCTTGGCGGTGGCAGGCACCCATGGTAAAACCACAACCTCGGCCATGCTCGCTACTGCTCTGGTGGAGCTGGGGGCAAATCCAGCCTTTCTCATTGGCGGCGTTCTGAACGCCTATGAGTCCAGCGCCCATTACACTGAGGGCGGTTTTATGGTGGCAGAGGCTGATGAATCAGATTCCTCTTTTGTGCACCTGGACCCCCATGTTGCCATCATCACCAATCTCGAGGCTGATCACATGGATCACTTCAAGAGCCTGGATGAAATCAAGCAATGTTTTTTGCTGTTTTTGGAAAAACTGGATTCGCGAGGCATTGCCGTTGTATGCGCA
The DNA here is from genome assembly GCA_009784945.1 of Coriobacteriia bacterium. GTDB lineage: Bacteria > Actinomycetota > Coriobacteriia > Coriobacteriales > UBA8131 > WQXH01. Next base: position 32,084 of record WQXH01000011.1, on the reverse strand, counting down.
GACAGTCCTGGCCTGGTGGAGTTGGTGCAAAAAAGCGGCAAGCCCTTCATCAGCTACGGCACTGCCGAGGCAGCAGATGTACGACTGCACCCTTTGACAGGCCAAGTGCACTTTGCCCAAGGAAAAAGCTCGCTTATCAGTTTGAGCAAGTCGCCCGGGTTACACAACCTTCTCAATGCCACTGCGGTAATGGCCACGCTGGACTGGCTGGGTTTTGATTGCGCACAGGCAGCCGCTGCAGTGAGCACCTATGAAGGCGCGCATCGCCGTTATGACCTCATTGGCGAGGCTAACGGAGTCAAGGTGATAGACGACTATGCCCACCATCCCACTGAGGTTGAAGCCACGCTGGCTGCGGCAAAAGGCCAGGGTTATTCGGCAGTCCACCTCCTGTTTCAGCCGCATCGATTCTCGCGAACTCAGGCCTTTCTCACCGAGTTTGCCACTTCGTTTGATGACGCCACTACCATTACCCTGATGCCTGTCTTTACCGCAGGGGAGATTCCCATACCTGGTATAGATTCAAACCGACTGCTCAAGGCTATCAAGCAGCATAATCCCAGGGCGCATCTGCGTCTTATCGATGAGCGCATGTCTCTAGCCAAGACCATGGCAGATGTGGCTGAGCGAGGCAGCGTCATTATTACCATGGGTGCTGGCGATGTGACCTACCTGGCTCCAGAGATACTGGAAGAACTCAAGCGTAGAGAAGAAACACATGCCCATTCTTGATGCATATAGCGAGCTGAGAGGCAGCCTTGACGGCAACGTCTATTTAGACGAACCAATGAATCGCCACACCAGTTTTCATATTGGTGGCCCGGTGTCGCTCTATGTTGAGTGTGCCAGCGTGCGCGATTTGCACACCTGCCTCAAGGTAATAACTGCCGAGCAGATGCCTTGGGTTGTCATAGGAAAAGGCAGCAATCTCTTGGTAAGCGACGAGGGATGGCGTGGCATGGTCTTAACTCTTGCCGGTCAGTTTAGAGAGATTATCATACCCACACTGGCCGATGAGCAACCAGGCGAGGGTGCTTTGTGCTCGCAGAGCATGGTGGTAGGGGCAGGAGTAATCCTGGCCAATCTGGTGCAGACTGCTTTTAAGCATGGCTTTAGTGGCTTTGAGTTTGCAGTGGGCATACCTGGCTCTTTAGGCGGTGCCCTGGCAATGAATGCAGGAACAGCAACTGAGGGCATTGGCTCGATTGTCTCCAAGCTCACGGTCTATCGACCTCAAGTGGGTTTGATGCGCGTTTTGGGAAGCGATCTTCCTTGGAGCTATAGAAGCAGCGGTATCTCGCCAGGGGATATTATCGTAGAAGCAGAACTGCTCACCAAGCCAGGAAACATTTCTCAGATTCAGGCTAAAATGGAAGCTGCTTTGGGTCGCCGCAAAGCAACACAGCCGCTAACCAAGCCCTCGGCTGGGTCGGTTTTTCGCAATCCGCCCGATACTTCTGTGGGAAGAATGATTGAGCACCTGGGGCTCAAGGGCTACCGCGTTGGTGGGGCAGAAGTGTCTTTAAAGCATGCAAACTTTATTGTTAATAACGGATCAGCAACTGCTGCTGATGTGCTTGCTATAATCAGAGAAGTAAGTCGTCGTGTGAAAGATGAGTATGGCACAAAACTCCAGACGGAGATCCGATTCGTCGGCTTCGAATAGACGAAGACCCAGTTCATCGGCTTCGAGTAAACGAAACCCTCGTACATCGGCCTCTAACAGGCGTAAGTATCAACCCGAGCGCTCTCATGCGAGAGCCGCTCGTCAAGTGCGCCCTCGAACACCCTATGTATTGGGCGCACCGTCGGGCTCGCGATTCGCTCATGACAACGGTGACGAAGCCTACGAACGCTCCGGCGACCGCCGCAGCTCTAGAAGCTCGCGTGGAGGCTCGCGTGGTGCACGATCCTCTGGCAGCAAGGGGCTGATGAGCAAAGCGAGGGTAAGGCTGCTTATCACCTTGGTGGTTACCATTGCTGCCTGTGGTGGTGCCATAGCGCTATACTTTTCGGGCTTCTTGCCCATTACCCAGGTAACGGTTGTGGGCAATTCAAAACTGCTGAGCGGCCATGTGATCAGTCTTGCAGCTGTTCCTGAGGATTCCACCTTTTTTAGAACAGATACCGAGGCAATCAGGCAACGATTGTTGACCGAACCGTGGATTAGTGACGTCAGCGTGGAAAGAGGTTTTCCTGACACAGTGATGCTGCGCATTACCGAACAACCAATAGCTGCAGTGGTGAGCATTGTGCCTGAGACAGCCTACGACGCTGTTCAGCAGTGGGTTATTTCTAAAGACGGCGCTTGGATTGCTGAGGTAGATAAGGACGTGGTAGGAAGTGCGCGCATCAGTCCTGAGGAATTGGTCAAGCTACCTAAAATCAAAGATGTTTCGGCTGCGGTAAGACCAGTGTCAGGTTTGACGGAGACAGACGAAGGTATAGCCAATGCCCTTACGCTTCTGCGCGAGTTCTCGCCAGAAATGAGGGGGATGGTGGCTGCCATATCTGCACCTGATGCAATCAAGACCAGCCTGACACTCTATAATAATGTGCGCGTAGCCTTTGGCGCAGCAGAAAACATTGAGGCAAAGGAGCTGGCCATTGCCTCTTTGCTGGAGGAGTACGCAGGAACCATAACATATATCAATGTGCGCATGCCAGACCGCACCTCCCATCGTGCAACCGACCAGAAGCCAGACACGGAGTAACAAGGCTTTTTGCCACCGATAGAGCAGACTAAAGAGGCAGCCATGCCCAAACAGAAAAGGAAACACCATGAACAATGATTTAGTAATAGCGGATATCCTTGAACACAACGCAAGCTTTGTTGCTGAGGACAAAGGAAGCTCCTTTAGAGCCGAAGTCAAGCCCAGAAAGCAGTTGGCAATTGTTACTTGTATGGACACGAGGCTTACCACGATGTTTACCGCTGCCCTGGGTCTCAAAAATGGCGATGCAAATATTATTACCGTTGCCGGCGCCACGGTAGGCGATGCCTATGGTGCGGTGGTGCGCTCCTTGCTCGTTGCGGTCTATGAGCTGGGTGTAAGAGACATCATGGTCGTTGCCCACACCGAATGTGGAGCCCAGCATATGAACTGCACTGGCATGAGCGCCCTCTTTAAGAATGCGGGTATTTCTGATGAGTCCCTTAGAGCGGTTGAAGCAGAAGGTGTAAGCTTACATGAGTGGCTTGAGGGCTTTGGAGAGCTTGAGGGCTCAGTGCAAAAGGACGTTGCACTTTTAGCAAACCACCCACTGATGCCTGGGTATGTTAATGTGCACGGCTTTGTTATTGATACGCAAACCGGCGAGCTGACCGTAGTAGCGTAGCCCTTTGGTTGAGGTTGCTGCTTTAAATCATTGACTGGGTTATATCCTGTTTCAGAAACCGCAGGCCTCCATGTTGCTGTCTATTTGATGAGAATAATGGGAGGTATCAACCCCTTCGAGTTTGAGAAGGCTCAGCTTCCTGGCCAAACCACCTGCGTAGCCAGTGAGGTTACCGCTTGCTCCAACGACTCTGTGGCAGGGGACGATAATTGAAATAGGATTGCGGCCAACTGCAGCACCCACGGCCTGACTTGCCATGTGAGCTTTGCCCAGTGACGCTGCCATTCGTTTGGCAATCTCACCATAGGTAATCACGCTGCCATAGGGTATTTTGCAAAGTATGCTCCAGACGCCTCGCCTAAAGTCGCTGCCCTGAAAAGTCAAGGCAAGCTCTTCGGGCTCTGGTGCAAGTCCACCAAAATATCTGTCAAGCCACAGTTTGGTTGCACCAAACACCAAAGGGTCATCTTTGAATACCAGCTCGTTTGTCATGCCTGCCCCATGGTGCTTTTGTCCTTCCACCCAAAGGCCAGCGAGCTTCTCATCTTTGCAGGCAAGCGTGAGTAGACCTATGGGCGAGTGATACTGTGTTGCGTAATACATGGTGGACTCCTCAATGCTTAAGGCCAAGCCAGGTTGCCCACCTGCTTGTTTCTGTGTGCCTTACTCCAGTGTTTACGCCAGTGTACAGGAGAGTGGTTGCCCTGTGCGCTATAATATTAGCACCCTGAAAGGAGTGTTTAATGCTACAAAGGTCGCGTACACAGTCTTTGGTGCTTACTGGTTTGAGTATTGCGCTCATTGCTGCGGGAGCGCTTATTACCCTGCCCTTTGGTCCGATTCCCTTTACCTTGCAGACTATGATGCTGGGCATTGTCATATGCCTGTTGCCCCCTGCCTATTCGGTGGCAGCTGTAGGTGGGTATTTGGCGCTGGGCACTATAGGACTGCCGGTGTTTTCGGGCATGCGTGGTGGCATAGCCATGCTGGTTGGCCCTACAGGAGGCTTTCTCGTAGGCTTTCTTGTTGCTGCCATCATCATCGCTTTCATGAGGAGCAGGGTGCTCAAAGATGATGATGACGCACCCCAGAAACCATTGCGCCCTCACTGGCTTTTGCCAACGGTAGATATTGCATCGCTCGTGGTTTTCTCTCTCGTCTATTATCTGCTGGGTAGTTTATGGTTTATGGTCTCTACCGGTGCAAGCTTTGGAGCTGCTGTGGCAGCCTGCGTTGCCCCCTTTTTGGTGGTAGATATCATAAAGGCCGCTGCCGCTCTTATCTGCATTCAGCCCATCCGCGCCGTTTTGGGTTTAAGTCTGGCTAGAGCTTAAGATGCCCCAGGCGAGGATCTAAAGCAGTTAACCCCTGCAATACTGATGAGGGCTCCGCAAAATATCCGCTTGAAATAGCAATTTAGTTTCCGTTAGAATTGAATTGCCTCATTCTTGGCCGGCTTGATCGATGGACCGACATGAATGAATAGGGAACCCAGATACTGCTGTAGACAGGTATCCCCCTACATGGTAGCGGAAGTTGGAAGCAGTGGTGCGGGTACCCACCTTTTGATAGGTGGGTTCATCCCGTCGGACCAAGAATGAGGTACTTAATTAAAAGCTTACAGAGTGCTAGGCAGCTATACTGAGAGCATGGAAACCATCTTTTCTAAAACTGAGCGAGAGGCCTTGGGCAGCGTAGCCCCTTTGGCCGTGCGCATGAGACCTCGAAATCTTGACGAGTTGGTAGGGCAAGAAGAAATTTTAGGGCAGGGCAGCTGGCTTAAGGGAGCCATAGAAACCGACAGTCTTTCGTCTATCATCCTCTTTGGCCCGGCTGGCACGGGCAAGACCACCTTGGCGCGCATCATTGCTGCGCAAACCAAGGCTCACTTTACCGAGGTCAGTGCCATCAGTGGCGGTGTGAGCGATCTACGCAGGGTTATTGATGAGGCTGCACAGCGCCTGACCCACTACCACCTCAAAACCATCCTATTTGTGGATGAGATCCACCGCTTTTCTCGATCGCAGCAAGACGCGCTTTTGCACGCAGTGGAAGACAGAGTCGTTATTCTCATTGGAGCCACCACCGAAAACCCGGCCTTTGAGGTTAACTCGGCGCTCATCAGTCGTTCGAGAGTTATCGAGTTTCTCGTATTGAGCAATGAGGCGGTTGCAACAGTAATCAAGCGAGCACTTGCTGATGAACGTGGGTTGGCTGGAGCCTATGAGCTTTGTGATGATGCCTTGGATGCCATCGTAACCATGGCAGGTGGGGATGCACGTAGTGCGCTTACCACTCTGGAGCTTGCGGTCAATGTTACGCCAGAACAAAGCATTAAGCTCTCATGCGTTATGGAAGCCGCACCGCGCACGACTCTTCCTTACGATAAAAAGGGCGACATGCACTACGACGTCGTCAGTGCCTTTATTAAGAGCATGCGTGGTTCGGAGCCCGATGCTGTTGCCTACTGGCTTGCCCGCATGCTCGATGGTGGGGAAGACCCCAAGTTCATCGCTCGACGTATCATGATCTTTGCTTCGGAAGACGTGGGCAATGCTGATCCACAGGCTCTGCTCGTAGCCCATGCAGCCTTTGCGGCGGTTGAGAGGATTGGTATGCCTGAGTGCCGCATCAATCTTTCGCAGGCAGCAGTGTACATGGCTCTGGCACCCAAGTCTAACGCTTCATATATCGCCATAGACGCAGCTTTGGCCGAGGTTTCCAAAGGGCCACTGAGGCAGGTGCCCAATCATTTGCGCGACAGGCATCGTCCTGGCTCAGAAAACTATGGTGCCTATCATTACCCGCACAGTAATCCCTCTGGATACGTGGATCAACAGTATTTGCCCGAGGGGCTTGAGACCGGTTGCTTCTACACTCCTGGGGAGCGAGGGTGGGAGGCATACCGAACAGAGCAACGCAGAAATGACAGGAAGCCATAGTGCTTAATAGGCTGTGTTATCATTAGGGATAACAGTTTTAGTAGGGAAGGAACCTGTAATGAATGATGTGGTCACAGAGCCCGCAATGAATGATGTAGCCATACTGGTACTGGTAGTGGTAATAATTGTATTTGTCATAGCGTTAATTGTGCTGGTAGTCAATGTAATTGGCACCATCCGCAAGGTCAATAAGACTATTGATGATATTCAGCCAACCATAGACCAGGCTAACAAGGTGCTAGAAGATATACAGCCAGCTGTGCAGCGCCTTGACCCCCTGATTGAGCGTATCTCACTTACGGTTGATGCGGTCAATCTGGAAATAATGCGTGCCGATACCATTCTTTCTGATGTTTCGCGGGTAACTGCAACCGCTTCAGATGCCGTTGGTAAGGTGGCAGAAATAACCGACGCCCCCCTCAACTTGCTTAACGCTGCAACAGATAAGGTTCGTGATCTCTTTGGAACTTCTAAGGAGCGAAAGAATGCAGAAGATGTGGTAAGACGTGCTTCTGCTCTCCAGGCCGGATACGAGGAGCCAACCTACAGCGAAGGCGAGGACTCAGGGGTCGCTGATACCCCACTTTTTAAACGTGCACCTGCCTATCAGGCAAGCGCTGAGCCGGAGCTTGAGGTGCAACCAGATACAAGCACGCCGCTTGCAGCAGAAGCTGCATCGGTTGTGGCAAGCGTGAGTGCACCTGCGCCAAAGCCCATTACCGAATTTGAGCCAACACTTGAATTTGAACCTATTTACGATCAGGGCGAATTAAGCGCTGCGGCCGCTGCTGCTTCTGCGCCCATACTGGAGCCCATGCCAGATCCCATACCTGAGCCTACGCCAGCACCAGAGCCTACGCCAGAGCAGGCTCCTGAGCCCACGCCAGCACCAGCACCAACGCCAGTGCCTGAGCAACAGACTGCACCTGCAGTTGACCCGGCATTTGTTGCAGCGCGCAACGCATATGCCGCCGCTTATTCTGAGCTAACACAAAACACCCAGAGCCCAGAGGCTGCCAGCGCCACCCAGGCTGCAAGCCCTGCCCACGCCGCAAGCTCCAGCCAGTCTGCAACTGAGTCAACACAGACCGCGTCAGCGCCCTCTCATATTCCTGCAACCAGTAGCCCTGCTGCGGGTCTTGGCCAGACCAATCAAGGCGATACCGCTCAGCAGGGAAGCGCAATGCAGGTCAACTATACTCCCGATTTTGAGCCGGACGACGACATTGATACTTCTCAGACGGCAAGTGCTGAATCCAAGCAGGTCGACGGATTCTATCTGTTTTATACCGATGAGGACGGTGTCAAAGAGGGCAAGCGTGACGAGTGAGCATAAAACAACCTGGAGAAGAAGGTGTTTCTAAACTAGAAGCAATGGCACCAGAAAAGCGACGTTTCTATATCACCTTCACCATCATTGGTGCCATCATATTGCTTGCCGGGGCATTTTGGCTGGTTCAACAGGTTTGGACGCCAATCGCCATAATACTCTTTTCGGCCTTTTTGGTATTTCTACTTCGAGCGCCGGTTGATTTCTTTGAGCGCAAGGGGCTGCCTCGGGTCATTGGCACCTTCATCATGTACGTGATAGCGCTTTCGATACTAGCGGCAATCATTCTGCTGTTTGTACCAGTGGCAGCTGAGCAGGTCATAGGCTTCTTTAGCACGGTGCCACAGTATCTACAACAGGCTCAAACTTTTATCTCTCAGACCTTTACACAAATCGATGAATACCTTAAGCAAACGGGTATTCAAGATGCAATCACCACTATTTCCATAGAGCTCGCCAAGTTTGCAACCACCTTTGCTTCCAGTAGCGCCACTGCCATGGTTAACGCTGCTACGTCACTGGGAACCTCCCTGGTTGTTGCCGGTGTTTCAGCGGTGGTATGTTTTTGGATACTCAAGGATTTACCGAGATTCAGAGCTGAGGCTCGCAACCTCCTTGGGCCTCGGTACTTACCAGAAGCACTGGTTATTGCCAACGCCTTTTCTCGAGCTATTGGTGGATACCTGCGAGGCATGGTAGTTGCCTGCATCTGCACCGGCACCTTGGCATTTATTGCCTACTCGATTATCGGTGTGCCCTATCCGCTGGTTGTAGCCCTCTTTACCGGTCTGATGGTTTTCATTCCCATTCTTGGCCCTATTTCGGCGTGGGTGTTTTCTGGGCTTATTGGGCTTCTTGTATCGCCGCTTACGGCGGTTTTGGCAGTGCTCCTCACCATTACCTGCCAGCTGCTCTACGACTATCTTGTTGCTCCACGAATTATGGGAAGCCATGTTGCCCTTCATCCAGCAGTGGTGCTCGTGGCCATTCTCGTTGGTGCAACCTTAGGCGGCATCTTTGGCATGCTCTGCGCAATTCCCATAGCATCGGCCATCAAAACAATATTCATACATTACTTTGAAAAGAAGACGGGACGTCAGTTGACGAGCGAGCATGGAGCACTCTTTATGGAGAGCCGCCCTCTTGGTGGCAACTTGCAGTCTGAAGCCTCGGGCGCAAGAAGCGGCGGCCTGTACCAATGGTTTCCCTTCATCAAGAAACGCAAGCAGCCGAGCGATGATTCAACAGGAGAAGACCAACAATGAAAACTGCAGAACTGAGGGAGAAGTACCTTGCCTTCTTTGAGTCAAAAGGCTGCAAGCGAATGCCTTCTTCCTCGCTTATTCCCGATGATCCCTCTATGCTGCTTACCAGTGCTGGCATGGTGCAGTTTAAGCCCTACTTCATGCAGAAAAAGCAACTTGAGGCTCCCTATATCGGCACTACTACCGTACAGAAATGCGTACGCACCACCGACATAGACATCATTGGAACCACCGGGCGCCATCTGAGCTTCTTTGAGATGCTGGGCAACTTTTCCTTTGGCGCTTATTTTAAGCAGGAGATGTGTGAGTGGGCTTTGGAGTTTTCTACCGAGGTGCTGGGCTTTAGCGTTGACAAGCTCTACTTTACCGTATACGAAGATGATAACGAAACTCTGGGCATCTGGGAGAGCCTTGGCATAGACAAGAGCCATATTTCCAAACTTGGCAAGGACGATAACTTTTGGGTGGCCGGTACTACGGGGCCATCGGGACCTTGCAGCGAGCTCTACTATGATCAAGGCAAGGAGTTTGGCTGCGAGAGTGCCAACTGCGCCCCTGGATGCGACTGTGCTCGCTACATTGAGTTTTGGAACTGTGTTTTTACTCAATATGACCTGCAAGAAGATGGCTCTCTCATTGATTTGCCCAAGAAGAACATCGATACGGGCTTGGGCCTTGAGCGTACTGCAGCAATCTTGCAGGGTGTGCACTCCAATTACGAGACGGATATGCTCAGAGGTCTTATAGAGGTAGGGGAGCGCCTGAGTGGCGTAAGCTATACCAATAGCTTTGCATCTCAAGGCGATGACGCATCTGCCAAGCTGGCATCTGGTCAGCCAAAGAGCGATCTTTCGCTGCGTATCCTTGCCGACCATGCGCGTGCTATCACCTTTATGATTGGCGATGGCATCTTGCCATCCAACGAAGGTCGAGGCTATGTACTGCGACGCCTTATGCGTCGCGCCATGCGTCACGGGTTGTTGCTGGGCATAGAGTCGCCCTTCATGAGCGAGTACATCAACGCCGTCATTGCCGAGATGGGCGCTGTCTACCACGAGATTGTTGAAAATCGCGTGCTTATAGAGCGCATCGCACACTCAGAAGAAGAACGCTTTGCTCAAACGCTTCACCTGGGGCAGGGATTTTTGTCTGAGCACCTTGACGCCCTTCAACCAGGTGAGCAGCTCGATGGCAACACGGCGTTTATCCTCCATGATCGCTTTGGCTTTCCTATTGACCTCACTATTGAAATTGCTCATGAACAGGGATTTGACCTTGACAGAGCCGGCTTTGATACTTTCATGGAACAACAAAGAACACAGGCACGTGCTCACGCTAAGGGAGAAGCGTGGAGCGCAACAGCAAACAGTCTCTATGAGCACTTGCTCGCCGAGCAAGGCCCCAGTGAGTTTGTAGGCTATGAGAGTGCTTCGGCCAATGCGCAGATACTGGGCATACTGGTGGATGGGCAAACCGTTAAAACCGTACAAGACGGCGAGACTGCAGAACTCATCTTAAGTAGAACTCCCTTTTATGCTGAGAAGGGTGGCCAAATGGCCGACAAAGGCGCCATCGTCTTGCTCGATGGCTCAAGTGACATGCCCTTTAGCGCCAGTTTTATTGTTTCAAACACTGTTGAGCACAGTGAGGGTATTATTGCGCACGTTGGTGAGGCTCGAGGTGAGCTGAGTGTGGGAGGCTCGGTATTAGCCACCATCGATCTAACAAGACGCAAGCGCATCGAGCGCAATCATACAGCCACACACCTGCTGCACTACGCGCTTGGCGTGGTGCTCGGCGATCATATTACTCAGGCGGGCTCCCTGGTGGCGCCAGAGCGCCTCCGTTTTGACTTTACGCACTTTGAGCCACTGACCAGTGAGGAGCTTACAGAAGTAGAAGAACTGGTTAATGCCATGATAGTAGAAGACCGCCTGGCTCATGCCTACACAACCACGCTCGAAGAGGCTCGGGCAGACGGCGTTACTGCGCTTTTTGGCGAGAAATATGGCAACCAGGTTCGAGTGCTGGCACTAGGTCAAGAATGTCGAGAGCTTTGTGGTGGCACGCACGTGAGCCACACCTCTCAAATTGGCCTTTTTAAGATTATCAGCGAGTCTTCCATTGGTGCCAACGTGCGCAGGATTGAGGCCCTCACCTCTCTTGATGCTCTTGATCGCTACAAACGGGCAGAACAAGAGCTGGAGCGCTGTGCTGCCCTCCTTAAAACTACGCCCGATGAAGTATCACAGCGAATACAGGCTCAACACGACAGCCTCCGCAAGGCTCATGACGAACTTACCCAGCTTAAGTCCGAGAGTGCTACGGGAGCTCTTGCCCAGCACTTGGATGAAGCCATACTCATTGGTGGTGAGCAGGGTTATTGGCTGTTGGTTCATAGGCAAGACGGGCTTAACGGTGGAGAGCTGAGGGAGACTGCTGACTTTTTACGACAAAAACTAGGAGACAGCTCCGCTGTTGTCTTAGGCAGTCTTGATGCAGACGGCATGCCTTCCCTCTTGGCCGCTGCCACTAACAAGGCGGTTGCGGCTGGCTTTGATGGGGGAGCCCTCGTCCGCGAGCTTGCGCCTGTTATAGGGGGCAGGGGCGGCGGTAAGCCTTCTATGGCACAGGCAGGTGGCAAAGATGCCACCGGTCTTGATGCAGCGCTCGCTGAGGTTTGTCGTATCCTGGAGGCATAGACCATGCGCATCATGGCCTTGGATTTGGGCGAAAAGCGCACGGGCATTGCGATAAGCGATGCTTCTGGCTTGCTTGCACACCCCTTGGAGGTCATTCCTACTCACGAAGTCATAGGCAACGCACCTTCCTTTAAACGATTGTTAGACAACTACGATGTGGAGCTGCTGGTAGTAGGCCTGCCTGTTTCTCTGGACGGGCGGGAGCATTCGCAGGCTGCTCGAATTCGCAACATGGCAACGCAGCTTGAAACACTCTATGCCCTCCCCATTGTCTATGCTGATGAGCGTCTTTCAAGCAAAGAGGCTAAGCAAGTACTAAGACAGCTTGGTTACAACGAGAAGAACATGCGTGGAAAGACTGATAAAATAGCTGCATGCATAATGTTGCAAGCGTGGCTTGAAAACAGGCCTGACTGTGAGCCATCAACGAAAAGGGATAGATGACTGATTATCGCGGTAAGCATAGTCGTTCAAGACGAGATTTTCCACAGGTGAATGCGCGACCTGCCTCAAGCAGGCCGCCACGGACTGAACGAACTACTACCAGCAGACCCAGACCCGTTCAAACCCCAAGAAGCGGTTCTCTTACGGGCAGGTTTCAACGGGTTCGTCCGGGTTCGCCCTCGCCTCATGCATTTAAGCAGCATGACGCCATCCTTGAGGCGGGCATGCCTCGTAGACACTCCAAAAGAAAAACCCTTTTAGTTGTACTCCCGCTTATTGCCGCCATTGCTTTGGCAGGGATCTTTGGTTTTAAGCTCATCAGCCCATTTTTCGAAAAGCAGGAGATAGTGCCCGGCATTGCGGTAACGGTGACTATTCCCAGCAATGTGGGTACGGCGAGCCAAATTGCCTCCATTTTAAAAGATGAGCAAGTGATAGCCGATACGCAGTCATTCTTGGCGCAGGCCAGAAGCATGAATGCAGATCAGTATCTCAAGTCAGGTGTCTATGATCTTGAAACGCTCATGGATTTGCCCACCCTTATTGGCATCTTGGTAGCTGGGCCTATCGAAGACGGCAACAGACTTACCGTTCCTGAGGGGCTTACGGTTGAGCAGACTGCACGCATTGTAGAAGAGTCCTGCGGCATTGCACAGGCCGACTTCTTGGCAGAGGTTTATTCTGCCCACAGCTATGCTGTAGACTACCCCTTCTTACACGACGTGTATAACAACTCACTTGAAGGTTTTCTCTACCCCAAGACCTATGCTATTCCTAAAGATGCAGATGCGAGCTACGTCATACGGGTGCTGCTTGACCAATTTGTCCTTGAAACCAAAGACGTGGACTTTTCTGTAGCCGAGGCGCGCGGTTTGAACCTCTTTCATGTGGTGACCCTGGCCTCCCTCATCGAGAGGGAGACGGCCATAGACGAAGAGCGCCCCCTCGTATCTTCGGTCATCTATAATCGTCTCAAAGACGGCATGAAGCTGCAAATCGATGCTACGGTTGTCTATGCTCTGGGACCAAGCTACGATGGCAGCCCCCTGCTCTATGTGGATCTCGAAGTTGATAGCCCCTATAACACCTATTTGCACTACGAGCTGCCGGCTGGCCCCATATGCTCTCCCAGCATACAGTCCATTATTGCGGCAGCCCATCCCGCGGATACCAACTACTTTTACTACGTTCTTACTTCCAAAGAGGGCTACCACACTTTTTGCGTAACCAACGACGAATTTGAGGTTGCCAAAGAAGAATATCTGCGCATTTTTGAGGTGCCGCGCTAATGGAATTATTACAGCCTGATGTACGCTTTGAGAAGGTCGAGGATATCACCTTGGAATTCCTTGCAAGTAAAGGCTATAGCGCTTTGATACTCGACGTGGATAACACCTTGGTCTCTCGTGCTACAGCAGCCATAGAGAGCTCGGTGCTTGCATGGCTGGAAGGGCTTAAGCAGGCGGGAATCTCGTGCTGTTTGCTTTCAAATAATTGGCATGCTGTGGTGCATGACTATGCCACCGAGCTCGGCGTGCCCATCGTTGCCAAGGCCATGAAGCCGCTGCCGGTGGCCTATGTCAAGGCGCTTAACACCATAGGAGCCAAGAGGGCGAGCACTGTTGTGGTGGGCGACCAAATCTTTACTGACATCTTGGGCGCACGTCTGTGCGTTATTGACTGCATCTTGGTTAAGCCGCTGTCTTCGACCGATCTTTGGTACACCAAGATATTTCGTGCCGTCGAACAAAGGCTTGCTGATTAGCGATGGGTAGCCTCGAGGCCGATTGCGCTGTGCGGGCCAAGCGTTTGCGTCTGCGCATGCGCGAGCTTAAGCTAGACGCGTTGCTTACGTTAGACTCCGCCACTATGCGCTGGCTCAGCGGTTGGACTGAGATATTTGACGACGAGCAGTCGCATGGGGCACTCGTTACTCCCTCAAGACTTTATATACATACTGATACTCGCTATAGCGAGGCTATGAAAGCAAATAATTCTGGAGGACTATGGCAGATCAGCGTTGATCCGGCCGGTCGTTTTAGCTTTGTGCAGTCAGTGCTGGCAAGGTCAAAGAAGCAAAGCCTTTGCCTTGGCTACGAAACGACGATTCGCCTTGATCACTACAAGGCTCTCAAAAAAGCCCTCTCAAAAACCCCGGTTAAACTTGTTGAGACCAAGGGGCTTTTTGGTGAACTCAGAGCCCTTAAGGATGCAGGGGAAGTTCGCCTGCTTCGCAAGGCGCAAAGCATTACTGATGCTGCCTTTGGCGAGCTGCTCACCTGGGTCAAGCCTGGTTTGAGCGAGCTGGAGATTGCCAACCGCCTGGAGTTTGCTCTGCGAGAAAAGGGTGCTCACGGTAGAGCCTTTCCCTCAATAGTGGCCTCGGGCTCCCATTCGGCGCTGCCGCATGCCCGTCCCACAAAACGCTGCCTTAAGCGGGGGGACTTTCTTACGCTGGACTTTGGCGCTCGCTATCACGACTACTGTTCCGACATGACCCGCACCTTGGTCATCGGCGAGGCATCTTGTAAGCAACGTATGATGTACGAAGCGGTTTTAGCTGCACAGGCTCGCACAAAGGCAGGCATCAAGGCAGGCATTACCGGTCGGCAAGCTCATGAGCTGGCTTTGGAAGTGCTAAAAAAGGCAGACTTGGAAAAGGCATTTACGCATTCACTCGGACACGGTGTGGGCATAGAGGTACATGAGCTGCCCTCGCTCTCTCCAAAGAGCACAGATCCTCTCGTTGCTGGAAACGTGGTAACCATAGAGCCTGGTGTCTACCTGCCCGGCTATGGCGGTGTGAGGATCGAAGACTTTGGCCTGGTAACAGACGCAGGCTTTAGCTGCTTTACCCGCTCGCCGAGAGAGCTCATAGAAGTGAGATAAACCGCTGTAGATTTTGCAGGCGCTGCAAGCCTAGCGAGGCAAGGTGAGCCGTTGTATCGTTTACCGGCGTTCGTTCATTGAGCCGGTGCGGTAGCCTTGTAGGTCGAGGGTTATGTTGTCAAAGCCCAAAGCCTGTAAAGCAGCTACCACCTGCTGTCTGGCTGGGCGCTCCATTAAAAGCAGCATACTCTCTTCGTCTACTTCTATGCGTGCCAGGTTTTCGTGGATGCGCACCCTCACTTGCCTGGCTCCGGTGCTTAAGATGCACTGCTCTGCTTCGTCGATGCGTCTCAGCAGCTCTTTGGTGAGGGGGGTGCCAGAGGGTAGGCGGGTGGAGAGGCAGGCAAAGGCTGGTTTATCCCAAGCTGCCAATCCTCTAAACTTTGCGAGCTTGCGAATATCTGCCTTGGTAAACCCGGCTTCTTTGAGTGGCGAGGCCACACCGAGCTCTCGCACGGCCTTTGCGCCGGGGCGATAATCAAAGTCGTCATCAAGGTTAGAGCCTTCGGCCAGCACTTCAAAGCCCAGCTTGCTGGCAAGAGCAAGCATGGCTGTAAGCAGCCCACGCTTGCAGAGATAACAACGCTCTGGCGGGTTGGAGGCAAAGCCCTCTACGGCAAGCTCATCAAATTCCATAAGGGAGTGGGGTATGCCTCGCTCACTACAAAAGCTCATTGCGACGCTGAGCTCACGAGCAGGAAAACTTGCCATTGTGGCAGTGATGGCCACCGCTCGTTGACCCAATACTTCGTGCGCTACATCCAGCAGGAGCGTGGAATCAACTCCGCCACTCAGGGCAATAGCTACAGAGCCATAGGCCTGCAAATTACTGCGCAGCAAGCTTTCTTTTTCTTGCAATTGACTGTTCATGGGTTGATTATAGGTATTTTTTTCAGGCTTTGCTATAATTTAGCGATTCGAAACAAGCTTAAGGGAGACACTGTGACCATTTCAACTGCAGACTTTAAGAACGGCAAAGCCATAATGATAGAAGGCAAGCCCTGTGTTATCATCGAATTTCAACACGTCAAGCCTGGTAAGGGCGGCGCATTTGTGCGCACAAAATTCCGCGACATACGTAGTGGCAGGGTCAATGACATGACCTTTAGGAGTGGCGAGAAATTCGAAGAAATACGCATGGAGACCAAAGAAATGCAATATCTCTATAACGATGGAGAAGACTATCATTTCATGGACACCAGCGATTACAGCCAATTGGCGCTTGCAGCCGACGTAGTGGGCGACACAGCCAAATGGCTCAAAGAAAACGACACGGTTGCCTTGCAATACGCAGGCACCGAGTTGATAGGCGTGGAAGCGCCGATGTTCGTGGAGCTGGAGGTAGCCGAGACGGAGCCAGGGTTTAAAGGCGATACTGTTCAAGGAGGTACCAAGCCAGCCACTATGGAAACCGGGGCAGTAGTGCAGGTTCCCATGTTTGTAAACAGCGGAGATGTACTCAAAATCGATACGCGAGACGCTCGTTATATCACCAGAGTGTAACTCACCGCCCATTTTTGTCCGTCCAGACGCAAGAATATCAGAGAGAATCAGCGGAGCAGTAACCACACCGCTACTATTTCATATAATTCTTGACTTGACTGTTACAATGTAATATCCACTTATCCTCTTGGAGGCACTATGAGAAATCTATATTTAATGGACACCACAATTCGCGATGCCCATCAAAGCTTATGGGCAACCCGAATGACCATCGGCGACATGCTACCCATACTCTCAAAAATAGACGAGGTGGGTTATTGGGCCATCGAAGCCTGGGGCGGAGCTACCTTTGACACCTGCCTGCGTTTTTTGGATGAGAATCCCTGGGAGCGCCTGCGTGCTATTAAGAAGCACTGCCCTAACACACCGCTTTCCATGTTAGTGCGTGGGCAAAACCTCGTGGGCTATCGTCACTATTCACGAGAGATTGTTGACCACTTCATCAAAGCATCACACCGCAACGGCATTGATGTCTTTCGTGTGTTTGACGCTCTCAATGACATTCGTAATGTTGAGGACTGTGCTCGCTCCGTCAAGGAATCGGGGGCGCACTTAGAGGGCGCTATCTCCTATACGATGAGCCCGGTGCATACGCTGGATAGCTATATCGACTATGCATTCAAGCTCAAAGATCTGGGTTCAGACTCTATTTGTATTAAGGACATGGCAGGCATGCTCACACCGTATCGCACCGAGCGAATGGTCAAGGCGCTTCGCGAGGCCATTGAGCTTCCCATTCATATCCACTGTCACTACGTAGGTGGTATGGCACCGGCTAATTACATTAAGGCTGCTGAGGCAGGCGCTGCTATCGTAGATACCGCCAGTGCACCTCTTGCCTTTGGAAACTCCCAACCGGCGGTAGAGATGATCGTTGCCGCACTCAAAGAGAGCAGCTACGACACCGGCTTAGACCTCGACAAACTCTTTGAGATTTCTGAGTATTGGGAGAGCGTTCGTCAACGTGGTCAGTACAAGCGCGGCGTATCATCGCTCATTCATATGCAGGTTTATAACCATCAGGTTCCTGGCGGCATGATGAGCAATCTGGTGAGTCAACTGGAGATCCAAAAGGCTTCAAACCGTATCAATGACGTAATGGATGAGATTCCGCGTGTACGTGCTGAAGTGGGCTATCCACCCCTGGTAACCCCCATGAGCCAGATCGTAGGCACGCAGGCGGTCTTTAATGTTCTTACTGGCAAGCGCTGGAGCGTCATTTCTTCTGAGATGAAAGACTACCTGGCTGGCTACTACGGTAAGGCGCCAGGCCCCCTGGACAAAGATATTGTTGCCAAGGCACTGGGCAATCAAGCCCCATTAGACCCAGAGACTCCTCCGTCGAGCCTGGTCACAACCACTTACGACGAGGTAGCCGCAGAAGCTGGCGACTTGGCTCGCA
This sequence comes from Coriobacteriia bacterium, assembly GCA_009784945.1. Taxonomy (GTDB): domain Bacteria; phylum Actinomycetota; class Coriobacteriia; order Coriobacteriales; family UBA8131; genus WQXH01. The sequence goes on along the minus strand of WQXH01000011.1, from coordinate 14,268 downwards.
GCGAAGAAGACGTATTGATGTGGGCGCTCTTTCCCAACGAAGCGCGCACCTATCTCGAAAAGCATCGCACATCTGAGAAGACACCTTGGATGTTAAGAGAACAATCCCATGGTACCAAGGAGGTAGAGACTGTGGATATAGCACAGATTAAAGAACTGATTCAGACTGTCCAAGAAACTGGAATAGGCGAGGTTGTTGTAGAAGAAGCTGGTAGCAAGATTACGGTTCGTGCCGTGGGCTCAAGCGAGGGCGCAGCACCGCTCGTACAAGCAGAGAGCGCTCCGGCCGACTCGGTAGCTGCTGCTCCAGCTGCCGCACCAGCAGCCCCAGGCAACATTCCCCTGCACTGGATTGCGGTCAAGGCACCCATGGTAGGCACCTTCTATGCTGCGCCGGCTCCTGATAAGCCACCCTTTGTAGAGGTGGGCACCGAAGTAGTAGCAGGTCAAACCCTCTGCATCGTTGAGGCTATGAAGCTCATGAACGAGATTACTGCAGAGCAAATGGGCACGGTACGAGAGGTGTGTATTGAAAACTCCATGCCGGTTGAGTATGACACGGTAATGTTTTATATCGAGCCCACTACCGATCAACCCCTGGCTGACACCACAGGTAACTAGCATGTAATACCTGCGGCCAAGGCTGCAGGAAGCTGATGCATAGAAAAGGAGCGCAGTTTGTTTAAGAAAGTACTGGTTGCAAATCGCGGCGAGATAGCTCTCCGCATTGTTCGTGCTTGTAAGGAGCTGGGCATACCCTCACTGGTGGTTTATTCTGAGGCCGATGCCAATACCATGGCGGTAAGAGATGCAGATGAAGCGGTTAAGATTGGCCCTGCACCCTCCTCGCAGTCTTATTTGAGTATTCCTGCTGTTATTGGTGCGGCAGTATCAAGAGGCGCTGACGCCGTTCACCCCGGCTACGGCTTTCTTGCAGAGAATGCTGAGTTTGCTCGCCATGTTGTCGAGCATGGGCTTGCCTGGATAGGGCCAAGTCCCGAGTCCATTGAGTTAATGGGCAATAAGAGCATGGCTCGTATTACCATGCAAAAGAGCGGCGTGCCAACGGTGCCTGGATCTGAGGGAACGATTGAGACCTTAGATGAGGCGGTCAGTTTTGCTGATGCGGTAGGGTACCCCGTTTTAATTAAGGCGAGTGCCGGCGGCGGCGGTCGAGGCATGCGCGAGGTTATGACTCCAGGAGAGCTGGAAGTTGCCTTTAATTCTGCCCGCTCTGAGGCACAGGTGGCTTTTGGCAACAGTGATGTGTATCTTGAGAAGCTTGTGCTAAGGCCACGCCATATTGAGATTCAGGTTCTCGCAGACAACCACGGCAACGCCATCCATCTTTGCGAGCGTGACTGCTCAGTGCAGCGTCGTCACCAAAAGCTGATCGAGGAGGCTCCCTCACCGGCTCTCACTCCAGAATTGCGCGAGCGCATGGGGGACGCAGCCATCGAGGCTATGCGTGCCACCAACTATGTCAACGCGGGCACGGTGGAGTTCTTGCTGGATGAGGATAACAACTTCTATTTCATGGAGATGAATACCCGCATACAAGTGGAGCATCCGGTAACCGAAGAAATCACTCTTACTGATATCATCAAGGAGCAGATTTGCATTGCTGCTGGCGAGCCCATCAGTTTCATGGACAAAGTGCCCTTTTCACCCATTGGTCATGCCATAGAGTTTCGCCTCAATGCAGAAGATCCCGAGAAGAACTTCATGCCCTCTCCTGGCCTGGTTACTTCGCTGGAGTGGCCTGGTGGCCCAGGAGTGCGAGTGGACTCCCATCTGTATGCCGGCTATGCGGTGCCGCCTAACTACGACTCGCTTGTGGCAAAACTGATAGTATGGGGTCAAACGCGAGAAGAGGCTCTCAATCGCGCTCGTCGCGCTTTAGGCGAAGTGCGCATTGAGGGAATCAAGACAACGGCAGGTTTACATCTCAAGATTTTGGATGTAGAAGCCTTTGCTCGAGGAGAGGCTCGCACGGACTTCTTGGAGAGATACCTATGAACGAAACAGAAGGACAAGCTGTAGTAATAGCCCCGGGAGTAGCGGAGAGTATCGTTGCTCTGGCTGTTGCTCAGGTTGAAGGTGTGGCACAAATTGGCTCTAAGGTGTCGCAGGTAAGCGGCGGACTTTTTGGAGTGATGAGCAAAAACCCCGTGATTAGCGGCGTGCTGATCTTGGAAGAAGAAGGCTCTATTGTTGTAGAACTGCGCATTAAGGTGTTCTACGGCTATAAGCTCCAAGAGGTGGCTGCCAGTGTTCGTGCCACGGCTGCCGATGCCTTGCTCGCCCAGGCTTGCATCGAGATCGATAGAGTCAATATCACCATTGACGGCATCATCTTTGGAGCCTAGTACTACGTTTTATGGATGACAGTACGGTAAAGAGCAAAGGTGTTCACTACGACCGTACCGTCGCTCGCCGTAAGGCTGTGCAGGTGTTATACCAAGCGCACATCTTGGGAAGGCCTCCGAGTGAGATGTTGGCCTACGACTCATTCATTGAGGAGGTAGGTGTTTTGCCCGAGTATTCGCGCATTCTCATCAAGGGTCTGGCCGAGCACTTAGAAGAAGTTGACAGCTGCCTATCACAATCTTCGGATAACTGGTCTTTGGACAGGATGCCGCTGGTAGACCGTTGCATTTTGCAGCTAGCTGTGTACGAGATGCGTTTTATGGATAGGGTTCCCGTGAGTGTGACCATTAATGAAGCCATTGAGTTGGCACATGAGTTTGGCGGAGAAGACGAATCCGGCGGATTCATCAATGGAGTCTTAGGAAACATTGCAAGAAGTGATCAGTTCAACGTGCAGGGAGTAGAAGATGTCTGATGCCAATTCGTATAGCCGTGAAAAACAGCGCCTGGAAGAGATCGTCTTGCAGACGCGCGCAAAGGAAGTGCCTTTAGAAAAGAGCCTTGATCTCTATGATGAAGCCCTCGCCATTGGCACTCGCTGTGTTGAGCAGTTGGAAATGACAGACTTTACTGCTGATGAGTTGGAATCTGTTGCTGAGCATCCTGAGGTGGAGCTGAGCGGCAAGAAGGTGGAGTAAGCTTGGATCTTTTACAAAACATAGAGAGGCCAGATGATATCTGGGATCTTTCTTTGGAAGAATTATCGACTCTGGCGGCAGAAATACGAGAGCGAATAGTCTCGGTTACCTCAAAAACAGGAGGACACCTTGCCTCTTCTCTTGGTGCGGTAGATATTACGCTCGCACTTCATAGAGTATTTGATTTTTCTGTTGATCGCTTGGTTTTTGATGTGGGACATCAATCTTACGCCCATAAGCTCATTACCGGACGAAACGAAGCGTTTGACACTTTGCGCCAACAGGGAGGAGTGAGCGGTTTTCCCAAGCGAAAAGAGTCTGCCTACGATGCACATGATGCCGGGCACGCCTCGGACTCGCTTTCCATTGCCTGTGGCTTAGCCGCTGCGCGCGATCTCAAAGGCAGCTCTGAGCAAATTGTGGCTGTCATTGGCGATGCTTCGCTTTCGGGAGGTATGGCATTTGAGGCATTAAACCATATTGGACATGATGGCAAAAACATCACCATCGTGCTCAATGATAACGAGATGAGCATCTCTAAAAACGTAGGCGCTCTTTCGCTCTATTTAGGCAAAGCGCGTATGAGCAAGCCCTATACACTTACGAGAGACACGGTTGAAGGCAGGCTTGGCAGCACAGGCAGAGTAGGACGTGCCCTTGTAAATGCTGGCGAAGCTGCCAAGGCCTCATTTAAAAAACTGGTGGTGCCAGGTATGTTCTTTGAGGACATGGGCATCAAATACATTGGGCCTATCGACGGCCATTGTATCAGCAGCCTTGAAGAAGCTCTGGTTGCTGCTCGCTCTACTGAAGGCCCTGTGTTGATACATGCAGTAACACAAAAGGGCCGCGGTTATGCTCACGCTGAGGCCATGCCCGAATACTATCACGGCGTGGGGCCCTTTAATCGCGAAACCGGACTTGCCGGTGTAGACACCTCAGGAGCTCCTACCTATACCGAGATTTTTGGCGCTTCGATTGTGCAGGAGGCCACCAGCAATCAAGACATTGTGGCCATAACGGCAGGAATGACTACGGGCACCGGGCTCACGGAGTTCAAGGAGCTCTATCCCAGTCGCTTTGTTGACGTAGGTATTGCAGAAGAACATGCAGTAGCATTGGCTGCGGGCTTGGCGCTGGGCGGCAAACGTCCAGTCGTGGCGATGTACTCCACCTTTTTGCAGCGCGCCTATGATCAGGTCACCATTGATGTTGCTTTGCAAAACCAACCGGTGGTCTTTTGTGTAGACAGAGCCGGTCTGGTGGGCGACGATGGCTGTACCCATCAAGGCGCCTTTGACCTGGTATATCTGCGCAGCATTCCCAACATGCGTATCATAGCGCCATATACTGCCATTGACATGCATCGTGCGCTTCGCACGGCACTGAGCCTTACTGATGGTCCCACTGCTATTCGTTACCCCCGGGGAAGGGTGCCTGTTAAGGAATCACTCGCCAGCTACTATGCCTCTTGTGCCTTAGATCAAGATGACCAGGCTGTCTCTGACCTCTTGCCGGTTGGCAAGGCACGCAGGCTGCAAGATGGTAAGGATATCTCGATTCTTGCTGTGGGAAGCATGGTGTCAGTGGCATTGGAGTGCGCAGAGATACTCTCTGCAAACGGGCTTAAAGCCAGCGTATATGACATGCTTTGGGTTAAACCTCTCGACGGAGAAGCTGTAGCCCATGCGGCCAGCACTGGCTGTGTTGTCACGCTGGAAAATGGCAGCCTCAAGGGTGGCTTTGGTTCTGCGGTGCTTGAAGAGCTGGTTGCCCAACAGCTGTACCCTCGTATCATGACCTATGGTTTGCCCGATAGCTTTGTTGAACATGGAAGCCAGGCAGCCCTGCTTGCGGAGCTGGGGCTCACAGCTAAGGAAATTGCTCAGCAAATACTACTAAAGCACAATAATAAAACTAAGTGAGGCAAAGAGAACATCTCAAGAACCTCCTGGTGCAAAGGGGTCTTGCGCAGAGCTCAAGCGAGGCAGAGCGGCTTATTATCGCAGCTCAGGTACAGGTAGATGGCTCCACAGTATGTCAGGCTGGAATGCTGGTAAGGGCTGATGCACTCATACATATTAAAGAAAGCAAGAAGTATGTCTCGCGCGGTGGTTATAAACTTGAGGGCGCCCTGAGGGATTTTGCCTTTGAGCCTGGCGGGCTCAATTGTATAGATGCAGGAGCTTCAAGCGGGGGCTTTACCGACTGTCTGCTCAAGCATGGTGCCGCTCAAGTAACTGCGGTAGACGTAGGGTATGGGCAGTTTGACTGGACATTACGGGGAGACAGCCGTGTGAAGCTGTTTGAGCGCACAAACATTGCTCTTGTTGATCCGGCTTGCCTGGGGGCTCCCTTCGCGCTCATGGTTGTTGATCTCAGTTTTACCTCTCTTTCTCGCCTGGCTCCCCAGCTAGCTTGTTTGCTAGAGAGCAATGGCAACGGTTTTGTTTTGGTTAAGCCGCAGTTTGAATTGCCTAAAGAATGCGTTAAGGATGGGGTGGTTCACAGTTTTGATTTGCATGTGCAGGCTTTGGCAGAAGTGGCTCAATCCTTCGAAAACAATGGCTTGGCGGTTAGGGGATTGAGTTTTTCTTGCCTGTTAGGGCCAAAAGGCAATACTGAGTTTTGGATCTGGGCTGTAAAGTCTAGCTCAACTGCTACCATTAAAAGAGAAGATATTATGGAAACTGTGTGCCGTGCGCATGAGGAGTTGTTGGATCAGTGCCAAAATTAGCAGGAGGGTCTGCATGAGAATAGCTTTTTGCGTTCACCCCAAACTGGCTCATGCCACCGAGCAGCGTATAGCCTGTGTCAAGTGGCTCGCGGCTCGCGGCGTTGAGGCAGTAGAGGTCGATAGTAATCAATTGCTGATAGACTCTCCCGAGTTTTCTCAGATTACTGAGGAGGCCAAGGACATCTCTTTGGTATGTGTACTGGGCGGCGATGGAACTATTTTAAGAGGAACACGCCTGGCCTATGCACTTGAAGTGCCTCTTTTGGGAGTTAATTTTGGAAACCTGGGCTTTCTCTCGGGCGCTACCTCGGGTGCCCTCTTTCCTGCGCTGGAGGCATTTTTAGCAGGCGAGCTCCATGAGGATTCTCGCGGCATGTTAAGCGTTGATGCCACCTTTAGCGACGGCAGCGTAGTGCACTACACGGCGCTCAATGAAATACTCATTGGGCGAAGCGCCATAGGAAAGGTCATAGTGGTTAATATCTCTGTTAACGGAAACCCGCTTCCAGCGCCACGAGGAGATGGCGTCATCGTGGCAACGGCCACGGGCTCAACTGCCTATGCTCTTTCTGCTGGTGGCCCGCTTTTGACCCCCGATCATCAGGGGCTTTGCATCGTGCCCGTTTCTTGTCTGGGTTTTCATGCAGCAGCTTTGGTGTCTGCGCCAAGCGATGTCATTCACCTGTCTGCGCAGCCCCATGCCGACCAGTACCCACTGCTTTGCATAGATGGGCAGCCTTTGGAAACCAACCTGGGAGAGAATCATGTGTGCTCAGTGGTGGTAACCAAGGCAGAGCGCCCCATGGTGCTCCTGCGATACAATACACCAGATTTCTACGCCCGCATTGCGCACTCGCTTGCCGGGGGCAGCCATGCTCACTGAGCTTCGGGTGCGCAACATAGCGCTCATTGCCCGTGCCGACCTTGAACTTGGGCCGGGTCTTACCGTACTTTCTGGCGAGACAGGTGCCGGAAAAACTGCGCTTCTTTCTTCTCTCAAGTTACTGATTGGCGAGAGGGGAGACTCTGGCATGGTAGGAGCTGAGGGAGACGAGGCTCGCGTTGAGGCGCTCTTTGCTTTTGGGGACTCTACCGAAGAGTGTTTGGCTGTGCGACGCATCACTGCTGAGGGGCGTTCGCGCTGTTACCTGGACGATACACTGGTTACGGTTGGCAAGCTCGGAGAGTCGCTGGGCCCCCTGGTTGATCTCTATGGACAACATGAGCACCAGTCTCTTCTTAAGGCAGCAGAACAGCTCCGTATCTTGGACGAGTTTGGTGGTGAGTCATCTGCGGTAGCCTTAGGTAACTATCAGGAGTCTCTAGAAAGCTACCAAGACGCATATGTGCAGCTGGAAAAGCTACAAGAACTCTCAAGCAGCTCTAGTGCCGAGCGAGAGCAGGCTGCCTTTGTTGTGCGAGAGATAGAAAAGCTTGCTCCCGAAGAAGGTGAGTATGAGTTGCTTGAGCAAGAGCTTCCCCGGCTTACGCATGGCGAGCAACTTGCAGAGGCTACTCGCGAAGTTATGGAGATGCTGCGAGGCGAGCAGGGCGTGCTTGAACGCTTGAGTGCAGCAGACAAAACACTCGAGAAGCTTGTTGACATCGATACGCTTTTGTATGAGCCCCGCGGGCAGCTTAGTAGCTATCTTGTAGGGTTAGAGGAGCTTGCCGGAGACTTGGGGCGCTACGCCTCTGGAATTGAACATGACCCTGAGGCCTTGCAAAGGGCGCTGGAACGCCTTGGGGCGTTGGACGGTTTGAGCAGGCGCTTTGGCCCTGGTATGGATCAGGTGTTTGCTCACTTGGAGCGTTCCAGAGAGCTGCTTTTAGGCTCTGAGGATAGCGCCATGCGCATACAAGAGGCCACAGAAAAGCTTGCAAAAGCTCAAAGTGCGCTTGTGACTTGTGCTGACGAGCTTTCTTTAGCGCGTGCAACAGGCGCTCAACAGTTTATTGGTTTGCTTAATGAGAGCATAGCCCACCTGGCCTTGGCTGGCGCCAGTCTAGAGTTTTCCATCCAAGATCTCCCCTTTGAAAAATGGAACCAGCGCGGTTCACAAAACTATGAATTACTGTATCGTCCAGCTCCTGAGGCCAGCGCCAGACCTTTGGCAAAGATTGCTTCGGGCGGCGAGCTTTCTCGTGTCATGCTGGCCATTAAGGGACTCTTGCAAGCGAGTGAACAGGGCATGATCTTGGTATTTGACGAGATAGATGCTGGCATAGGAGGCAAGACCGCACATGCTGTGGCCGAGCGCTTAGCCAGGTTGGCACAGGTACATCAGGTTATAGTCATTACACATCTCGCTCAGATTGCAGTAGTGGCTGATGCCCATTTTGTAGTGGAAAAGAGCAGCGTGGAAAAGCACATTCGCACTACTATCACCCAATTAGACCAAGACGAGCGCATCAAAGAGGTTGCCCGCATGCTTTCTGGATCATCGGACGAAGAAGCGCTTGCGCATGCAAAAAAAATGCTTGAGGAGGCGCGCCAATGACTACGGGCAAAGTGCTCAAGGGCAAGAGAACCAAGCATCTGGTGCCTCTTTTGAGTTCTGACAACATAGCCATCATAGATCACGAGGATTTGGATCGAATTTCAGGGGAGACTTTGGCGGCTAGAGGTGTCAAGGCGGTAGTCAATGCTGCAAGATCGGTGAGCGGGCGCTATCCAAATCTTGGTCCGGGCATATTGCTGGAAAGCGGTATTCCGCTCTTCGACGATGCCGGACAGGCGATTTTTGATGACTTGGAAGACGGTGATGAGCTACGCATAGAAGCCGATGGCTCGCTTTATAAGAGCGAGGTGCTCATTGCCAAGGCAACGATTATGGATAAAGCCAGGCTTGAGGAGTTGCTTGCTGCAGCTGAGCTTAGGATGGATACCGAGCTGGAGCTGTTTGTGCAAAATACAATTCAGTTCCTCGATCGAGAGTCCGTGGCGCTCATCTATGATCCCTTTGTGCCTCAAGTAGAAACCGCCATAAGAGGACGTCAGGTGCTTGTGGTTGTGCGTGGTTATGACTATCTAGACGACCTCGATGCGCTCAAGCCCTATATTCGCGAGGTCAGACCGGTACTCATAGGAGTAGACGGTGGAGCAGATGCTATTCTTGAAGCAGGCTTTAGGCCAGACATTATCATCGGCGACATGGATTCAGTCTCAGACAAGGCCTTGCTATCTGGTGCCGAAGTGATTGCCCATGCCTATGAAAGCGGCGAATGCCCTTCAGCTCCTCGCTTGGAGGCTTTGGGTGTGCCATTTAAGTCTTGGCCTCTCTCGGCAACCAGCGAGGATTTAGCACTGCTGCTTGCCTGGGAGAAGAAGGCCGACCTTATCGTAGCCTTGGGCACTCATTCAAATGTGGTGGAGTATCTGGACAAGGGGCGCAGCGGCATGGCCTCCTCTTTTTTGGTGCGACTCAAGGCTGGCTCAAAGCTGGTTGATGCCAAGGGCGTGAGCAAGCTGTATCGTGCCTCTCCGCAAACCTGGCATGTTTCTGTGGTTGTTTTGGCCGCTCTTTTGGTGGTTGGTGCCATCTTTATGGTATCAGAGCCTTTGAGGAGTGCGCTTGCGCTCTTCTGGCTTAATATCCGTGCCCAACTGGGCATCTGATCTGTTGTGAAAAACGCGATAAGGAGTAGATAATGAGTTCTGCTGAATTGACGAGCAAGATGATAAAACGAAAGAGAATGCTGAATCTGGTATTTGCCACGGCCACCCTCCTGGTGCTCGGCCTGATTTACGCTTGGTCAATCTTTGCGGTTCCCATTGGAAAAACCTTTGGCAGTTACGGGCCTTACTTGTCGCAGGTGTTTCAAGTATCAATGTTCTCCTTTTGCTTTGCCGCCTTACTCGGTGCACAGATAATCAAGAAGTTCTCTGCTAAGGCATCAATAGTCGTGGCAGCTGTGTTATTGGCTATTGGCTTTTCGTTAACGGCTCTGTTTGCCGGTCTGAGCATCTGGGCGCTCTTTATCTTTTATGGCATCTTGGTTGGGTCAGGCTGCGGAATAGGCTTTAACGCCATAATCACCTTGGTCAACACTTGGTTTCCCGACAGGGTAGGCTTTAGTTCTGGCGTCATGATGATGGGATTTGGTATTTCCAGCCTGGTGTTTGGGTCTTTAGCCAATGTCCTTTTTGGCATTTTAGACTGGGGCATAGTCTTCATGCTCATTGCCATGCTCACCTTTACGGTTATGTTTATCCTGGCATTTGTGGTTAAACCGGCTCCTGAAGACATAGGGTCAAGGCTTGGAGTAGAACGTGCTTCTGCTCAAACCAAGACCTCGTTCACACAACAAAAGTTCATCCTCAAAACAAGGGTCTTTTGGGTGTTTAGCATTTGGTCGGTTTTTGTAGTTGCTTCCGGTCTTGCACTCATTGGCACTGCAGCTCAGGGTGCCGCCGTGCTCGAGCTCGATGAGAAGATATTTGTAGGCTTTGGCGCCCTCATGGTTGGCTTGGTAGCCAGCATGAATGGCCTGAGTCGCATAGTAAGCGGGGTAAGCTTTGACAAAGTGGGGCTGCTTCCTGTCATGCTTGCGGCCTGTGTCCTGTGCTTTCTTTGCATGGTAGGCCTTTCGCTCTCTCTTGCCTTTAAGATCGGTCCGCTCTACATTGTTGCAGGCATTTTAGTGGCTCTTGCCTATGGCTCTGTGCCGGTAATGGGCGCTTCATTTTCGCGCCAGAGATTCGGCTCCCAGAACTTTGCTATGAATCTGGGCATCTTCAGCTGCTGCATTGCTGTGGCAGCAACTATCAATATAATCATTACCGCTTTTTTGGGCTCTCCGGCCGGAGACAACGGATCGCTCATTTATGGTATCTTAGCTTTCTTTACAGCGGTGGCATTTGTGGGAACCTTGGTCTTTGGCAAACTCTATAAGGCAGATTTAGCGTCTATCGATGAAGAGCTCAGTTAACGGTGTTTCTTGTGGTAATGGAATGGTGATATTTATGTATAAAGAAGGGTCAGAACAGCAAGATAAGCCAGCCAGGATAGAACAGCCAGAAAAGCTCTCTCCTTCGAGCGAGGACTATCTTGAGGCGATATTTCTGCTTGGTGGGGCGTCTAAGGCGATACGTTCTGTTGACCTTGCCAGCCAGATGGATGTATCAAAGGCCAGCGTCAATAAAGCTATTAACAACCTAAAGAACGCCGGGCTTGTTAAACAGCCACACTATGGAGATATCTCCCTTACACAAGAAGGGCTTTTTTATGCGCGCAAGGTGCAAAGCCGGCATGAGACCTTAAGCCGGTTTCTTATTGAAGTCTTGGGAGTCGAGTCAGCCAAAGCTCAAGAGGAGGCGTGTACTATGGAGCATGCCATTAGCGATGAAACACTTAATCGTTGGTGTGAGTTTATGGATAAGTGGCACGCAACCAGCGACGGATGCTCTTCAAAGGCTCTTTAAGGTAAGCGACCCAGGTCACTTTAGTGACCCAGGCCGCTCAACAAGGAGGGGATGCGACGCTTGACGCGTCTTCATGGTAGTCAGCCATGGTGTGCGAAACGGCGGAGAATTCCAAATCGCATCTACTATAATAAAGGCTCTTTGTAGAGATACGATGACGGTGAGTGAACGAAGTATGACAGATAAACAACCAGTAGGTAACATATTCCTTCCAATGCCAGAAAACGACAGCTGCGGGGCAAATGAGGCTGCATCTAACGCTCTTGTGCGCTCGTTGGCGAAAAACGGCCCTAGAGCGCCTGTAGCCACACCGAACAAGGAGTGTCAAGCGCCAAGGCTTGTTGATCTAGCCACGCATGCGGATTATCCTGACACAGTTGTGGCACTCACCGTGGCATATAAGGGCACTGGCTTTTCAGGCTTTGCCCGTCAGGAGGGCCTACAGACAGTTCAAGGAGCTCTGGAGCAGGCTCTACAAACGCTTTATGGCCGAGAGATTGTTACGACTGGCGCTGGACGTACTGATGCTGGAGTGCATGCCCTTGGAAACGTCGTGAGCTTTGGTCTTTCGCAAGAAGAGTTTAACGTGCGCGGCTTGGATAGGCTGCAAAGCTCCTTGAACGCCTTGGTGCCCGATGAGCTGGTGGTCAAGCAGGTCGATCAAAGGTCAGCCGATTTTTCTGCCCGTTTTTCTGCCCGCCTGCGTGAGTATCGGTATCGCATTTACCCTTCCGAGACGCCCCCAGTGTTTCTGGAGCCCTACGTATGGTGGCTCAAATCCTCTGAGTATATCGATGTTGCTGCCATGAAGGCAGCTGCCCTGCTCTTTGAAGGTGAGCATGATTTTCGCAGCTTTTGTGTTGCCAAGTCGGCAGATCTTGGGCCTACTGTCCGAGAGGTCTTCAGAGTATTCATCTTTGGTTCGCAGCATCTGGGAGAAAAGTGTCTGGTAGTGCAGGTCGTTGGAAACGCCTTCTTGCACTCCATGGTGCGCGTTATGGTTGGCAGCTTGGTTGAAGTTGGCCTGCGTAAGCGTGACCCATCTTGGATCAGCGAAGTGCTCTTGGCTCGCGACCGCAAATCCGCAGGACAAACCGCGCCAGCCAAGGGTCTCACCTTGTGGCGCGTGGAGTATTAAGAGGTTAAAGTGCGAGTAGCAATAGCAATATTACTGACTCTCTATTTGCCTCTGGCTGGTCTTATGGTGGTGCTATCTGAGCCTGTGTGTCGGGCATTGGCCGAGACCTCTATTGCTGAGCATGTTTCCGACCCAAATGAACAGACGTTTTTAGTGGATACCGCTTTGGCAGTAAGAGATTTTTCCTTAGGCAATAATGCAGCCCCCATGCCGGCGGGGGAGGACTATCGCAACGCTATTACCCCTGATGCGATTGCCCATCTCCTTGACGTGCGTGTGGTCTTCCTGGCTTCGGAGCTTGCATTTTTCGTGCTTTTCTTAGCGCTCACCATTTTGATGATAGTTGCGGTAAGGCGCACCAAGGCTGGCTCTAGAGTTGGCTACCTCGTGCGTCCTCTTATTATTGGCGGGATCATCCCCCTTGTGGCAGCCTTGCTACTTGCCATAGTAATCGCAGTAGACTTTGGCGCGTTCTTTGTGTGGATGCATGGTATTTTCTTTGCCGACGGCACGTGGACTTTTCCTGCCGATTCTCTGCTAATTCGCTCGTTGCCATATAAATTTTGGATTGCCTCCGCTTTTGTTTGGGCAGGCAGCATGGTTTTGCTGTGCGTCATCAGCATTGCTGTTGGCATCTTGCTGGTGCGCCTTGGACGGAGAGCAAAGAGCGAGGCCTTTGATGCTAGGTAAAAAGCGATACGCTTAGTATAAGTCTCTCCCCAGGTAAGCCTCGGCGCTGCGCAAAAGAATCTGCTCCTGTTCCTTTGTGGAAAGGTCATTCAGGAAGAAACGCCCCATCTCTTCTACTGGATTCCACATGGGGTAGTCTGAGCCAAACAGGATGCGTTCGGCACCATAGTGCCTAATAAGCTCGGTTGTTCTCCGTGGCCCAAGGTAGATAGAGGCGCTGGATATGTCCATAAAACAGTGCTCGTCCTCTAAATACTCTACTGCTAAATCGCATAGTGACCATCCGCCAAAATGTGCACAGTTAATCTTGAGCTGAGAGAACTCCTGCAAGACACGTTTGGTGCGCCTGGGGTGAGAGTAGTCATAGCGATAGTCACCGCAGTGTAGCATGACCGGCAGGCGTCCTTCTAGGAGTGCGTAAAACTCCATAAGTCGCTCATCATCTATATTAACCCCTTGGGAGTCGGGGTGCATCTTGAAGCCAGTGAGACCAAGTTTTTGTATGCGTTCAATCTCGCCTGCCTTATCGTCAAAGTCTTGGTGCATAGTGGCAAAGCCAATGAGTGTGGGGTGCATGCTGCACTGCTCGGCAATGAAGTCGTTTATCGTGGTGACCTGCTCAGGCCTGAGAGCCACCGAGTGCACCAATGAGTAATTAAGACCGGCTTGCTTTTGTAAGACTAATAATTCATTCGTTGTGCCGCCACATGCCATGTTGATGTTATAGAACTTACCAACCCCCTCAACGGCTCGCTGGGCAATCTGTTCTGGGTAAATATGGTTGTGTATGTCAATGCGGACAATTCCATCTTGCTTCATGCTTAATACCTCACTCTTCTAAATGGCGCAATATATGGTACTATACCGCAGTGCGTGCGGGCGTGGCGGAATTGGCAGACGCGCTAGCTTCAGGTGCTAGTGAGGTTAACCCTCGTGAAGGTTCAAGTCCTTTCGCCCGCACCAAACTGGTCGGCCAGCTAACAGCTGGTCGACCAGTTTGCGTAAGGGTGAAAGGACTTGAACCTGTGAAGGGCGAGGGCGTTAAGCGGGGCGCCAGTGGCGCGCCGTAGTCCGAGCTTCTAGTACACTGCGTCAGCTAAAATGCAGCTTTATGGGTGAGGATTTTCTTCGTTAGGCAAGGCGGGGTTATGTGGCACTACTTGCGGTAATGCCACATAACCCTTACGCAGCATAACGGAGAAAAGACCAGC